>QHXY01000031.1 GCA_003223145.1 Acidobacteriota bacterium
GGCCGACCGCGGCGACGCCCCGGCGCGCGACGAGCTGCAGGCGTTCCTGAAGAAGCGCGCGGACTGGTTCGGCTCGCCGTCGATCCTGCCGTCGGCGCTGCAGATCACCGGGCCGGGCGGGTACCGGGCTCTTCTGCAGGCGTGGATCCGGTCGCTGCAATGGAAGGGGGCCGGAGGCGGCGATACGGGCGAGGCGTTCCGCGCCCTGATGGACCATCTCCAGATCGACGACTGCGGCTGGTGCTTCCGCACGAACCTCAGCGGCCGCATCGACTTCCCGCGCACCCTCAAGGCGATCGAATCGGCCTACAACTGCGAGCTGCGGCCGGCACTGGACGAGGCGGCCGTCGCCTCGATCGCCGCGGCGCTGGAGGCCGGCAACTTCGAGGATAGTGCCGCGGCGCTGGCCCGCGCCGTCAAGGAGCGCGCGCGGGCGCTGCGGCGCGCGCCCGGTGACGACCTGATCGATCGCATCGTCGAGGTCGCGGTGTACTGGGCCGAGCCCGAGGTGGTCGGGCCCGTGGAAGGGCTCGGGCCGCACCTGCGGGAGTGGGTCGTCGGCTTCCTGATCGCCGCGGTGGTCAAGATGGCGAGGTACCGCAATTACGAGCTCGAGGTGCGCCGCCTGGCGGGCGATCCGGACGCTCTGCTCGCCCTCCTCGAGGAGGAGACCTCCTTCATGATGGACGACCTGCCGCAGGCGATCCGCCGGGCGGTCGAAGCCGCGGGCGACGCCGGCACACCGGCGCGCTCGCAGGCGCGGCGGGCCGTCGAGGAACGATGCCTGGCCATCGCCGCCTGCCGCGGCCCGTTCTTCCCGCAGGGGATGGCCCTCGAGACGCTCGGGGAGCTGCGATCGGTCGGCGCGGTGAACGAGATCATCGATTTTCTCTCCGAGGAGAACTCCTACCTGTACGAGGCCGCCGAGCACGCCCTGTCCAAGCTCGACGGAGCGGTCATCGAACCGGCGCGCGCGCGGCTGGAGGCGGGCAACCTGGAGGAGGACTCCGGGCACAGCCTGCTGATCATCCTGTGCGAGCAGGGAACCGCCGAGGCCGCGAAGCTGATCCTCGAGCACGCCGACTTCTTCGTCGAGGCGGCCGGCCCCGGCAACGCGGCGCGCTGGATGTCGCTCCTGGGCACGCGCGATCTGATCGAGCCGCTGCGCCGCCATCTCCCCAAGGACACCGCCCAGGTCGGTCAGGCGATCCTCCTGCTGGCGGCGATCCACAACGTGCGCGTTCCGGAGGAGGCCGCCATCCGCAGCGCCATCGACGACTACTGGAAGAAGCACCGGGACGAGGGCGAAGACGGAGACGAGTCGGATCCGGGGGACGGCTCCGACAAGTCGCCATCGGCTTGCTTGCCACCGCCTGGGCGGGAGCCGCCGCGCCCGCTGCCGAGGCGCCGCAGCCGCCGGCGCCCGCGGCGGCGAAGGCGACGCCCGCGGTCCCGAAGGATGCGGCAGCGACTGTCCTGCACTTCCTCCCGAAGGCGCGTCCGAGCTCGACCTACACGCTCGAGGGCCGCTTCGACATCGCGGACCGGAACAGTCACGTTCGAGACGCCCGATGCTTACAAGGACGGCTTCGCCTTCTGGGCTGCCAGGATGAAGGGCCAGAAGCGCGGCGAGGCGTACGAGATCGTCACGGTGACGCAGGAGGCCGACGCGAGCGGCAACGTGCCGTTCCGCCGGACCATCCAGAAGTTCGACCTCGAGTTCGAGCGGCAGGGCCAGGCTTTCGCCACGGTCAGCACGCTCGAGAGGGACCTCCGCACGGTGGTCTGGGAAGGGACGCTCGATCCCTCCGGCACGTTGAACGAGAAGCACAAGGTGAGCGGCAAGGACAACCCCGAGATCGACACGCTGGCGATCCCCGAGATGGAGCGGGTCTTTCCGTCGTTGAAGGGAGCGCGGGACATCAAGATCGGAGAGGGCTTCAGGGAGGAGCGGGTCGTGCCGCTGCCCACGAAGCTCAACATCGCCGGTCTCGAGGACACGACCCTGACGATGACGCGCGAGTACACCCTGAAGTCGGTCGACAACGGCCTGGCCACCTTCGACGTGAAGACGACGTACGCGAACGACCCGGGGTTCAAGGCGAAGTCCGACAACACCAGCTGCTCCATCCGTAACGGCAGCGGCAGCGCCGCGGGCGAGGCGGTCTTCGAGGTGAAACGCGGCGTCGCCGCTGCGGCCGCTGCCGGGCCATCCCGAGACCGACAAGCCGTCGCTGGGCAAGTCGCACATCGATCTCGACATCGTCTACTTCGCGGACCAGACGGTGAAGAGAGCCTGGGGCGAAGACAAGGACTAGGAGATCGTGCCGGCGAGAAAGGGCCGCGGGGCGGTCAGCAACCCCGAAGGGCGGTTCGAGAAGCGCCGGATCGCTCCGATCGACGACGGCCAGGCGGCGGGCGCGGAGGAGGACGCGCCGCCACGCCTGGAAACCACCGTCATCCCCGAGACGACCCGCACCGTCCTGAGCCGCAACGACTCACCCGACATCTCCTTCGATCGGTCGATCAACCCGTACAAAGGATGCGAGCACGGCTGCGTCTACTGCTTCGCCCGGCCGACCCACTCGTACCTCGGCCTGTCTCCGGGCCTCGATTTCGAGACGAAGATCTTCTCCAAGCCGGACGCCGCGCGGCTGCTGCGCGAGGAGTTGCGCCGACCCGGCTATCGCTGCGAGGTGATCGCGTTGGGCGCGAACACGGACCCCTACCAGCCCGTCGAGCGCGACCTGAAGATCACCCGCAGCCTCCTGGAGGTCCTGCGGGAGCACCACCACGCGGTCGGGATCATCACCAAGTCGGGTCTGGTCCTGCGCGATCTCGACATCCTCGCGCCGATGGCGAAGGAGCGGCTGGCGTCGGTGTTCGTTTCGATCACCACGCTCGACCGCGCGCTGGCGCGCACCATGGAGCCGCGCGCCGCCTCCCCCGATCGCCGTCTTGAAACGCTGCGCGCCCTCACCGACGCGGGGGTCCCGGTGGGCGTGCTGTCGTCGCCGATGATCCCCGGGCTGAACGACTCCGAGCTCGAGCGCATCCTGGAGGCCGCCGCCGCGGCCGGCGCGCGCTCCGCCGGGTACGTCGTGCTCCGGCTGCCGCACGAGCTGAAGCAACTGTTCACCGAGTGGCTGGAGACGCACTACCCCCTGAAGGCGAAACACGTCCTCAACCTCGTGCGCGAAACGCACGGCGGCAAGCTGTACGACAGCGATTTCGGTACGAGGATGAAGGGAACGGGACCCTACGCCGAGCTGTTGCGCCGCCGCTTCGAGACCGCCTGCCGGCGCTTCGGACTGTCGCGGGGCCCGGCGCCGCTCGATACCACTCGGTTCCGGGTGCCGCCCCGTGCGGGCGATCAGCTCGGTCTGTTCGGACCTTGACCGTGACCCGGCAGCTGGCCTCCGGGCATTGAAAGGTTCGGTGACAGCGGCGAGGTGGTGCCGGTCCCGCGCAGCAGCGAGCCAAGATCCCAGGCCACCAGACGCCAGCCGCCGTTCCCCCCGTCCGAGATCAGCATCACCAGATCGTTGACGCCGTCGCCATTGAGGTCGGTCAGAACCGGCCGCGAGGCGGCGAGCATCCCGTCGGCGTCGAACGGGAAGCCGCGCAGAGGATTGCCCGTGGCGCGCAGCCCGAACACCCGCATGTACGCGTTCCCCGCGTACAGGCTGCTCCAGACTTGCATGAGGTCCGGCCGCCGGTCGCCGTTGAGGTCGCCGAGCACCCACGCCGTGGTCGCCAGGGACTGGGAGCGCACGAAGTCCCGGTGCACGATCACCGGGAACCCCTGGAGGAGATTGCCGCCGGCATCGAATCCCAGGAGCTGGTCGCCGTCCTGTTGCAGGATTTCCGGCAGGCCATCGCCGTCCAGGTCGGCCAGCACAGCGCCCCAGGAGGCACCGAGCTGGAGCTGGCGGGGCCAGCCCGGGCGGCTCGACCCGTCGCGCCGGATGACGTGCAGGCGTGCCGGGTCGATCGGCGCTCCGGCGGTCGGTTCGGGGACCGGCTCGATGAGATTCCCGTAGAACGGCATGGTCGCCTGCACCAGCTCCACCTGATCGTTGCCATCCAGATCGGCCACGGCCGGGGCGTCGCGATCGACGATGCCCGCCAGCCCCACCGGGAACCCCTGAAGAAGTCTGCCGTCGCCGGAGACCACCGCCAGGCGCGGGTTGAGCCCCGACTCGACGAACACCAGATCCATCTGGTGGGTGCCCTCTAGATCGACCGCCAGCAGGTCGGCGCCGATTTCCCGGATGATGCCGTTGTTGGAGTAGTCGGGCCCCAGGCGCACCGGCCAGCCCGTCAGTGACTTGCCGTGGCGGTCGAATGCCAGGATGGTGCCGCGATTCATCGCCCGGATGACGTCCAGGTATCCGTCCCCGTCCAGGTCGGCCAGGAGCGTCGGAACGTTTGAGCAGGAGAAATAGTCCGTGGTGCTGGTGTTCGTCAGCTCGATCGGCCAGCCGGGCAGATCGGTGCCGTCGATGCGCATGGCGTACAGGAAGTTGCGCCGCAGCGGCGCTCCGGAGACGACGCAGGTCACGATGTCCGGAGAGCCGTCGCCGTCCAGATCGCCCACGCCGGCATCACCCATCGGGAAGGCCGGCTGGGTCAGGGTCTCGAAGGTCCGCGGCCAGCCGGGGATGCGACTGCCGTCGGGATGGAACACCACGACCTGACCGTCGGGGACGGAAGTCGACGGTGCGCCAGAACGGGATCGGGAAGTCCGCCGCGAAGGCTGGGGCCTTCGGCACGGACCCCTGCAGTTTGGTGTCCACCGGCACGGCCGAAGGGGGCCGGCCGACTGGCAGGAGCAGGACTCCCAGGCCCAGAGTGACGATCGCGATGAGGGCTTGAAGGTGAGGCCTGACCCGATGCGGCGAGTTATGAAACATCGGCGTCCTCTCGAGACTGAGACTTCCATATACCTCGCTATGGACCTTTCGGCAATCAAAAAGTGCTTTGAAGCCCGGGGGGGATCGGGTTAAATCCCACCTGCGATGACCGATAGAGCACCGGGCACGGCCGTCTCGGAAGGTGTGCGGGTGCGCTTTGCGCCCAGCCCGACCGGGTTCCTGCACGTCGGGGGGGCACGGACCGCGCTGTTCAACTGGCTGTTCGCGAAGCAGCAGGGTGGCACATTCATCCTCAGGATCGAGGACACCGACACCGAGCGCTCCACCGAGGAGAGCGTCCGGACCATCCTGGAGGGACTGGAGTGGCTGCGGATCACCTGGGACGAGGGGCCGCACTTTCAGTCCCGTCATGTCGAGGCCCATCGCCGGCTCGCCCTCCGCCTGCGCGACGAGGGGAGGGCCTACCCATGCTTCTGCTCGCCAGCCGAGCTCGAGGCCCGGCGCCAATCCGCCGAGTCGGCGGGCACCGCCTGGAAATACGATCGAACCTGCCTCCGGCTGGCGCCCGAGGAGGTCCGCCGCCGCCTGGCGGCGGGAGAGCCGGCGGCGCTGCGGTTCCGTGTCCCGGACGGAGAGATCGTCTGGGACGACCTGGTGCACGGGCCGACCACCTTCGACGCTGCCGTCATCGAGGACATCGTCCTGCTCCGGTCGAATGGGTCACCGACCTACAATCTGTCCTGAGTGTCCGACGATGTCGCCATGCGCGTCACGCACGTGATCCGCGGCGACGACCACATCAGCAACACGCCGAAGCAGCTTCTCCTGTACCGGGCGGCCGGCGCGACGCCGCCCCGCTTCGCCCACCTGCCGCTCATCCTCGGTCCCGACAAGAAGCGCCTGAGCAAGCGACACGGCGCCGTCTCGGTCACGGAGTACCGCGACAAGGGGCATCTGCCGGAGGCGATGTTCAACTTCCTGGCCCTGCTGGGCTGGTCCCCGGGGGACGGGCGCGAGAAGATGACGCGTGCCGAGATGATCGCCGCCTTCCGGCTGGAGGACATCAACAAGAAGGGTGCGGTCTTCGACGAGCAGAAGCTCGAGTGGCTGAACAGCCGGTACATCAACGACCTGCCGCCCGAGACGATCGTCGCGCTGATCCGCGACGACCTGCGCGCCGCCGGTCTGCTGAACCCCGACATCGACGACGGTGGAGCGCGCAGGGGCTGGTTCCTGCGCGTCGTCGAGACGCTCAAGGCACGCTCGAAGCGCCTGCCCGATTTCGTGCGGGACGCGCGCCCATTCCTGACGGACGACTTCGAGTACCGGCCCGAGGCGGTCGAGAAGCACCTCGGCGGAGGCGGGAAGCCGGGCGGAAGAGCGGCGCTCGCCGAGAAAGTGCGGGCGCTGCGGGTCGCGCGCGCGACCGTCGAACCGTTCACCGAGGAAGAGACCGAAAAGGCGCTGCGCGCCCTCGCCGAATCGCGTGGCGACAAGGCGGCGGACTACATCCACCCCCTGCGCGTCGCCCTGGTCGGCGCCGCCGTCAGCCCCGGCGTGTTCGCCGTCCTGGTTCTGATCGGGAGGGAACGTGCCCTGCGGCGCCTCGATCGCCTGATCGCCTTCCTGGAGTCCCCCGCGCCGAGATAGTCCTGTGGGCTTCCTTGATGCGGGCGGAGACGGCCGCCCACTTCAGCCCGTTGTCGAGGTGCACCCCGACCCATCCCTGCGGCCCGACGTAAGGGGGCACGAAGAAATGCTCCGGAGCCGACGCGACCAGCGCGTCCTGGGCGCCAGGTGGCGCGCTGCACCAGATCGCCAGCCGGCCGTCCTGATGGTGATTGTCCACGAACATCACGAATAGCCTGCCGCACGCGCGGAACGTCGGCGCCCCCCAGGCCTCCTTCTCGAGCGTGTCGGGAAGGGCCAGGCAGGCGCGCCGGACTCGCGCGAGCGCGGCGCGCCGCCGCAGGGCCGTGACGCTGGAGGTTCGTTTCTTCATGCGCTCGCCGGGTCAGGGATTATACGCCGGCCCGAATCGGCGCCAATGGAGGGGCTATACGCCTGGCTCGCCACGGAGACCCGTCTGCTCGGCCCAGCGCTTGAGCCCCCACAACCGCCGGCGGATGTCCCGGCCGAATACCCAGGCAATGACGGGATTGACCAGCCACCGCAGCCCGCGCCAGCGCGTCTCGAACTGATAGCGGAAGACCACTTGGGTGGAGCCGCTGGCGTGCGGCTGAAACCGCCAGCTGCCGGCGAACTGCCGGAAAATAAATGGCCCGCGCACCATCTTCATCGCCACCAGCTGCGGACGATTCAGTGTCAGATACTCGGCCACCATCGTCAGACCGGTCCACGCCCTGACCGAGACACGCACGCCGACGGCCGCTTCACCGGCACCATCGAGGAAGCGCATCTCGCGCAGAAACGGATCCCACTTCAAGCGTAGACCGTAGTCCTGAGCGAGGTCAAAAAGCGCGTCCTGGGGCGCGTTGATGAGAACAGAACGTTCCACGACCGGCATGATGAAGGCTCCGACAGAGTCGCCTGGACTGCTCTAGGGGACGCTCTTCAACAGGGGAGAATTGAAAATCGCCGCGGGAGAGATCACCGGCTCCTGCAGCGGCACCCGGTCCCCGAAGCGCTCGCGAAGCTTCTGCTGCACCAGGTCGCTCGACAGATCGAAAGTCGACAGGTCAACCGGTTCTCCGATGCGCAGACCCAGGCCCCGCCGGTACGCCTTCCAGACCAGCTCCGAGCAGTAGATGCGCTCGTCGGACCACTCGAAGTACGGGTCGTAGGGTCTCCCGCGAAACTTGAGGGCGGCGCGCTCCAACCGCTCCACGTTGGTCTGACCGGAGAGGTAGCCGCTGTCTTTGAGCCGCTTCACGACGTACCGGCCATCACGTCCCCTGCGTACCCACTCGGTCAACGGTGTCAGCCGTACCTGGGCCACCGCTTCGAGGACGTAAGGCCGGCCGGCGCGGTAAAGCACCAGCCCCATGTGGCTATAAGGAGAGTGCGTCGCGGCCTGGATGGCGCGGCTCTGCGGCGACTCGGAAGTCTGGAACACGATGTCGCCGGGCCGGGGGCGCTCCCGTGGGTTCGACGCCGCGACGCACGCGCAGGCGAGAGCGAGAATCAGGCCGATGTGCCATGGCCTGGCAGAAGGCCACCTGGCACGCGCGGCACCGGCCCATGGCATCGCCCGATTCGTGGTGATCGCGCTCGATCGTACGTTCACATTCTTCCTGTCCGTATTGCATTCCGGCACAGCATCATACGCAGGATCCCGCGCCCGCGCGCTCAACTGGTTGACACTCCGACGGGCGATCATTAAAATTTGCGCGGCTTTCCGGGATCGTCTAACGGTAGGACACATGGCTCTGGACCATGGTATCGGGGTTCGAATCCCTGTCCCGGAACCAGGTGGCGCTATCGTCTAGGGGTTAGGACGGATGGTTCTCAGCCATCAGACCGGGGTTCGAATCCCCGTAGCGCTACCACCTCTTCGCCCTCTCCGGCGTCGTTCCTGAGACAGGTCCGAGCGTCGCACCGGCCGGCGGTCATGCCGACGTCGTGCATCGTGGTTCTGGCCGCGGGGATCGCGTCGGGGTGCGGGGCGCCGTCGGCCGAGCGCGCCACGGGTGACGTGGCGAAGGCGGTCGAGGCGTCGCTCGCGGGAGGGACGGAGCGTTTCGACCACACGGCGTGGGGGGCGCTGCTGGAGCGCGGTACCAAGGGGGGTCTGGTGGACTACCGGTCCATGCAGGAGCACCGCGCCGCGCTGGACTCCTATTTGAGCGGCGTCGCCGAGGCACGGCTGGACCGGCTGGCCGCGGGGCATCTGGAGGCGCTCCTGATCAATGCGTACAACGCGTACACCGTGCAGGCGATCCTCGACCATCGGGAGGTGTCGTCGATCCGCAGGATTCCGGGTGTCTGGACGGAGACGAGGCACAGGGTCGGCGGCTTCGACCTGACGCTGGACGACATCGAGCACCGACTGTTGCGGCCGTTCTTCCGCGATCCGCGCCTGCATTTCGCGCTGAACTGCGCCTCGCGCTCCTGTGCGCCGCTGCCACCTTGGGCCTACGACGGCGATCGAATCGAGGAGCAGCTCGAGGAGAGGGCCCGGTCGTTTCTTTCGGACCCGAAGAACGTGCGGATTGAGGGAGGCAGGCTTCTGGTGTCCAGGTACTTCGAATGGTATGGCGGCGACTTCACGGCGCCGGGCTGGAAGAAGGCGGCGCCGTCGATCGTGGCGTTCATCGCCGGTTACGCCGCTCCCGGCGTAAAGGCGTTCATCGAGCGGCAGGGCGGCAAGCCGCCGATCGGCTTCATGGAATACGACTGGTCGCTGAACGCCGCCATGTCTTCAGTCTCTCATCAGGCGGGTGACGAGCAGAAGCTCGGCGCAGGTCTTCTCGACCTGGGCGGCGTTCTTCGGGTCGACCAGCTTTCCCGAGGCGTCGAACGCCTCGCCCGAGCGGATGATCTGCACGCTCGCGGGCAGGATCAGAACACCGAGGGCCGTCAGCACCTGGCGCAGCGCCAGGACGCCGCGCACGGCGCCATAAGGGCCCGGGGAGGCGCCCATGAGGAGCGCGACCTTCCCCTTGAACGGGTTGCCGGGCGGCCGAGAAGCCCAGTCGATGACGTTCTTGAGCGTCCCGGGGATCGAGTGGTTGTACTCCGGCGAGCAGATGAGGAGGCCGTCGGCGGCGGCGATCCTCTCCTTGAACTTGCGCGCCCCTTCCGGCAGCCCCTGGTTTGCCTCGATGTCGCCGTCGTAGGGCGGCATCGGCACATCGCGCAGGTCGAGCAGGTCGATGTCGGCCTGGCCGCGCAGCGCCTCGACGGCCACAGCCAGGAGCTTACGGTTGAACGAGCCGGCACGCAGGGCGCCGGCGAAGGCTAAGATCGTCATGACCGCATCTTAACTCAGGATCGTGGCGGCGCTTTTCGAGGAGGACTCGTCATCGGCGCGACACGCCCTACAGCAGCCGTACCGGACGCGATTCTGGTCGTTCAGCACGCGGAGAGAGAGGGGCTCGGTCTGCTGGCGGAGGTCCTCGGGAAGCACGGGCTCGCGGCGCGCACCGTACGCACCTGGCGCGGCGAGCCGGTGCCGCGCACGGTCGCGCCGGCGCCGGGCGTGATCATCCTGGGCGGGCCGATGAGCACGTACGAGGCGGACCGCTACCCGCATCTCGCCGACGAGATCGCCCTGGCGGCCGACGCGCTGCGGCGGGACGTTCCTATTCTCGGCGTCTGCCTTGGGTCGCAGATCCTCGCCGCCGCAGCCGGGGCGCGCGTGTATCCCGGTCCGGCGCAGGAGATCGGCTGGTTCCCGATCACCGTCACCGACGCCGGCCGACGGGACCCGGTGCTCGGTGTCTTCTCTCCCGAGTTGGTTGTCTTCCACTGGCACGGCGACTCGTTCGACCTCCCCGGCGGCGCGACCCTCCTCGCCTCCTCGCGCCTGTACACGAACCAGGCGTTCCGCATCGGGAACCGCGCCTACGGCGTGCAGTTCCATCCGGAGATCACCGCCGGCATGGTAGACGAGTGGGTCGAAGCGGGAACGTCCGAATCGTCCGCCTTCGGCGGCGCCGGGGGCGGGGAGCGCCTGCGCTCCGAGGCGCGCCGTTACGCGCCGCTCCTCGCTGGCCCCCTGGACGCGATGGCCCGCGCCTTCTTTTCGGCGGGTGGGGTCCTCGGCTCGGGAGCGTCGCGTCTCACTTCGGCCTGACCTTCTTGACCCGGCGGTAGACCTCGAGCGGTTCGAGAACGGGAGGCCACGCGAGGATTCCCATGGCGTCCTGGACGTAGGACGGATGCCGCATACCGACCAGGATCGAGGTGACCCCGGGCGTGCCGGCCAGCACCCAGAGCGCCTTGCGAGACAGCGACTCGCCGCGGCGCTCCACGGGGAGCAGCGGGTCGATCGCATCGCTCACGGCGCGGCTGCGCGAGCGGCTCCGGCGTCCGGCCTCCCGGGCGATGGCGTGCAGCAGTCCTTCGAGGGACGGCAGGCAGCGCTCCCACCAGTGGGTCCAGCCGGTTCGCACGGACGCTGGAACGTCGTGGCCCATGGCGCGCGCCGTATGATTGATGCGCGGAATGACGTACTGCTGCTCGATCTGCTTCCAGTGCTCGAGGTCCTCGATTTGGTCGGGCAGGCCCCCCAATTGGTCGATCAGCTCGAAGAAGGGATCGATGGCCTCTTTCGCGGTCCCGGCCTGGGGCGCGATCTGCGCCCGGTACTCCTGCTCGAGATTCTTCAGATCGGCGGTTCGTTCGGCGATGCTCCCGCCCGGTGCGTCGTCCTCGACGTCGGCCAGGCGGATGAGGCGGTTGTGGACGATGGCGTTGAGGGGACGGTTGATCAGGACCGCCAGGCCGGCCGCGGCGGTCGCCTCGAGCGGTGTCTGGCCGCGCTCCGGGCCGGTGTTGAGCAGGAGCGCGCCGCCCGACTCGAACAGGTTCATCGGCATCTGCACCACTCGGAAGTGGTGGTCCGCTCCGCCCGCCTCCTCGGCGGCCTTGAGCAACCAAGAGACGGAGGTGGCTTCGGGGTCGTCGGGCGCCGCCACGACGGTGTTCGAGGACACGCCGTAGCAGCCGATCTCGTACCGTCGCACCGCCTCCTCGAAGTACGCGAAGGCTTCGCGCACGCGCCGGTAGAACTCGGCGCGCAGCTCGTCGAGTGGCTGGCCGTGCTGGTGCTTCTTGGCATCAGAGAAGAAATATTCGGGGTTGTGCAGCAGGCAGACGTCCACGGTCTCGAGACGCAGCCGCTCGCGCGAGCGCGCCAGCTGGTCGCGCAGGAAATCGGGGTGGATGCAGTGCCAGCATCCGTCCATGTACTTCACCATGTCGGGAAACGGGAAGCCGGAGCGCTCGCGCTCCATCGCCAGGCCCAGGTTCTCG
>QHXY01000222.1:0-374 GCA_003223145.1 Acidobacteriota bacterium
TGAGAAGTGAGAGAGGGGCGGGCCGCGGGAAGAAACTAGCCGGGGCACAGAGCCAAAGTGGAGTCAAGGTGAGCGGGTCACGTAACACAGGGCGACTGATCGCGACGGGGATCATCGGGATCCTCATCGTCGGTGGCGATCTGCGTCCGGCCCGAGCCGCCGCGATACAGAACTCGGCGACTGGGACCGTTGGCGGCTCCTCGCTCGCTCTGAGCAATGCGACCATCACCCTCAACAGCGTGCCATCCGGCAGCGCCGTCACCTCCGTGGTGGCCGAGATCTCGCCCAATGCCGTCGCGATGGGCAGCGCCGGCAATGTCTTCATCTACGACGTCCTGCCTACGATCGGCGGCTCGGACACCGGCGTGGACCGC
>QHXY01000222.1:471-2840 GCA_003223145.1 Acidobacteriota bacterium
ACGCTCACGAACATCGGGATCCATTTCACCGCGAACGCCCCGGGTTCGGCAGGAGCTGCCGATTTCGTCTCGACAGTGGACGACAGCGCCACCGCCGCTGCGGCCCAGGCCGCCACCGCCGGGAACGCAGACGGCGACCCCGCCGACGCGAACAGCCTGAGCGTGACGGTCTTCGCCGGCGTGAGTCCGACCCTCTCGACGGTCGTCGCGGCGCCTCCGTTCGTCCCCGTGGACGGCGTCACCGTCAGCACCATCACGGTCACGCTGCGCGATTCGAACGGCCAGCCCGTCGCGGGAAAGACCATCGCGCTCTCGTCCGAGCGGGGCGGCGTGGACACCATCACACAGCCGGCCTCGCCCACGGGCGCCAGCGGAGTTGCGACCGGGACGGTTCGCTCCGGCACGGTCGGAACGGCCGTGATCACCGCTACGGACACGACCGACGGCATCGCGCTGGCGATGCAGCCCGCCGTGAGCTTCAACCAGGGCGTTGTTCTGGACATCACCAAGGCGGCCGGCAGGAAGGAAGCGCTCCTGGGGGAAACGGTGACTTACCGGATCGAGGTCAGGAACACGCGGGCGACGGACGTGGTCCTGGTCAAGGTGGACGATCAGATCCCGCCGAACTTCAAGTACCTCCAGGGAAGCGCCCGTCTGAATGGAGGCCCCGCGGCCGATCCGACCGGGAACCGGACGCTCACGTTCGACCTCGGAACCATCCCGGCACTGGTGGATTCCAACGGGAACGGCCGGGCCGATCCGGGCGAGCCGGGATACCTGGTCTTGAGCTACCAGCTCGTGATCGGGTCCGGCGCCGTGCCGGGCGAGTACACCAACACCGCCGTGGCGAGGGATGTATGCGCTCTGTGCGTCATCTCGAACCGGGACCAGGCCGCCGTCTCCGTCGTGATGGATCCGCTCTTCGATCTGGGAACGATCATCGGCAAGGTGTTCGAGGACAAAGATCGCGACGGCCGGCAGGGGCCGGACGAGCCCGGCGTGGCCGGGGCGATGGTCGCGCTCGACGACGGAACGTATGCCCTCACGGACGAATATGGACGGTACCACTTCCCGGCGGTGACGCCCGGACAGCGAATGCTCAAGATCAATCTGAACAGCATCGCGGCCGAGATCGCGGCCACGACGGGAGAGACCCAGGTCGTCTCGATCACGCCGGGTCTTCTGGCCAAGGCGAATTTCGGCGTGCTCCATGAGCCCCGATCGACCGCGACCATCGGCCACCCGGCCCTGACCGGCGTCTCCGTCGGAACCACGAGCCAGACGGAGCCGGTGGATGTGACGGGCAGCCTCGAGGCGTATTTCGTCCTGATCAACGGCCAAACGGCGGACCTGCCCACGACCGACGTCCGGATGGGTCTCCAGACGCTCGAAGACGTGGTCGAGCTCAAGGACGAACGGCTCGCGAAGCCGATCGAGTTCCAGATCGAGGCGACACGACCCGAGGACGTGGAGTCCTGGAGCCTGATCATCACGGACTCGGGAGGCCAGCCCATCCGGACCCTGCACGGCCAGGGAACGCCGCCGGCTTCCCAGTCGTGGAACGGAGACACGGACGACGGCCGGACGATCGAGGGCGGTCAGATCTATCAGTACCAGCTCGATCTGCGCTATCCGAACGAGGGCCGTTCCAGCAGCCCCCCGCGGCTGTTCGGAGTCAACCGCACGACCGCGGTCTCGCTCAGCCTCTCGAGCGGCGCGTTCCGGGGGCGCTCCGACGAGCTGAGCGAGAAAGCCAGGGAGACTCTGAAGCGGGCCGCGGCCGCCATGCGGAAGTTCCCGAAGGAGAAGATTCTGGTCGAAGGTCATACGGACGCCACGGCCTCGAAGGACCTGGACATGGACCTTTCGCGGAAGCGGGCCGAGGCCGCGGTCCGATACCTCGTCGAGACCGAGGGAATCTCGCCGGAGCGGTTCATCGTACGCGGGTACGGTTCCACCAGGCCCATCGCGAGCAACGAGACGGAGAAGGGCCGCCGAATGAACCGGCGCGTGGAGGTGAACGAGCGGATCACCGAGCGGGGTTTGGCCAGGATGCGCGAGCGGGCGCGCACCGAGCCACAGGTCCGGATCAACGAATCAGCCGTCCGGATCGACTCCGACGGCCATTTCCAGGCACGCGTGAGCGGCGACGACCTGCGCCGGATCCCGATTCAGATCATCTCCGGCGACGGCGCTTCGGTTCGGACGGTCGTGCCGATCCCCCGTCTCGAGGTCCTGGAGCCCCACGGGGAAGAGCGGCTGGCCTATGGTGCCCGGGGAGACGGCTATCGCGTGTTCGATGCGGTCGACGACGGTCCGAGGGACCCGGGCGCGCCGATCCTGATCCATCGCCTGCTGGGCCGCACCGA
>QHXY01000219.1:0-4270 GCA_003223145.1 Acidobacteriota bacterium
CGGAATACAGTCATCGCCATTGGAATCAGTCTCGTACCGGCGACCTTCCTCGTGGCACGCAACGCGGTCTCTTTGTCTCTCCGTATCCTGTCAGCTTCGTACAGTGGCGCGGCTGCATGCCTCCTTGTGTGGCATGTTGTGACAATGGATGTCACGGAAATGCATCCCATTGCATTTGCCATTGGTGATCAGATCTGCTCCGTGCTCTTCGCCTTACTCGCAATCGTGAACGCCCTCTGCCTCTTGAGTGACGGGTATGCCCGGCCCAGGGGCCCCGGCGATTCGTGAGCGGCAGCTGGATGCAACCTAATCCGACGACCGTGCCGGGGAATGACGGTCCGCTTCCTGCCCACCGGCTCGCGGATTATGCCGGGCCGCGGATCGTTCTTCATCCTGGCGCTGCTCCTGTATGGGGCCTGGGTGACACCAAGGGTTCGATATATTCTGGGATCGGCCGCCATCACGGTCCTGGTGTGCTGGCTGGGTTGGCGGACCATCTCAAAGTGGGTCTCACGATAGGAGGTGGATTATGAAGGCAGCTGTCATCAGGGAGGCCGGCGGGCGCGTCGAAGTGGAGGATCGCGAGCGCCCGACGCCCGGACCGGACGAGATCCTGATCCGGGTCCACGCATGCGGCGTATGCCACGGTGATCTGATGGTGCGCGACGGACAGTTCCCGTTCGCCCGCTACCCGATCGTACCGGGGCACGAGATAGCGGGGACGGTCGAGGCCACCGGGGAGCGAGTCACGCATCTTGCACACGGAGCGCGTGTGGGCGCGTCGGCGCTCTACTCCTCGTGTGGTGTCTGCCGGCAATGTCTCGGGGCCGATGAATTCCTCTGCGGCCGGCTCGAGTTCACGGGCGTCACCAGGGACGGCGGGTTCCAGGAGTACATGCTGGCTCAAGCGGCCTACGTCGCGCCTCTCCCGGAAGGGCTCGACTTCGCCGAGGCTGCGCCACTCATGTGCGCGCGGCGTCTGATGGGCTCCCCGGCCGGCTCCCGGAAGGACTTGCGGGACACTCTCGCGTTCGCCGCCGACCACGGGGTGCGGCCGCGGGTGAAGCAGGTGCCGCTGAAGGACCTTGCCGGCGCGTTCGGAGAGATGGACAAGGGTCATATGCGCGGCCGGGCCGTCGTGGTGATGCAATGAATGGACCTCAAGCATCAGGCGCCTCGCCCGTGCTGCCGCGCTTCGGCGAAATCGCCGCCGACGCCATGCGCTACTGGGAGCCCAGGCGGGTCCTGTACAATCTCGTCTTGACCGGGGTCGTGCTCGCGCACTTCATCACGGCCTGGCCTGGGTCCCGGGTGCTGCTGGCCTGGAACACCCTGTTCGAGCTCATCTTCCTGGGTGTTCTGGCGAACGTCTGCTACTGCGCCGCCTACGCCGTCGACCTGTTCGCCCAGTACTCGGCCCTGCGGGCAGTCTGGGTGCGCCGGCGGTGGGTGCTCCTGGCCGTCGGCATCACGTTCGCGCTGGTGTATCCTCACGCCACCGTTATGAGGGCATCGGCGTTCGAGCTGCAGAGGAGTCCGCTGCATGGATGAGCACGCGACCGACGGCCGGCGCAGGATCGTCCTGGTACTCGGGCTGATCGTCGTCGGCATCCTGGCGACCCAGACGGCGGTCCTGATCTGGTTCGTGACGTCGTACGTCCAGACCGTGCCGAAGCTGGGTGATACTCTCGACAATTACATCGATTCTCAGATCGACGCCGGCTCCGAAGACCCGACCCTGCGCGGCGACGAGCCTCTCCTGCGCAGCAGGAAGGTGCTTCTATTCCAGGACGTCAACTCCCGGACGGCCAAGGAAATCAGCGCCCGGCTGATGTACCTGAACAGTCTCGACCCGAAGAAGCCGATCGATCTCTATATCTCGACCCAGGGTGGGTGGACCGACAACGCCTTCACGATCATCGACACCATCCGGACGATCTCCGCCCCGGTCAACACCTGGGCGATCGGGGGCTGCTATTCCGCGGGGGCCCTGATCCTGGTGACCGCGACCGGCCGGCGCTACGCCACCGAGGACGTCATCCTGATGATCCACGCGAACCTGGACAGTCCGACGGGCGCGCATTCCTACCCGAGTCTCGCGCTCGAGCGGTACGAGGGGGTCTGGAAAAACAACTCCTCGCTGCCGTCCTCGTGGTATCCGATGACGAACGATGAAGAGCACTATCTCAGCCCCAAGGAGGCCCTGGAGTATCACGTCATCGATGAGATCGTTCCGGTCGAGCGCGCCGGCCTGACGGGCGGCCGGGGAACGGCCGGTGGCCGAACCCCCCAACGCAGACACTCCCCCGCCGCGGCCAGGCGCGAGCGCTGAGCCATGCGCCATCTCGCGTGGTTGATGCTTCTCGCCAGTCTTGGGCTTCCTGGACCCGGGAGAGCCGAGTCCTCACGCGATTGCGAGGAGGCGAAGCGGCTCAACCACTGGTGCGCAGCCGCCAATGCCGGCTACGTCGCGGGCGTGGAGGTCCACTCGCGGTTCCTCTATGAGGCGCTCGACGCCCACGGTCATGACATCGATCCGACGGCCGTCAAGTGCGCGGTCTGCAAGACCGCCCTTAAGACTGACGGCTTCTGTCCGGCCCATCGCATGGGCTACGTCCACGGCCACGCCTTCATGTCGCCGCTGACCTACTACATCGCCCGGGGCAGGCCGATCGACCCCGCGGCGATCACCTGCAGCGTCTGCCGGCAGAACAGCCGCGGGATTGGCTGGTGCGAGAAGGATCACCTGGGCATCGCGGGGTACATCGCCTTCGACGATCGCCAGGTCTTCGACGAGTTCTCGAAGAACTACCGGATTCTCCTGGCGGCCGTCGAGACGTCGAAGAAATGCGAGACCTGCGCCGCCGCGATGATGGCGGACGGTTACTGCGGGATCCATCGCGTGAAGTACGTGGACGGCAAAGCCGCATCGGGCACGCCGCCCTAGGAGCGTGCTCCTAGACGAGGCCGCACTTGTTGGCGACGCTCTTCACCACCGCGCAGGTCCCCGAGGCTCCGCCATTGCCCGGGCCGCGACACTCGTTCCCGGCGCTGTCCACTCCCCACGAGCCCTCGACGCCGGTGGAATCGGTGGTCACCACCAGGAACCAGATCAGACTCGAGCCGTCGGTGGGCTCGGGGACGCCGGCCCAGTCGTACGGGACCGCGTTCCCGATGCGGCACACGCTGCCGAGGGGTGCGAAGGTGCCACCGACCGCCGTGGGGAGCCCGCTGCGCTGACCGAACAAGATGTGGTGATCGGCCGCGTTGGTGCAGCTCGCGACGTCGAAGGAGACCCGCAGGCTCGAGCCGTCACGGGTGAGCGCGGCCACCGTCATGGGGGTCGTCCCGCCGGTGCCATCGGGGACGGCCGGCGGGCCGCCGGCGGCGTTGACGCTGCCGGTCTGGTCGGCGAAGTTCGTGGGAGAGTTGGGTGCGGTGAAGGTCGTGTCCGTGGCGTCGTTGGGATCCTTGTTGAGAGACGTGACGCCGTCGGTGGGCAGCGCCCCCGACGCGAAAATCAGCGTGTCGTAGACTGAGAAGCTGATGGTGTCCGTGTCGGTCGAGAAGAAGTGATCGACGATGATCTGGTCGGGCGTCGGGGCACCCGGCAGGGCGGCGAACGCCGCGGTCGCCAGCAGGATGTGCTTGTTGAGAGTCGAGCCCGACAGGTTCGCCGGGAAGGTGAACGAGTTCGCGTTGCTCCGCAGGACCTGCCCGCCCGTGAAGACCTCGCTGGTGGAGCCGCAACAGGTGGCCATCTCGATGAACTGGATCGTGCCGTCGGCGTTGCTGAAGACTTCTTCGACGCGCCACAAATGGACGCCGCTCAGGGCGGGGGCGCTGCTGCAGAGCAGGATGACGGCACACGCCAGGGCTCTCGACATCCGTGGTCCGGGTTTCATGGCGGCCCTCCTTGACCCGTGGTCCCTTTCTTGGCTGTGTGGTGGCTTGCGGTCCTGATATATACCGCCGGTTGTCGCGAATGTAAACTGCTTTCCCTTCCTCGATTCCCGGGTCTGCGGGTGTAGGATCGGGCTCGGCCCGTTGCAGCACGCGCGTCTGTTTTTCGTCGAGCCTTACGCCCACACGTTCCTGCCTCGCCGGTCGCTGTGGGTCACGGGCTCGACCGTCCCTCTGGTCGAGCTGGTCGCGGGCGCGCTGCTCCTGGTCGGCTGGCGGACATGCGAGGCCCTGGTGGCGCTGGGCGGCGTCCTGGTCGCACGACGAGGACCGTGTGTCGGTCGACCACCGGCTGGCCGGGCGAGGT
>QHXY01000219.1:4293-26290 GCA_003223145.1 Acidobacteriota bacterium
CGGGGGAAGGAGGCCAGAAAAACCGTGCAGGTACTCACGAAGGAAAAGGCGCCGCGTTACCGCCGGCCGGAAGGCGCGACCTCGTACCTTCTGGCGTCACCGCGAACCAGCCAGGCGAATCATCTAACCACCACACTCGTGCAGATTGACCCCGGCGGGGAGCAGCCGATCCACAAGCACGCCCCGGAGCAGGTGTACTTCGTTCTCGAGGGTTCCGGCCTGATGACGGTCGGGTCCGAGACGCAGGAGGTGGGGCCGGGCGTCTGTGTCTTCGTCCCGGCGGACACGCCGCACGGGATCCGCAACCAGGGGCAGGAGTTGCTGCGTTACTTCAGCGCGGCCGCGCCGGCGTTCGACACGAGCGATCTGCTGTCGACGTGGCCGCTGGGCAGCGAGAGCGAAGAGGCCGGCAAGGACGACTGAGGGGGAGGTGAAGCCGTCATCTCGATCAGCCCGCCGCTCGCGATCGGCCTGCTGGCGCTGAGCGTTCTCGGCTGCGGCGCGCGGGCCACGCGGGCCACGAACGAGATGCCGTCGGCAGCGGGCGAAATACTCGATGTCCGGATGTTCGTCGCCAAGGGCGACGGCAAGACCCTCGACACGGCCGCGATCGACAGGGCGATCGTGGCGGCCGCCGCCGCGGGCGGCGGCACGGTGCACTTCCCCGCCGGTACCTACCTGTCGGTCTCCATTCACCTGATGAGCCAGGTCGGTCTCCACCTCGATCGCGGCGCCACGATCGAGGCGGCGGCGCCGGCGGTGGCAGCCTACGACGAACCGGAGCCCAACGAGTGGGGGGGACGCGCGCAAATACCAGGACTTCGGCCACAGTCACCCGCGGCGGCGGCCGCCACGATCGCCCTGTCGATCGCGGCCGTGTCGAGGGTCTTGCCGTCGCCCTTGGCGACGAACATCCGGACATCGAGTATTTCGCCCGCTGCCGACGGCATCGACATCGATGCCTGCCGCAACGTGCGCATTGCCCATTGCGCCGTCAACTCGCCGTTCGACGACGCCATCTGTCTGAAGAGCAGCTTCGCCCTCGGGCGGGCGCGGGCCACCGAGACCGTCACCATCACGAGTTGCCGGGTCAGCGGTTACGACGAGGGGTCCCTTCTCGACGGCACCTTCAAGCGCACGGTCGCGGACAAGGGCGGCCCGACCGGCCGGATCAAGCTTGGCACGGAATCGTTCGGCGGGTTCAGGAACATCGAAGTGTCGAATTGCGTTTTCGAGCACTCGCGCGGTCTGGCTATCATGAGCGTGGACGGCGGTCCGATCGAAGATGTCCGGGTCACCGACATCACGATGCGGGACATCGTGAACGCACCGATCTTCGTCCGCCTCGGCACCCGCGTGCGCGGACCCGGCGACACCCTCGCCGGCTCGATCCGGCACGTCAGGATCAGCCGTGTCACGGCCGATGACGTCGGGACCGACCAGGGCGTGCTGATCAGCGGCGTTCCGGGTCACGCCGTTGAAGATCTCCGACTCAGCGAGGTTCGGTTCGCTTTCAGGGGAGGTGGCGCGCCGGAGGACGCAGCCCTCGAGCCGCCCGAGCTCGAAAGCGACCCGCCCGAGCCGGCCCGCTTCGGACGTCTTCCGACCTACGGTCTGTTCGCGCGCCATGTGAAGGGTCTGGAGATCCATCACGTGGAGCTGCGCTGGCTGAAGGACGAAAAACGCCCCGCCGTACGCCTCGACGACGTGGACGGGGCCGACCTCCATGATGTGAGGACGCAGCGCCTCCCCGACCTCGTGACCCTGGTGCTACGCAAGGTCAGGGACTTCCGGATCCACGACAGCCCCGGAATCCCCGACCGGCGGGTCGCGAACGTCGAGAGCGCGGCGTTCTAGAGCCGCATCACCTCGGCTCGATGACCACGTAGAGGGTGCTGCCGCCGGCTGCCCCTGCCGCCCGGACAACCGACGCGGGATCCGGAGGGGCCGCCGGCGCAGGGATGGCTGTCCGGCTACTCAACTTTGACTTCCAGAGGCTTTGCCTTCGGTTTCTCCGCCTTCGGCAGGTGTACCAGCAGCATGCCGTCCTTGAACTCGGCCCTCATCCTGTCCTCGGCTGCGTTCTCGGGGAGCGTGAAGGAGCGCAGGAACGTTCCGTACGAGCGCTCGATCCGGTGGAACCGCTTGCTCTTTTCCTCGATCTCCTTCTTGCACACGCCCTGGATGGTGAGCACGCCGTCCTGGACGGTGACCTTGACGTCCTTTTTGTCGACCTCCGGGACCTCCGTTCACACGAGTTGCGCGGGCCGACCGATCGCCGCCGCGGCGCGCCCGCTGTGCCGCGGCGCGAAGCGACCCATCGTTGCCTCACAGCAGGAGGATTGCCGGACAGGAGAACCCTGCCGGAGAGTGCGCCGAGTCGTCACGTTGCGCATCGTCCTGGACTCGGGCGTGTAGTCGAGCCAGCGGTCACCGCCCGCAGCAGGTGGCCGCGTGGACGGGCCAGGCGCGTTGTATGCCCTCTATCTACATCGACCCTACCGGTCTGTCAACGCCCCCCGCGATCAGAGGGCGGATCATTCGGCTCCGACGCGTAGCTTCGGGCGAATCACGTCGTCGGGAGTGCAGTCGCGGCCGGAGCCCATGGAATCACGTAGAGCATGTTCGACGGCATCAAGATAAAGTGTGAAGACCTCGTTATAATCGGCCAGCCGGTAGGTCACGATCGGGGATCGCGGCGCTGCGCGACGAAACTCGCTAACCGGTTCGCATGCGGTTGCGTATCGCCTGCTTCTCGGCATAATGCCTCCCCGCCCTGTCCGGGCTTGTCGTCGGTTCGGAATAGTTGAGCAGTCGGGCGTGGAGCCTACAGGGAGATCACTCGGGCGACCATCGGTAGAACACCGTAAATCGGCTCGGGTGATTACCGGAGTAAGACCGGAGATCCGATTGCGCCCGCTATGAAAATGCCCGACGAGCGTGCGGATGGCCGTCCGGATGGGGACGGAATCGCCCGACGGTGTTCAACTGTGGCCGGAGCTGGATCCCGCAGGGCCTCCTCGGCGTCTGCGTTCAGGCCGGATTGACGACATCCTGACTTGTCCGGTGCCCGGCACTTCTTTCTACGGCGACCCCGCCCAGGCCGTGGCCGTCGCTCCGAGACGATTCGGCCCTGAAGAGGTCCTCGCCTGGAGGCAGGACTGGGGCCCTCTCAGCCCGCCCCTCGAGCCATGAGGCGCTCCCGCCCATCCGCACGCTCGTCGGGCATTTTCACTTTCAATAAATGCTGCCTCCCGCTTGCGTCGAAGTCAGCGCTCCCGCATCCACGTTGAGCGTGTAGGCCACACCCCCGCTGCCGTTCCAACTCGAGAGATTGAACGTCCCCCCCTGCGGGACCTTGTACACGCCGATGTTGTGATACGTCAGCGGAACCTTAGGGGCGAGGACCTCCGCCGGCCCGGGCGCCTGCAGGAAGTAGGCCGCGCCGGTCCCCACCATGGTTCCTGCCCCGTTGGGAGTCACCAGGATCGCCGTGTGCTCATCGATCCCGATGTCCCGCGGCTGCGCCGACCAGCCGTTATCGATGATGCGCGCCAGGAAGACGATCGTCCGGCCCATTCGGTCGCGGGTCACGAAATGTGAATCGTAGAGCTTGTCCATTCCCAGTGACGAATCGAACAGGTCGCGGTCGAGCGTCACATAACGGTGGAAAGGATTGGCCAGCGCCTGGCTCGAGGTCACCGAGCCCAGCTCGCCGGTATAGATGAACTGGCTCAGCACCGCCAGTCCCGCGCTGGTGCCGCCCACCGGCACCCCCTTGGAATTGAGCAGGTAGTTGACTTCGGTCTGGACGGCCGTCCCACGCCACAAATTGACGTAGGTCGACTGATCCCCTCCCGCGATCCAGAGGGCTTCCGCATTGTGGATCTGGTCGGTGACATATGGTGAGTTCGCGCCGGCCACCGTCGTGATGATGATGGTCTCGACCGAGTCCATCTGCGGACAGAGCTGCTGGATGTACGGATTGTAGGCATCCGTCCCGGTGGTTCGGATCACGACGAAGTCGCCCCCGCCGGCCCGCTGGCACATCCACTGGTACGCTTCATCCACGTAGAGCCCCCCGCCCATCAGCACCAGCCCGGAGCTCATGCCCGGCGGTGGCGAAGCATCCGCAGGATTGCCGACGATGAACGAGTCGTACCCCGGCTTCGGCCGCGGGGCCGCATGAATCGGCGGGGCGAGCATGCACACGGCGGCGGACACAAGGGTCATCGAAACAAGCCTGTTGCGCATGGTGAGTCCTCCTTGAGTGGCCACGAGTTAATCAAAAGGGGTCGCAGCTCGTCAACCTCGAACCGGACCCCGGCTGCCGGGTGATCTCGATCTGTCGTGCTGATTGCATCCGGACCGGTGCCGGCGTAGACTTTGCCGCAGTGGCAAGCAATGCCTGGCGGCTACAGCATCGAGCCGAATCGTTCCATTGTTCTGTCCCGGGCGTGGGGCGTCCTCGAGGATCGCGAGCTTCTCGCGCACGCGCGTGCTCTGGCCGCCGATCCGCGGTTCAAGCCGCACTTTCGTCAGATCTCGGACTTCCGCGATGTCACGGATTTCCATTTGACCGACCAGGTCATCAGAGAGATGGTCTATCTGAGTCCCTTCGGGGCGGGTGCCCGGCGAGCCCTTGTCGTGGGCACGGACGTCGCCTTCGGCCTGGCGCGCATGTTCCAGATCCTGCGCGAGCAATCGCCCGACGAGATCGCGATCTTCCGGGACATGGACACGGGCCTCGAGTGGCTCGGGGTCAGCGAAGAGAAGGAAATCTTGCTGTCCGCCCTCTCCAAAGCGCCCCCCGTTGCCGTTCCCGAGTAGGGGGCAACCGGAGAGCGTGATGGCCAAGAAGGACCCCCGCGTTGACGCCTACATCGCCCGGTCGGCTGAATTCGCGCGGCCGATCCTGAGCCACCTCCGGAAGGTCGTGCATGCCGGCTGCCCGGAGGCGGAAGAGACCCTCAAGTGGAGCTCGCCGGCGTTCATGTACAAGGGAATTCTGTGCGGCATGGCTGCGTTCAAGAAGCACTGCGTCTTCGGCTTCTGGAAGGAGGCGCTGCTGCGTGACCGGCTCGAAGGCGCGGCCGGATCCCGCGGGAAGGCCATGGGACAGTTCGGCCGCCTCACGGCGGTCTCGGACCTGCCGGACGACCGGACGCTGCTGTCGCTGATCAGGGAGGCGGTCGGGCTGAACGATCAGGGGATCAAACCGCCGAACCGATCAAGACCGAAGGGTTCTCGGAAACTGAAGGTCCCGCGCTATTTCCTGGACGCCCTGCGCCGGAACCGGAAGGCGTTCTCGACCTTCGAGAAATTCACCTACACCAACAAGAAGGACTATGTCGAGTGGGTGACCGAGGCCAAACGCGAACAGACACGCCGGCGTCGTCTGGACACGGCGGTCGCGTGGATGGCCGAGGGAAAGATCCGGAACTGGAAGTACATGGATCAGAGCAGATGATTGAGGAGGAACTCGGGAAGGAAGAACCCGACCGCCAGGCCGTAGAGGTAGTCGGCCCAGACGATCGACAGGATATTGCCGGCGTAGATCAGAATGACGAGCGGAAACGCCAGGAGCGCCAGCGGCTGCAGGGAGCCGGCGCGCTTCTTCGCCTGGAGCCAGAGCGACTTGGCGTCGTGGTTGGAGGGGAAGGCGTGCATGCCGATCGAGATGCCGAGCCAGATCAGGAACCAGGAGACCGGGTCGTCGTAGTGGAAGATGCGCACCGGTATGATGGCGGGGAAGCAGAATAGCAGGCACAGCGCGGTGTTCACGATGAACGGTCCGACCGCCACCAGGAACGCCGAGGTGAAGTCCTCGATCTCCTCGTGCACGACGTAGCCCGCCGGGTTGCCCACCCGGAAGAAGCAGACCTGGAAGATCGCCACGCCCCGCAGCTTGCAGAACAGCATGTGAGCCGCCTCGTGCACGATGACGCCGGGAAAGGTGGCCAGGGCGATCAGGATCCCGGGTATCGGGATCATCGCGACCCCTCGGGCCGCCAGCCGTTCGGGAAGCGGCGGTGGTACTCGGTCCGCGAGATGATCTCGCGCGTGGCGAGCCGGTACTCGATGCGCTGGCTGTACTCCTCGAAGTCCGGGTCGGCCGGTGGCGCCAGCTTCCTCGCCGCCTCCAGGCGCTCACGCGCCTGCCGCGCGAACTCCTCCTCCCCTTTCACCGCGTACTTGCAGGCGTACGCCGAGGCGACCCCGGCCGAGGCGCGCGGATCGTTCGGCTCCTGCCCGGCCAGGACCAGGCTCTTCTCCAGGAAGGCCTCGTAATCGGCGGACTCGAACGCCGCCCCGATCTCCGCCTGGAGCAGGACCTTCTTCGCGTTCGCATCCCCCGGGTAAGCCGCGACGTAGGCGCGCAGGAGCGGCACGGCGTCGGCCGACCGGTCCTGCTGGACGAACTGGATCGCCTTGAGAAAATTGACCTCGGCGGCCATATCCGCCGACTCGGGAATCATCCGGGCGGCCGATTCCATCTTGCTGACCGCCTGGTCGAACCGGCCGGTCTTCAGATCCCTGCCGGCCCGGACCAGCTGGGCGTAGGCCGAGAAGAACCGCTGGTTGCGCACGAAGGCGAGGGCCGCGACCATGAGGAGACCCAGGAAGGCGTATCGCAGCCAGTTGGGGTAGGGAACGTTGCGCACCGCGCGTGTGCAGTCCTCGCAGAACGGCAGCCGCCCCAGGCGCGGCAGGTCCCGGCTGCCCTCGTCGCGGCCGCAGCGCGCGCAGATCGTCGAGTCGATCATGCGCTCGACCCGCTTGCCCCGTCCCGCCTCCTCGACGCAGCGCTGGCAGAGGGCCTGCCCTTCGGCGTCGAACATGTCGCTCGCCGTCCCCTCCGTTCCGCATGCGGCACACAGGACGCGCTTCACGAACACCCCCCGCCACGGCGGGGACCGTGGCGCGGCTGAAACATATTCCCCGTGGCGCAGGCCGTCAAGGACGCACGTCCCCACCCGGAGCACCGCGTGATACTCTGGCCGTCACCGGCGAGGGCGCACAAGGGGAGATCCGATGACCGACAGAGGAACGATCTTCGGCGCGTTCAACCAGGGAGGTGTCCCGACCATCGCGTGCTTCAACAAGGCGACCGTCGCCCTCGGGGTCGGGTTCGACACGCTGATTACGGCCATGCAGGTTTTCGTGGACAGGCATGTGGCCCCGGTCTGGGGCACGCCGGCGAGGCTGATCCGATCCAGAGGGTTCGTGAAAGGCGCCTGGGCGATGGTCTTTCTCGACAACGCCGACCAGCCGGGCGCCCTCGCCTATCATGACCTGACGCCCGACGGGCTGCCCCAGGCCAAGGTCTTCGTCAAGACGACGCTCGCGAACCACGACTTGGTGAGCGTGTCGGCGTCCCACGAGCTGGTCGAGATGCTGGTCGACCCGGCGATCAATCTGATGTCCACCGGCCCCGATCCGAAGGTCATCTACGCTTACGAGAGCGCCGACCCGGTCGAGGCGCTCAGCTTCCGCGTCAGCGGCATCCCGATGACCGACTTCGTGTATCCCGCCTACTTCGAGACTTTCCACAAGCCGGGGTCGGTGCCGTTCGACCGTCTCAAGAAGGTCAGGAGACCGTTCCAGATCCTCTCCGGCGGCTACCAGATCGTCTTCAAGAACGGCCGCTGGAGCCAGGTCTTCGGCTCGGCCTCGAAGAAGCGGCGTTTCGCGCGCGAGGACCGCCGCGGCCACCGCAGCGAGCTGCGCGCCGCGAAGAAACTGAGGCGGGCGTCGAAACAGGAGATCGCCCGGGCGGAGCGCCGGGGCTGATCGACATGATGCCGGATCCGCAGGGAGACATGCCGCCGGAGGAGTTCCGCGAAGAGGGCCGCCGGCTTGTCGACTGGCTCACCGATTACTTCCAGTGGTCGCTCGACAACCCCGTCCTGTCGCGCCTGCGGCCCGGTGCGATCCGCGCCGCGCTGCCGGCGGACGCCCCGGAGGAGGGCGAGGCGTTCGAGCGGATCCTCGAGGACTTCGACAGGGTGCTCGTGCCGGGCCTCACGCAGTGGAACCATCCGGGATACTTCGCCTACTTTCCGTGCGGTTTCTCGACGCCTGGTGCGCTGGCCGACTTCCTGTCCACGGCGGTGAGCCAGCAGGCGATGCTGTGGCGCACCTCGCCCGCCGCCACCGAGCTCGAGGAGGTCGTGCTGGCGTGGCTACGGCAGGCCCTCGGATTGCCCGAAGAGTTCGAGGGGGTCATCTACGACACGGCGTCGACTGCGGTCGTGCACGCGCTGGCCACGGCACGTCATGCCAGGGCGCCCGAGGTGCGGACCCACGGCCTCGCCGGGCGCGGTCCCGGCGCGTTCCGGGTGTACTGCTCGGAGCACGCGCACTCGTCGGTGGACAAGGCGGTGATCACGCTGGGGCTGGGGCACGACAACCTGCGCCGGATACCGGCGGACGCCGAGTACCGTCTGCGGCCCGACCTCCTGGCGGCGGCGATCGAGGAGGACCGGCGGGCGGGACACCTGCCCCTGGCCGTGGTGGCGACCGTCGGGACCACGTCCGTGACGAGCGTCGATCCGGTCCCGTCGATCGCCGAGCTCTGCGCCCGCGAGAATCTCTGGCTGCACGTCGACGCGGCCTATGCAGGCGCCGCGGCGATCCTGCCGGAGTGCCGCTGGGCGATCGACGGAATGGATCGGGCCGACTCGTTCGTGGTCAACCCGCACAAGTGGATGTTCACGCCGTTCGATCTGAGCGCCTTCTACTGCCGCAGGATGGACCTGCTGCGCGCCGCCTTCGGGCTCACGCCCGAATATCTCAAGACGTCGGAGACTTCCGAGGTGCGGAACCTCATGGACACCGGCTTCCAGCTCGGCCGGCGTTTCCGCGCCCTCAAGCTGTGGGTGGTGATGCGCTACTTCGGCCTGCAGGGGATCCGGACGCGCCTGCGCGAGCACCTCCGTCTGGCGCGTCTGTTCGCCGACTGGGTCGACCGCGACCCCGGCTTCGAGCGGGTCGCCCCCGTCCCGTTCAGCGTCGTCTGCTTCCGCGCCGTCCCGCGCGGCGTGGGCGAGCGCGGCGGTGAAGCGTTGAACGCGTTCAACGAGCGTCTCCTGAACGCCCTGAACGACACCGGCGAGGTCTTCCTGTCGCACACGAGCCTCGGCGGCCGTTACGTCATCCGCCTCGCCGTCGGGAACATCCGGACGACGGAGGTGGAGATCCGCCGCGCCTGGGACCGGCTGCGCGGCCTGGCGGACGAGTTGCAGCGAGGGTCTACGCCCCCGAGCGTCCCGCCGCGTGCCAGTCGATCCGGCGGGTCAGGTACATGACGGCGGCCAGCATCAGGAACAGGCCGACCGAGCCGATCAGCAGCGCGTAGTCCTCGTTCTTCAGCAGGACGTAGAGGTAGGCGTACAGAGCCGCCACCAGGCCGCCGACGACGCCGGCGCGGCGGGGGCTGTGGAGCGCCGCGAGGCTGTACGACGCGATCAGGCCGACGACCGCGACGCTGGCGACGGCGTAGGCTGGCGCGAAGCCCAGGTGCTCCGACAGGGCCAGCTCGAGAAGGAAGAACAGGCACATCGCCGCGCCGACGAGCAGATACTGGATCGGGTGGACGCGCAGCCGGGCAAGGACCTCGATCAGCCAGATGGTGGCGAAAGTCAGGAGGATGAACAGACCGGCGTACTTGGTGCTGCGCTCGGCCATGCGGTATTCGTCGACCGGCGTGATCAGATCGAGACCGAACTTGGACGCCGCGACCGTCTCGCTCATGCTGGTCCCGTCGTTCCAGGCCTGCGGATAGTTGCGTCCGAGGAACGGGATGCTCCAGGACGCCTCGAAGCCGTGGTCGGTGACCGCCCGCTTCGCCGGCAGCCAGTTCCCCTGGAAGGAGGGGTGTGGCCAGTTCGACCGGAGGCTGACGCTGGTCTCCCGGCCGAACGGCACGAGATAGACCCCGACGCTGCCATTGAGGACGAGAGGGAACTTGAACTCGAAACCGGAGGCCGGCGGACCCCCGCCGGTGAGCGGCGCGTGGATCCCCGTGTCCGTGAGGCTGAACGCGCCCGTCCCCGGCAGGAAGGGGATCGTCCGCCCGTTCCAGATCAGATCGGTCCGCTCCTGGATCGCCCTGGCGTCGCTGATGCCGACGCCGATCTCCGCCCGGTCCCAGCGGATGTCGGCCGCCGGAACGTTCCATTCGGCGAGGTCCGGCTTCGCGAAGCGCCCCGAGACCTCGAGCTTCAGGTGGTAGACCGGCACCGAGAAAATGCCCCGGTGACGCACCTCGGTGTCGATCTCGCCGAGGATGGAGAGGCTCTCGGGGAGGACGGTCATGCGATGGATCTGCTCGCGCACCACCTTCTCGCCCTTCTTGTCGAGCTCGACCCGCCGCTGGACGTACGGGACGATCAACGCCGGGCCGGTCACGATCTGAAGCTTGCCCCACTTCGCGGTGACCTCCTCGACGGCGCCCTGGCGGGTGGCGCTCCGTTCGGACACGAGACTTCCGATCATCGCCGCCGGGATCAGGAGCAGCAGGACCAGGAAGCCGATCAGAAGCAGCCGTAGCATCTGCGATCCGCGGATCGCCGTCATCACGCCGTGGAGCTCGTTCTGCATCGGCTTGCCTCCACCCCCAACATACGCGCCCGCGCGGCTAAGGCAAGCGCCGCCGGGCGGTGGCGAACGGACGCCCCGTCCCTCCGTCTATACTGGGTCCATGGAGTTGCCGGCCCTTCTGCTCATCTTCTTCGTGTCGGGCATGGCCGGTCTGCTCTATCAGGTCGTCTGGGTGCGGGAGTTCGGGCTGATCTTCGGGAACACGCTCCACTCCGCCGCCCTGGTGAGCGGCGTGTTCATGGTCGGCCTCGGGGCCGGGGGTCTGTTGGCGGGGTTCGTCGCCGACCGGGTCTACCGGCGCGACCGACTGGCGCCGCTGCGGCTCTATGTTCTTTCGGAGGCGGGGATCGGTCTCCTGGGGGCGAGCATCGCCGCGGTCCTGCCCCGACTGGAGGCGCTTTCGGCGCAAGTCTCGTCCTATGTGGTCGGGACCCATGGCTGGTACCATCTCAGCGCCGGCTCCTACCTGTTCCGCTACGAGATTGCCATCCTGCTCGTCCTTCCCATCACCCTTCTCATGGGCGGCACGCTGAGCCTCCTGATCCGCGTGGTGATCCGGTCGGACCTGTCCTCTGCCGGCTGGCGTGCCGGCCTGCTCTACGGACTGAACACGGCGGGCGCCGCGACCGGCTGCCTGCTCGTCGATGTCCTGTGGATTCCCCATCTGGGGATCAGGAGCACGGAGCTCCTGGCCGCCGGCCTGAACATCGCGGCGGCCGGCGGCGCGCTCGCGATCCTGGCGCGCCGGCGGCGGACCACCGTGCCGGAGCGGCCGCTCGCCGCGCCGGCGGCCTCGGAGACGGGTGGACTGTCATCGACGGCCCTCGTGGCGGCCGCCATCTTCCTCTCCGGCTTCGCCGCCATGGGGATGGAGATCCTGTGGTTCCGCTTCCTGACCAGCGCCCTCGGTCAGTACCGTCTGGTGTTCTCCCTGCTCCTGTTCGAGATCCTCGTGGGTCTCTGGCTGGGCTCGACCGCCGGCGGGTATGCCTCCAGACGATTCGCGCGGGCCGCGTCGTGCTGGATCGGCTCGCAGATCGCCTTCGCGCTATCCGCCCTGGCTGCGCTCTACTTCTTCGACCTCGAGACGGTGCAATCGGAGATCCAGAGCCTCCTGTCCCGGTCGACCGCAGGTCTGGGGCTCCTCGAGGAGACGGCGGTCCATCTCGGGGCGATCGCCCAGCTCGTGGCCCTGCCGGCCTTCTTCATGGGGTTCGCCTTTCCGCTCGCGAACGCCGTCGTGCAGAGGCACGAAGAGAGCGTCGGCCGGCGCGCCGGGGTTCTCTACCTGTTCAACTGCCTCGGCGCGGTCTCCGGCTCGATGGCGACCGCGTTCCTTCTGCTGCCGACCCTGGGCATGAAGGGAAGCGTCTCGGTCCTGATCACCTGCGCCGCCGGCGTCACGGCTCCCCTCGCCCTGTGCCGGGATCGTCCGGCGCGACTCCCGGCCGGATCCCGGGCGCCGCGCCTGCTCCTCGGAGCGGGGCTGGTCGCCACGATCGCCTGCCTGGTCGCCTGGAGCCGGGTCCCCGACGACTATCTCATCGTCAGGAGCTTCCGCGCCGCGGGTGGCAAGTCCCTGCGCGGACTTCTCCGCAAGCCCTACTTGCTGGCCACGAGCGAGGGACCGCTCGAGACCATCGTCATCCTCGACGTGCCGGATCGCGGCCGGACGCTGTTCACGAATGGACATCGCATGTCATCGACCGAGATCGGAGCGCAGCGATACATGCGCGCCATGTCGCACCTCCCCCTTCTCCACATGGACGAGCCGGAGAGCGTCCTGGTCATCTGCTTCGGGGTCGGCAACACCGCCCACGCCGCCTCGCTGTATGCCTCGGTGAAGAGCATCGAGATCGTCGACATCTCCGAGCACGTGCTCGAACAGGCGGACTTCTTCTCCGAGACCAACGGCCGGATTCTCGCGGACCCCCGCGTCCGGGTGTTCGTCAACGACGGGCGGCAGCATCTGCGCATGCAGCCGGCCGCGAACTACGACCTGGTGACCCTGGAGCCGCCTCCGATCAACTTCACCGGGGTCGCCTCCCTCTACTCGAAGGAGTTCTACGGCCTGGTCCGCGACCGCCTGAGACCGGGCGGCTTCGTCAGCCAGTGGCTGCCGATCGGACAGGTGCCACCCGCCACGGTGCGGTCGATGGTCCGGGCACTGGTCGAGGTGTTCCCGAACGCGATCCTGGTGAACGGCGACTCCGGCGACTTCATTCTGCTCGGCCGCAAGGACCGCCCCATCACGCTGGACCCCGTGGCGCTGGCCAGGCGGCTCGACGCGAATCCTCCGGTCCGGGCGGACCTCCAGCGGACCGAGATCGGGACCGACACGGAGATCTTCGGGATGTTCGCGGCGGACGCCTACCGTCTCAAGGTCGGAGCCGGCCAGAGCGTCCCCGTCACCGACGATCATCCGATGCTCGAGTACGCCAGGATCTACCGCAAGCGGGTCGACAGCTCCATCGATCTGCTCGACGTCGGCCGGGCGCCGACCTGGTGCCCCGATTGTTTCCAGGACGGGAACGCGCTCGAGCCGGTGGGGGACCTGACGACCTACCTGTGGATCATGAACGAGATCTACGTCCGCGCCGCGTCCGAGAGCGACGCCACCCGCGCGCAGGGGCGGCTGCTGCCCTGGGACCCTCCCCGGGACCGGAGCCTGGTCGAGCGGACGGTGCGCAACAGTCCCTACCTGCACCGCATTCTTCCCGGATGGCGGGACAACGTGGAGGGCACCCGATGAGCCAGAATGAACCGGTCATCCGGAACGTCTCCGACACGGCGCACTGGGCGGCGGTGTACCGGGCGCGCGAGAGCGGGCGGCCGGGCGCCCTGTTCCGCGATCCGTTCGCGCGCCGGCTGGCGGGGGAGCGTGGCGAGCAGATCTTCGCCGCGCTGCCGGCCAGGGACCGGAACGAGTGGGCCTGGGTGATGCGCACCTTCCTGTACGACCAGCTGATCGCGGAACAGCTCAGGCAGGGTGCCGACCTGGTCGTCAACCTGGCCGCCGGTCTCGACGCGCGTCCGTACCGCATGCCCCTCTCCTCGTCGCTCGCCTGGATCGAGGTGGACCTGCCTGGGGTGCTCTCGCATAAAGAGGATATGCTGCGAGGCGAGAAGCCGGCGTGCGCCCTGGAGCGCGTCCCCCTCGACCTGTCGGACGTGGCGGCCCGGCGCGCGCTGTTCGAGAGACTGGGCCAGCGGGCGGCCCGGGCGCTGATCATCACCGAGGGCCTGCTCATCTATATGACGCCGGACGAGGTCGGCGCCCTCGCCGGGGACCTCGCCGCGCAGCGTGGCTTCCGGCGCTGGATCCTCGACATGGTCTCTCCCGGCCTGCTGCGCATGATGCAGAAGCGCATGGGCGCGCACCTGAGCCGGGCCAGTGCCCCATTCAAATTCGGCCCGGAGGAGGGACCGGGGTTCTTCATTCCTTTCGGCTGGCGTCCTGCGGACGTCCGCTCGATAGCGCGGACGGCGGTGCGCCAGGGGCGCGCTCCCCTCCTGGTGCGCCTGACGTCATTTCTGCCAGAATCGAACGGTCGTCAGGGCTCGCGCCCGTGGGGGGGTGTCTGCCTGCTGGAGAAGCAGGGGACTGGAGTGACGACTCTCTGAGGAGACAACCCGATCATGTCAGCCTACGTCATCGCCGATGTGGAGATCACCGACCCGGTGCAGTATGCCGCGTACATTCGGATCGTTCCGCCGACCATCGCGAGGTACGGCGGCAGGTTCCTTGTGCGCGGCGGCAGGACCGAGGTTCTGGAAGGCTCGTGGAGCCCCCGGCGCGTGGTGGTGCTGGAGTTCCCGAGCTTCGAGCACGCCAGGCAATGGTGGGCGTCGGAGGAGTACAGCGCCCCCAAGGCCCTGCGCCAGGGCGCCTCGATCGGCAACCTGATCCTGGTCGAAGGTGCCTGAGCCCGAGATCCTCTCCTTCGACTGCTACGGCACCCTGATCGACTGGGAGACCGGCCTCCTGTCGGCGCTCGCCCCGGTCCTGGCGCGCCATGGCCGGAGCGTACCGGACGAAGAGCTGCTGGAGACTTTCGCGACCCTCGAGGCCGGCGCCGAGCAGCCGCCTTTTCGCGCGTACGCGGTCGTTCTCCGAGAGGTGATCGAGGGCCTGGGCCGCCGCTTCGGCTTCGCGCCGGACGAAGCGGAACGCGGCGTCCTGGCCGCGTCGCTCGGGGACTGGCCGGCGTTCCCCGACACGCGGGACGCTCTCCTGGCGTTGAAGACCAGGTACCGGCTGGCGATCATCTCCAACATCGACGACGACCTGTTCGCGCGGACGGCTCGGGTCCTGGGCGTCGAGTTCGACTGGGTCGTCACCGCCCGGCAGGTCGGCTCGTACAAGCCATCTCTGGAGAATTTCCGCCAGTCGCTGGCGCGGTTCGGCGCGCCGAGCGACAAGGTTCTGCACGTGGCCCAGAGCCTGTACCACGACATCGCGCCGGCGAAGAGCCTCGGCCTCTCCACCGTCTGGGTCAACCGTCGCCGCGGCAGGCCGGGGCACGGCGCGACGGCCCCCGCCACGGTCCGTCCCGACGTCGAGGTCCCCGATCTGAGAAGCCTCGTCGTGCTGCTGGGTGTCGCATAGCCCAGGGACCAGTTGACACGCGATCGATTTTCTTTATACTGCGCCCATCCAGCGTTGCCCGGATCTTATGGGGCGACATTTGCAGCATATGAAAAACGACCCGGACGTCCCCAAGGGTCCCGAAGATCTCCGCAAGGAATTTGTCCGGGGGATCCTGTACGTCCACAGTCGCCTCAACGCCAACACCGGTGAGACCCTGGAAGCTCTGTCGCTTCTGGCCGCGCTCATCGAGCTCCTGCATCAGAAGGGCCTCATCACGCTCGACGAGCTGGAAGCTGCCAAACAGACCGCCGGTGGCAGACTGGCCGAGCAGTTCGAGGAGAAGGGTCTCGGAATCCTTCTGCAGGACAAGGAGGAGGACAAGTACGCGTACCCGGGCTCGGTCAAGATCGATTGCGCCAGCCGGATCCACCTCTGCCGCGCGGCCTGCTGCCGATTGGCGTTCGCGCTCTCCAAACAGGACGTGCAGGAGGGGATCGTGAAGTGGGACCTCGAGAAGCCCTACTTGATCGCCCGCGGCAAGGACAATTATTGCACCCATATCGAGCAGGGGCCGATGACCTGCTCGATCTGGGACAAGCGCCCGGTGCCCTGTCGGGCCTTCGACTGCCGGCGGGACGGCCGCATCTGGGTCGATTTCGAGAAACAGATACCCCATCCGGACCTCGCCCGCAGCGACTGGCCGGGCTGCGTCAAGCACGAGGACGCGCCCGGCGCCCCGGCGCCGGGCCCCAAGAGAGAGCCGCTGAACGTCATATCGACGAAAATTGGAGAGGAGGTGATTCCGCTGTGAAGCGAACCCTGTGGGTCGTCTCCTCCGTAGCGGTCCTGACCCTGCCGGTCGGTATCGTCACGGCCCGGGGCATCGCCGCAGGAAGCAGGGCTGACCTGGGGACCCTGCAGCAGACCGTCAGCTCGAAGAGCGTGGTCGACCTGACCGCGGCTCAGAGAGCACGCTGCCATCTGGACGACAAGACCCACACGAAGTGCAGTCCAATTTACCAGCGAGAACTCTGCAAATGCCCATGAAGGAGGCGAATCGACCATGAAGCGCACTCTCTGGGTTGTCTCGTCCGTCGCCGTTCTGGCTCTGCCGGTTGGCACCATTGCGGCCCTGGCAACGGCTGGTAGCCGAACGGCCGACCTCGGCACCCTGCAGCAGGCAATCAGCTCGATGAGCGTGGTCGATTTGACCGCGACTCAGAGGGCAGAATGCTTCAAGGATTGCAAGACTCACACGCACTGCAACGTGCAGTACCTGTGCCAGAAGTGTCAGTGTCCCTAGAAGGGTCTCCGAGGGCCTGGGCGGCCGTTGCCGTGCCGGGCCCTGCTTTTTTCTGCCAGCAGGTTCCCGATAATCCATATAAGGAGAGGAGGTGAGTCCGCGATGAAACGCACTCTCTGGGTTGCTTCGTCCGTCGCTGCGCTGGCCCTGCCGGTTGGGGCCATCGCGGCCCGAGGGATCGCCGGCGCCCAGGCGGCTGACCTTGGAAGCCTGCAGCAGGCGATCAGGTCTATGAGCGTGATTGATCTGACCACGACTCAAAAGACGCCATGCAAACTGGATTGTAAGATTCATCAGGACTGCAGTATGAATTACAAGTGCGAGCGCTGCCACTGCGGCTCGTAGAGCGGTCTGAGGGCCCGGGAAGACCGTCAGAGTCCCGGGCCCGATCCTTCCCCGTCATCCGGCGTCCTTCATCTTCCCGGTTGCGACGCATGGTTCGGCGGTCCCCTCCTGAATGGCTCCGCAGCTGTGCCGGTCTGGCCGCGCTCATCATGGTCTCCAATTGCGGCCGAGCACCGGTTCTCCGGTGCGACGTCGACGTGGCGCAGCCGGAACGCGGTCTGGTCGTGGTGAAGTGCGCCGCCTCGGGAGCGCCGAAGGGGAGATGGAGCATCAAGCAGATGGTGCCGGACGGGATCTTGCGTGTCCATGACTTCAAGGCCGAAACCCCGGAAGGCGTGAGCCTGGAGGTCACCGGGCAGCACGATGCGGCCATGGGATCGAAGAGCAGGCGGTTCACGGAGCACATCGTCCACTCGGATGACCGCGGCCTCTTCACCTATGAGTACGAGGTTGAGCCCGGGGCCTGGATGGATGAAGCCATGCAGCCTCGCGGCGGCCAGCGTTTCGGGCACCTCGACGGTCGTGGAGGTCTCCTGTCGGGCCGCAACCTCTTCCTGCTGCCGTCCTGGTACAACCTCCTGTCGCGGATCGAGGTCCGTTTTCACCTGCCGGATCGCTGGCGCGCGGTCGGGACGCTTCCTCAGTCCGATGAGGGCGTGCGGCTCACGGGAGCCGGTACTGCCGCCAGGGCGCTGGTCAACAGCGTCATCGGTCTTGGAGAGTTCGAGGAAGCGAGCGCCCGGCACGGCCGGGACACGCTTCGTTTCTACGCCAGCCTGACCCTTCCCGAAACGACCAGGCAGGCGGTGTTCCGGGTTGCGCGAGAGGGGTTCGCTTACCTGGACGAACGGCTCGGCCCCCTCGGACATGACTACTCCGTGGTCCTGACAGCACGCCCGGACGACGGCTCTCTCATCCTGATCCCTCCAGCGGAGGCCGGTCAGGGTGCCGAGCTCGCAGGCGCGGCGCCGGTGCAGATGTATGACCTGCTGTTCTCCATGGGACGCGCGTACACCGCCTGGAGCCCTTCCGCTTTCCGCTTCGCCGGGGCCGACCAATGGTTGACCGAGGCGCTGCCGGTCTACTACGCCATTCGCGCCGAAGAAGAGACTGGAGTGCGGCCGGGCCGGGTCTCCTGGAGGCTGCGAGCGTACAGCGCCGCTTCGACGCGGGCCTTCCTGCGAAGCTTCGCGCGGGATGGGGAAGCGGGGCAGGAAGTGGCGAGGGCGAAAGGCCCCCACGTCCTGGCCATCGCGGAAACCCTCCTGGCGAGCAAGGGAAACGGTGCGGACGCGATCGACGGTGTCGTCCGGCTGCTCAGGGAGGCCGAGGGCCGCCGCCAGTTCCTCGATCTTCTGGCCGAGGCGGCGCCGCGCGCGGATCTGTCGGTCCTGCACCAGCTGGTCGCGACACATGGACCAGTTCCGGATGAATGGATCGCCAAGGAGGCGACCCGACCGCCTCTTCGCCTGACCTCCGCGCCGGTGACCGGCGGATCGGCCGTTGCGGGACGACACCTGAAGTTGCTGGTGACCGCGAATACGACCGGCATGCTCGAGGTATGCGGCTGCAAGGCGCGGCAGCTCGGCGGGATCGCCCGGCGCGAGACAATCCGGCGCCGTGCCCGAAGCCAAGGCGACGCTCCCCTTCTGGTTGATCTCGGCAATGCCTACGCCAACCCACCGGACGACCCGATCCTGGACCCGTCGGAGCAACGGGAGCTCGACCTCGCGCTCGAGCTGATGGGCCGACAGGAATACTCCGTGGCCGCTGTTGGTCATGCGGAGATGCTGCGGGGACCGTTCTACTTCCGGGAGCTCGCGGGGCGCAGGCCGCTGCCTTACATCAACGGCAACTTGACGCTTGGGGGACGCTCGCTGGCCCCGGCCTTCAGGTTGACGCGCGCGGGGGGGCTCCGGATCGCCTGGCTGAGCGTCCTCGACCCGGCGAATTACAACATCCAGCATGCGCGTTATTACGAGGAGAACCTCGGCGACCTTTCGGTCGCCGCGCCCCTCGAAAGCCTGGCCCGCACGGCCCGCCAGGTCCGTTCCCAGGCCGACTTGGTCATTGCCATCGGGAGCCTTGCGCCGGACCTGGTGCGCGACGCGCTCGAGACGGTCCCCGAAATCGATGCCTACCTCAGCACCGAGAGCGTCGAGGCCGTGTTCAACCATGCGTTCTCCTTCGAAGGAGACACCGAATCGGCGATCATGGGGTTCCACGGGCCGCGCCTGGTCTTCTTCAGCTCAGGCGAAGGCAAGGAGCTCGAGGAGCTCGACCTGGGTCTGGGGCCTCGCGGCGGGGTCCGGTCGGTGGGTCTGACGCGACACCAGCTCGGCGAAGACGTTCCCGACGATCCGCGGTTTCGCGACCGGCTCGCGGCCTTCTACGATGGAATCAAGCAGAGCCCGGAGCTCGCGGGCACCGAGGAGCCCGCGGCGCGGGTGCTCCCCTCTTTGCTGAAAGAGACCCGCTACACCGGGACGACCACCTGCCGTCCGTGCCACCGTGAGGAATTCGAGGACTGGCAGGCCCAACCCCACGGCTTCGCGTTCTCGGTCCTGCTCGCCCGCCACCGCAATTACGCGCCGCGCTGCGTGAGCTGCCACGTGACGGGGTACGGTCTGCCGTCGGGGTACCGGATTGGGGACCCGCTCGAGCGCCTCCGGCACGTGGGGTGCGAGATGTGCCACGGTCCCGGAAGCGCGCATGTCGCCGCTCCGTCCGCTGCGAACATCATCCGCCGCCCTCCGCGTGAGGCCTGTTTCGAGTGTCACACCCCCGATCACTCCGACATGACCGCGGAGAACTTTGATTCGTACTACGAGCGCGCCACGCACAAGGATCTGTTCTCCTCGCCTCCGGAGGAGCAGCCCTGAACCGGCGCCGGATGCGCAGGTGAAGCCGCGCTTTCCTCCGTGCGACTGTGGCGCAGCATCCTCCGGCCCCGGGCCCCGCGCGTCACGCCCGACGATGGTACAGTCGCAGCCGTGTTCCGACGGGTCGTTCCTCTCCTCTTCATTCTGACAGTCTCCGGCTCCACGATGCGCCCGGCCGCCGCGTCTTCCGGGCATCGGTCGACCGACCCCGTGTCGATCTTTCCGAACCCGGTCTTCGATCTCGGAGGTCTGCCGTTCTGCGGGGCGACGGCCGACCTCGACCGCGACGGCAAGACCGATCTGGTCCTCTGCTCGATCAGCGAGAACGGGCGGCTCGTCGTGCTTCTAGGGCGGGGTGATGGGACGTTTGCGCCCGGCGACCGTCTGAACGTGGGAGGGAACGTGGAGTCGCTGCTGACTGAGGATTTCACGGACGACGGGGTGGCGGACCTCGTCGCGGTCCAGGATGACCGGATCCTGACGTCGGTCGGCAAAGGCGACGGCTCGTTCGCCGAGCCGATCACGACGATTCTCCAGGGGAGTCTCCCGCATGGGGCCGCGACCGGAGATTTCAATCTGGACCGGCGGCGGGATCTGGCGGTCACCGACTTCAAATCGAACACCGTGGAGCTCTTCCTGGGCCGCGGTGACGGCAGCTTCTCGCACGGCGGCAGGCTGTCGGTCGGTGAGGCCCCGCTGTCGGTCGCGGGCGGCGATTTCAACGGTGACGGTCGGGCGGACCTCGTGACCGCCAACATCAAGTCGCACGACCTGTCGCTGCTGCTTGGCCGGGGACAGGGTCGCTTCGCTGCCGCGCGCCGTGTGCCTCTCGACCATGCCGGCGATCCGGGATTCATGCATCAGCATTTCGTCGCGGCGGGAGACCTCGATGGCGACGGCCGCGACGATCTCGTGGTGTCCCAGCAGGACGTCAATGAGATCTCCGTCTTCCTCGGGCTGGCGGACGGGACCCTGTCGGCGGGCAAGGATTATCGCGCGGGCTTCTCCTCCCTGCCCCCCCGAATCGAGGACGTGAACGGGGACGGCAGGAAGGACATTGTGGTGGGGAACTACGGCTCGAACGATGTGTCGGTGTTCCTTGGCGACGGGCGCGGCTCGTTCGTGCCCGCGCTCACCCGCGGGGTGTGCGACGGGCCGGGCGCGCTCGTCATCGGGAGATTCAACGGTGATCGCCGGCCCGATCTCGCGGTCGCGTGCAGGAGCCCCTGGGCCGTCGCCCTGTTCCTCGGGAACGGCGACGGGACCTTTGGCCCCCCGCCCCTCCGGCCCGCCGGCCTGCGCGACTCGGTCGAGAGGGTGCCCGACGTCCTCGTGGCCGGCGACTTCGACGGTGATCGGCGCCCCGATCTGGCGCTGGCGTCATCGTCTCTCGACCAGGTCATCGTGCTGCGGGGGGATGCAGCAGGGGGGTTCGGCGGCGAGGCGAAGTACGAGGTCGGCTGGCACCCGACGTCCCTGGCGGTCGGTCGTTTCAGCGGTGCTCATCATCTTGATCTGGCGGTCGCGGTCCGCAACTGGAACCCGCGGGTGGATGGCCCGACCATCTGTACGGTCAGAATGGGACCGGCACCCACGCCGCCCCCGCCGCCCCCGCCGCCCCGGGGCGAGGTGGTCCTGCTTCGGGGCCGAGGGGACGGGAGCTTCGAGGCGCCCGTGCGCCTCGAGGTGGGATGGAATCCCGCCGACCTCAAAGCGGCCGATTTGAACCTCGACGGCCTCGACGACCTGGTCGTCGCGAACGCGGGGGATCCCACGATCGACGACTCCGCCTACGTCTCCGTCTTCCTGGCCGGGAAGGATGGTGGGTTCGAGCAGTAGCGATCGGCGACTTCAACTCCGACGGTCACCCGGACCTGGCGGTGGCGGACAGGGATCCGGAGCGCCAGGGGACGGATCAGGCAACGGGGGAGGTGGCGATACTCTACGGCGCGGGCGACGGGACCTTCGGCTCCAGGCTCGTCCTCCAGAAAGGCTGGTGGGACGGCTGTCTGTCCGCGGGAGACTTCGACGGCGACGGGAAGACCGATCTGGTCGTCACCGACACCGGCAGCAAGGGGTACGGACCGTACGTTCAAGGGGCGACGGTGATTTATTTCGGCAGGCGGGACGGCGCCCCGGTCCGGGGCGAGACCATCGCCGCGGGCCCGCCACTGTGCGCCTCCGCCGGCGATTTCGACGCCGATCGGAAGACCGACCTCGCCGTGCTGAATCTCTCGCACGAGATTTCCATTCTCAGGGGGAACCGAGACG
>QHXY01000220.1 GCA_003223145.1 Acidobacteriota bacterium
CTTTCCTCTCCCCGGACCTGAAGTCCGGGCAGCGACCATCCGTCTCACTCCGGCCCGGGGTGATCTTAACAAAGCCCCTGAACGCGGCGCAACAAAGTGTTACGATAGCGGCCCCGCGTTTTCGGAGACACACGACATGCCCGGCGATATCACGCTCGACAAGGACGTGCCGCACAGCGTCGAGGCCGAGCGCTCCGTTCTCGGGGCCATCCTCATCGAGAACAGCGCCATCAATCGCGCCCAGGAGATTCTCAAGGAAGAGGATTTCTACCGCGACCAGCACCGCAAGATCTTCAAGGTCATGAACCATCTGTCGGACCGGACGAGCGCCATCGATCCGGTGACGGTCAAGGAGGAGCTGTCGCGCTCCGGCGAGCTCGACTCGGTCGGCGGCCCGGCGTACATCGCCTCCCTCCTCGACGGGGTTCCGCGCTCCGCCAACATCGAGTACTACGCCCGCATCGTCAAGGAGAAGGCGGTCCTGCGCAGCCTGATCGAGGCCGGCGGCCGGATCGTCTCGACGGCGTACGAGGCGAGCCAGGACCCGGACGACATCCTGGACCAGTCGGAGCGCCTGATTTTCCAGATCGCCCAGGACCGGCTGCGCGAGGGCTTCGTGCCCATGAAGGCCATCGCCGACCAGAGCCTCCAGACGATCGAGCGGCTCGCCCAGCACCGCGAGCTGGTCACCGGTCTGCCGACGGGATACAAGGTGCTCGACGAGTACACCTCGGGCCTGCAGCCCGCCGACCTCATCGTGCTGGCGGCGCGCCCGGGGATGGGCAAGACCTCCTTCGCCCTGAACATCGCGCAGAACATCGGCCTGGCCGAGGGGCGGAGGGTCGGGCTCTTCTCTCTCGAGATGACCCGGCAGCAGCTCTTCCTGCGGATGTTGACCGGCCTGGCGCGCGTCGACAGCCACCTGCTGCGGACCGGACGTCTGAACAAGGAACGCTGGAGCGAGCTCATCAAGGCGTTTGGCAGGCTCGCGGCCGCGAGCATCTTCATCGACGATTCGGCGGGGCTCTCGGTCCTGGAGATGCGCGCCAAGAGCCGGCGGCTGAAGATGGAGCAGGGGCTCGACCTCATCGTCATCGACTACATGCAGCTCATCCGCAGCCGCGCCCGGTTCGAGAACCGCAACCAGGAGATGTCCGAGATCTCGCGCTCGCTGAAGGAGCTCGCCAAGGAGCTCAACGTGCCGGTCATCGCCATCTCGCAGCTGTCGCGCGCGCCCGAGCAGCGCGGCGAGCGCGGCCGACCGCAGCTCTCCGATCTGCGCGAGTCGGGGGCGATCGAGCAGGACGCGGACGTCGTCCTCCTGCTGTACCGCGAGGAGATCTACAAGCCGACCGAGGAGAACCGGGGCATCGCCACCCTGATCATCGCCAAGCAGCGCAACGGCCCCACCGGCGATTTCAACATGGCGTTCCTCCGCGAGTACACCCGGTTCGAGGAACTGGAGCAGCGGTCCGGGTGATGCCCTCCCTCGACTCGTACCGGCCCACCTGGGCCGAGATCGACCTGGACGCCCTGGCGCACAATCTGGCGGCGGTGCGCCGGCGAGTCGGGACGCGGCTGGTGCTCGCGGTCGTGAAGGCCGACGCCTACGGCCACGGCGCCGTGGGTGTCGCCCGCGCGCTTGTGAGCGAAGGGGTCGAGCGGCTCGGCGTGGCGATCCCCGAGGAAGGCGTCGAGCTTCGCCGGGCGGGGATCGGTGCGCCGATCCTGGTCCTCGGCGGCTTCGCGCCCGCCCAGGCGGAGCTCGTGCTGCGTCACGACCTGGTGCCCGCGCTGTACCGCCCGGACCAGGTCGAGGCGCTGTCCCGGGCCGCCGAGAAGCGGGGCGGCGCGGCGAGCGCGCACCTCAAGGTGGATACCGGCATGGGCCGCCTGGGCGTCCCGGCCGCCGACGTGCCGGCGTTCGCGGCCATTCTGGAAAGCGCCTCGGGGCACGTGCGGGTCACCGGTGCGTTCTCCCACCTGGCTGTCGCCGATGACCCGGCCGACCCCTTCACGCGCCGTCAGATCGACCTGTTCCAGGAGTCGATCGCGGTGTTGCGGGCGCACGGCGTCGCCGCAGAGGAGATCCACCTGGCCAACAGCGCCGCCATCATGGACCACCCGCCGGCCTGGTTGACGCTGGTCCGACCGGGTATCTCCCTGTACGGCTATCCCCCCTCAGCGAAGGTCACGCCCCTGGCGGTCCGGCCCGTCCTGTCGTTGAAGACCCGTATCATTTATATGAAGGAGATCCTCCCGGGAACTTCCCTGGGCTACGGGCGCACGTTCGTCGCCCAGCGTCCGGTCCGGGTCGCCTCGCTGCCCCTGGGCTACGACGACGGCCTCCCGCGTCTCGCTTCCAACCGGGGGTACATCCTGGTGCGCGGCCGCCGGGCGCCGATCGTCGGCCGCGTCAGCATGGATCTGACCACGGTCGACGTGAGCGACGTCCCGGGGGCCGTCCTGGGGGACGAGGCGACGGTCATCGGCGCTTCCGGCGCCGAGTCGCTGGGCGCCGACCGGGTCGCCTCGTGGGCCGAAACGATCTCCTGGGACATCCTCTGCGGTATCGGCTCCCGGGTTCCGCGCGTGTACGTGCGCGGAGCCGACCGCGAGGTCGTCTCCCGCTTTGACCCGATCTAGTCTCGGCCGCTCCGACACGCTATCATGTGCACGTGAGCAGTCATAGGCGCGATTCTTCATCAACATCATCCGTTCCTGGAGCGGTCCTTCCCCGGACTGCATGAGGTGATTGCTGTGGGCATAGTGATTCTGAGGACGATCCTGGTTCTCCTCTCCGTCCTGTTCGGGGCGCAGATCCGGCCGATCACCCTGCACCCGCTCGACCTGACCGGCTTGCTCATCGGGGCCGCGGTCGCGGGGTCCATTCTGGCGCTGGAATATCTCCTTCACACCCTCGAGATGAACTCTCTCCTGGGGGGTCTGGCCGGGCTCCTGGTCGGCGGAGCGGCGGCCGCTGTGGTGGCGGCGCTCCTGCCGCTCGACCTGCTCGCGCCGGCGCCGCCGCTGGCGATCAAGGGCTTCATCTTCCTCATTTTCGGCTACACCGGCATGGCTCTCGGGGCCGCCCGAGGCGAGCGCTTCACGCTGGGCAGCCTGCGCGCCGCCTGGGCCGAAGGCGGCCAGCGGCAGAACTACAAGATCCTCGACACCAGCGTGATCATCGACGGCCGGATCGCCGACGTGTGCGAGACCGGATTCCTGGACGGCTCCCTGGTCGTGCCGCAGTTCGTGCTGCGCGAGCTGCAGTACATCGCCGATTCCCAGGACGCCCTGAAGCGGAACCGCGGACGCAAGGGGCTCGACATCCTGCAGCGCATCAAGAAGGGACCCGAGGTCAAGGTCATCATCTCCGAGGCCGACTTCCCCGAGATCAAGGACGTCGACATGAAGCTGATCGAGCTGGCCAAGCAGCTGGCCGGCAAGATCATCACCAACGATTTCAACCTCAACAAGGTGGCCGAGCTGCGGGGCGTGCAGGTCCTGAACATCAACTCTCTCGCCAATTCCCTGAAACCGGTCGTCCTCCCCGGCGAATCGATGAAGGTGTTCATCCTCAAGGAAGGCAAGGAGGCGAACCAGGGCGTGGGCTACCTCGACGACGGCACCATGGTCGTGGTCGACAACGCCAAGCGTCACATCGGCAGGAACATCGACATCACCGTCACCTCGGTGCTGCAGACCACGGCCGGGAAGATGTTCTTCGGCAGGTCCGAGGTGGTCGACGAGGCGACCCCCATCGATCAGCGCCCCCGGAGGACAGGCGCTTGAATCGAGCGGTCGCTCTCCTGCTGCCCGCCGTCCTGTCGGCGGGACCGGTGGTCCTCGCGGCCGACGCGTCCCCAGCGCCCTCGCACGCCTACCTCATCATGCCGTTCGAGAACACGGCGGAGGATCGCTCGCTCGACTGGGTGTCCACCGGTCTGGCGCACTCTCTGGGCGAGTACCTGCTCGGCTTTGGGCAGCAGGTGATGGACCCCGAGGAGCGCGCCGTCCTGCTGGAGGGCAGCGGCATCCCCTCGGGAGCCCCCCTGGCGCTCGCCAGTGCCCTGGAGCTGGGGCGCAAGACGATGGCGCGCTCCGGCGGCATGCGGGTCGACCGGCTGATCCTCGGGCGCTTCAACGTGGACAACGGGGAGATCATGCTCGCCGCCCGCGTGATCGATCTGCGGCAGGAGAAGGCGCGTCCCTGGCTGCAGCGAAGCGGGCGGCTGAAGAACCTGCTCCAGGTGCACCGGGACCTGGCGCTGTCGCTGGCGCGCGACGAGAAGATCGCCGTCTCCGAACGACGCTCCGATCTCCTGCACAAGCAATCGGAGGACGTCCCGCTGCTCGCCTTCGAGACCTACTGCCGGGCCATGGCCGAATCCGATTCGAAGAAGCGCCTGCAGCTCCTGCGCAAGGCCCTGCAGCAGTATCCCGGCTACCCGAAGGCGGCCTACCAGGCGGGGGCCCTGCTGGCGAAGGAGGAGCGCTGGGAGGAGGGCGCGGCGGTGCTCGGCAAGGCCACCTCGGACCCCTTCCCCTACGAGTCCGACTTCCATCTCCTGAACGCGCAGGTCGCCCTGCGCCGCAAGGACCCGCAGGGGGCGATGGCGGAGGCCCGCCACGCTCTCCAGATCGCCGACACGGCGCGCGGGCACCTGCTGCTCGGGCGCGCCCTGCAGGCTTCGGGGGATCGCGCCGCCGCCCTGGCCGAGCTGGAGAAGGCCCGCTCGGTCGACCCCTCCGACACGGAAATCGAGGACCTGCGCCGCTCTCTCGACGAAGGCAAGAGCCCGCGGAGGGGCCCTTGAGCCTGTCCGATCTCGAGATAGCGCGCCGGGCCAGGCTGCAGCGCATCGAGAGCATCGCGGAGTCCCTCGGCATCCTGCCCGACGAGCTGGAGCCGTACGGCCGGTACAAGGGCAAGATCGCGCTGCACGCCCTCGACCGCTTCAAGGACAAGCCGAACGGACGCTACATCTGCGTGACCGGAATCAACCCGACTCCCCTGGGAGAGGGCAAGACCGTGGTGACCATCGGCCTGGCCCAGGCCCTGCGGCGGCTCGGGCGGCGCGCTATCAGCACGCTGCGGCAGCCCTCGATGGGCCCGGTGTTCGGGATCAAGGGAGGCGCGACCGGCGGCGGTCACTCCCAGGTCGTGCCGATGGATGAGATCAACCTCCACTTCACCGGTGATTTTCACGCCGTCGCCGCGGCCCACAACCTGCTCGCCGCACTGATCGACAACCACCTGCACCACGGCAACCGGCTGGGTCTGGATCCCGGGTCGATCCTGTGGCGCCGCAGCCTGGACCTGAACGATCGGGCGCTCCGGCGCATACGGGTCGGTCTCGGCGGCGGCGCGAACGGCGTGGAGCGCGAGAGCGGCTACGACATCACCGCCGCCTCCGAGGTCATGGCGATCCTCTCCCTCGCCAGGAGCCCGCGCGACCTCAAGGACCGGCTGGGGCGGATCCTGATCGGCGTCGAGCGCGAGGGCCGCGGCGTCATCGCCTCGGCCCTGCAGGCCCAGGGGGCGATGGCGGCGGTCCTGAAGGACGCCCTCAAGCCGAATCTGGTGCAGAATCTCGAAGGCGGAGCGGCCCTGATTCACTGCGGCCCGTTCGCCAACGTCGCCCACGGCAACAACTCTGTCCTGGCCGACCTGCTGGCACTCAAGCTGGCCGATTACGTCGTGACCGAGAGCGGCTTCGGCTCCGAGATGGGGGCCGAGAAGCTGTTCGACATCAAGTGCCCGGCGGCGGGGCTGGTGCCCTCCGCCGCCGTCATCGTGTGCTCGGTGCGCGCCCTGAAGCTGCACGGCGGCGTGACGATGGCCCAGGGCGATACCGAGGCCCTGAAGCGTCCCGACGTCGCGGCCACCGGCCGCGGCTGCGCCAACCTGGCGAAGCACATCGAGAACATCCGCATCTTCGGCCTGCCTGCCGTCGTGGCGGTCAATCGGTTCGTCGGCGACACGCAAGGGGAGATCGACGAAGTCCTGCAGCGAGCGCGCGCGGCGGGGGCGTTCGCGGCGATCCCCGTCGAGGTCTGGGCGCGCGGCGGAGAGGGAGGCCTGGAGCTGGCGGAGGCCGTGGTCAGGGCGGCGGATTCCGGCGCGGTGTTCCGTCCCCTGTACTCTCCCGGTCTGTCCATCGAGGACAAGATCGACACCATCGCCCGGAAGATCTACGGCGCCTCGGGCGTGACCTACACCGACAAGGCGAAGGACCGGATCGAGTTCTGCCGGCGCCAGGGTCTGGGGCAGGTGCCGATCTGCATGGCGAAGACCCCTCTGTCGCTGTCGCACGATCCGGCGCTCAAAGGGCGACCGTCCGGCTTCGTCCTGCCCGTGACCGACGTGCGCGCCTCCGCCGGCGCCGGATACGTCTATCCCCTGATCGGCAGCATCATGACGATGCCCGGGCTGCCGACGGTGCCGGCCGCCGTTCACTTCGACCTCGATGACGAGGGCCGCGTCAGCGGGCTCTCATGAACCCGGCCATGGCAGGAACTGTCTTGTCCCGAGGTGCCCGTCAGGCGCGGATGCGACGCGTGTAGCGGGCCACCAGGAAGGCGTCGTAGGTGCTCATCAGCCAGGAGAGGGCGGTGACGAACAGGACCGCCATGCCGATCTTGATCGCCCGGTTCAGCAGGAACTGCCGCGGCTCGATGTCGGCCAGGATCCGGAAGAAGGGCGACAACCGGTACAGAACGACCAGGTACACCTGAACGAAGAACGAGAACAGGAAGAAGACCGCCTTCCCGAGCTGACCGTTGAGCAGCTGGCCCCATCCCGGCACGAACAAAGACGCGAGCCCCGAAACGATGGGTCTGTGCAGGCCGTCGAATCGCCCACCATGCGCCTCCGCTCCACGATAAGCCTGCGCCACGTTGTAGATCATGAAGAAGATCACGCAGAAGTCGATGGAGGAGGCGTACAGCATCAGCTCCCACTCGTTGACGAAGAACAGGTGGGCGAACGTCCTGATCCGGTCCCAGGTCATGAAGAGGAAGTAGTGAAAGGCCAGGATGCAGCGTCGATGCCGCGGCCGGATTGCGCCGCCGCCGGCCGGCGCGCGACGGCGCGGCGTTCCCGGCGACGGTCTCATCGACTGTCGCGGACCTCTCCGCCGCCCTGGCCCCTTTGGCGGAAGGCACGGCGCGCGGACCCTTCCCTTTGCCCTTGTCGCCGGGCTTGAGGATGTCGTCCTCGGTGATGACGAAGACCTCGTCCTGGTTGATCATCTCCCTCCCCCCTCCATCCTCTGCGGAAGGACCGCCACGTCAGATCTAAGGTGATGCCTCCACCCGGGCGGCGCAACCTCGGGGAAAAGAGCAAGGGGCGTACCAGTCCGTGTCCATAATGCAGGATTCTCGTAAGTAGCCGGACAGGCGGGGCTTGAGCGCAAGACGATCCGCAAGAGAGCGAACCACCAACGGTCCACGCGGGTCGTACCGATGCAGAAACGGTAAGGCGGATTCCGCTTTCGTATCCGCCGAACGGCTCAGTCGTGGGTTCGGCCGACCAGACCCGCCAGGGCGCGGATGTCCTTCACAAGAGCGCTGAACTGCGCCGGCAGGATGGACTGAGGCCCGTCGGACAGGGCCTTCGCCGGATCATGGTGGACCTCGACCATGATTCCGTCGGCTCCCGCGGCGATGGCGGCGCGCGCCAGCGGCAGGACCTTGTCGCGACGGCCGGTTCCATGGCTCGGGTCGACCAGGATCGGCAGGTGGCTGAGATGCTTGACGGCCGGCACAATCGCCAGGTCCAGCGTATTCCGGGTGTGATCGGCGAACGTCCGGACCCCGCGCTCACACAGGAACACCTGGTAATTCCCCTCCGAGACGAT
>QHXY01000221.1 GCA_003223145.1 Acidobacteriota bacterium
GGACGGGAGCAGGCTGACGCCGAGCAGCCGGCTGAGGGCGTTGAGGTAAGCGCAGGCCAGGATGTTGCCGATCTCCATCAGGGCCGATCGTTCCATCTCGTCCAGCGAGTGCAGGTCGGGGTTCCCATTGCGCCCGGGGGAACTCCGCGGCACGAGCAGGTCGAGAAGCACGGGGATCTGCTCGCGGCTGAACAGGACCAGAAGGTTGCCACGCGCCTCTCCGTAAACCTTAAGGGACAACGCGCAGACCACACGCGATGCTCCGCCGGCCATGTCCGCCACTTTTTCAAGGGGCAAGACGCGGGCCCATGGGACGTCCAGAGTCAGGGGTCGTCCCAGGATCTGGCTGAGCGCGACCGCGGCATGGCGGGCCCCGGCCTCGCTGAGGAGGCGGAAGCGTGTCAGATCGGCCCGAACGCGGGCGCTCGCGCGGCGGGCCGGCCTGCGGGCCCGTGGCCGTGGCCTCACGCGGGCCTCGAGGTGCGCGTCAGATTGACCGGGTCGAGAATCAGAGCGATCTGGCCGTCGTTGAGGATGGCCGCCCCGGCATACTGGGGCAGCAGCTCGAGCGGATGACGCAGGGGTTTCACCACGATCAGCGCCTCGCCCAGGATCTCGTCCACCCCGAGCGCGTAGGAGCGTGGCCCGACGTGATACAGCAGCGCGGGGAAGGCGGCGGGGAACGGCGCCGCCGTGTCCCCGGAGAGAATCCCCCCCAGGGGCAGCACGGTCACCAGATCCTCACCGCGGCGCAGAACGCGCTCGCCCAAGCTGGATTGCACGCTGTCGCGCGCCACTTCAAGCATCCCGTGGACGGCGGAGACCGGCACGGCGAAGATACCGCCCGAGGCCCGGCACAGGAAGGCGCGGGTCACGGTTACCGTTGGCGGCAGGTCCATCACCAGGCAGGCCCCGACACCCACCTGGGATCGGATGACCAGGTTGCCGCCCAGTTTCTGCACCCGCATCCTGACGACATCCATGCCGACGCCGCGGCCGGAGATCTCGGTCGTGCGGGTCGCGGTCGAGAAGCCGGGGATGGTGACCAGCATCAGCGCCTCCTCGTCCGACAGGCGCGCCGCCGCCTCGCGCGACAGGAAGCGGCGTTCCGCCGCCACCCGCCGCAGGGCCTGCGGGTCGATACCCCTCCCGTCGTCGGAGACCACCAGGCTGATGCGGTCCTCCTGCCGTGACAGCTCGATCTCGATTCGGCCCCGGGGCGGCTTGCCGGCCGTGCGGCGAGCTTCCGTCTCCTCCAGACCATGGTCGATGCTGTTGCGCAGGATATGCTGCAGCGGATCGATCATCTCCTCCAGCGTCGAGCGATCGAGAGTGACCTCCGTGCCGCGCACCTCCAGATCGACCGACTTTCCGAGCCGGGCGGCCAGGTCGCGCGCGCTGCGCTCGAGGCGCGGCACGATCGATGAGAAGGGAAGGAGCCGCATGGTGAGCACCTCGTCCCGCAGTCCGTCGACCGTGCGTCCGAGGCCCTCCAGGATCTCCTCCTGCTCCGAGCCGGCCTCGGGGTCGACCGCCCGCTTCAGGCGTTCGTAGTCGAGGATCAGCTCGCCGACGCCGTCAAGCAGATGATCCATCCGCTCCGTCGCGACCCGCACGGTGCTGATCGAACCGGCGTGGCGGACCTCCGTTTCGCCCGCGGGCGCCGGCGGCCCCTCCGGCGCGCCCTCCGGGCTATCGGCCGCACCGTCCCGGCGATCGGGGAGGACGCGCCGCCCGGCGTGGCGGCGCCCCGGGTGCGCCGGGTCGTCCTCCGCCACACCCTGGGCGACCTCACAGGCGGCGACGTCCGGCAGGCCTCCGATGAGCGATGCCAGCCGGGCCGGGGCGACGTTCGTGGCGACGACGAACCGCAACCTGCCGTTGAACCGGCCGGTCGCCAGGATCTGCACGGCCGGGGAGATCTCGACGATCCGCCCGTGCTCCTCAAGACGCTTCAGAATCACCATGGCCCGCGCCCCCGGCAGGGGGGCGCCGCTGCGGATCGCCACATCGATCAGAAGCCTCGGCCTGGTGTCGTGCGTGGCGACTGCGCCGGCAGGCGCCGGCGGCGCGCCCTTCGCCTCAGGAGAGGCGCCACCGGCCGCGGGTCGGGTCTCGACGGTGGGGCACAGCGCGCGGATCGCCTGGACGACGTCCTCTCCGGGAGGGACATCATGCTTCGCGACCACGGCGTCGAGCTGGGCGGACAGATGATCGTTGGCGCGGGTCAGGAGCGCGAGGCTGTCCGGGGCCGGGTGGTCGTGACCATCGCGCCACCGGTGCAGCAGGTCCTCCATGGCGTGCGCCAGGGAGGCCATGGGCGTGAATCCCATCGCCGCCGCCATCCCCTTGATGGAGTGGGCGCGGCGGAACAGCTCGTTGATCTCCTCCCGCTCGAGACCGGCGGCGAGCCCGCGGGACAGGAGCGCCCCCTGGGCCTCGATGTGCTCGCGGGCTTCGCTGGCGAAGAGGTCGAGAAAATCGGTTGTGTCCACGCCGCGCGACCCCCTAGGGTGCGGCGGACCCGCCGCTCGCGCCGGGCATGACCTTCGCGAGCACCTGCAGGACCCTATCGGACGTGATCGGCTTGACGATGAAGTCCTTGGCGCCGGCCGAGATCGATTCCACCACCAGGGCCTCCTGGCCCATGGCGCTGCACATCACGATCACGGCCGCGGGGTTGACCTTGAGGATCTCGCGGGTGGCCTCGATGCCGTCGAGCTGCGGCATGACGATGTCCATGGTCACGAGCTCGGGGCTGAGCTCGCGGAATCGGGCAATCGCCTCGCGGCCGTTGCTGGCCTCGCCGACCACCTCGTAGCGGCCGCTCGCGTTGTTCAGGATGTCCTTGATCATGGAGCGCATGAACATGGCGTCGTCCACGACCAGCACCCGGATCGGTGTCATGGGATCTCGTCCTCGCCGCCGCCCTCGGGGCGGAACCCGGCGCGGATCGATTCCTCGACGCGTGCCAGGAGCGCGGGCACGGACAGCAGATTGAGCAGTCGATCGCCGACCGGCAGCCGCGCCTGGAGCCACGAGGCCTCGTCGCGGGTCCGCGGCTCAACATCCTCGCCGGCGGAAGAGGCCACGTCCACCTCGTTGCGCACCAGGATCCCCAGATGGTCGAAAGGCAGTGCCAGGACGACGCCGTACGCGTCGGCGCCGCCGACGCCGGCCAGCGCGTCCCGGGACGAGGCCGGGCCGGCGCCCGCGGTGTCGAGGAGCCGCTCCAGATCGATCAGGGTGACGATGCGTCCGTGCACCTCGGCGAGTCCCGCGATGACGCCCGGGGCGCGCGGCACGGCCCGCACACCGCGCAGGCGCGTCACCTCGCGCACGTCCTTCGCCTTGAGGCCGTACCACTCGCAGCGCGCCTCGAAGGTGATGATCGGATCCTGCACACCCGTTCCCTCCCGTTCTTCAACCGACCTTGAAGACGGCGATCAGGTCTTTCAAGGTATCGGAGGTCTTCGCCAGCTCCTGCGCCGACGCGGACATCTCCTGCATCGAGGCGGTCTGCTCCTCGGTGGCGGCGGAGGCCTCTTCGGTCCCGGCGGCGTTGTCCTCGGCGATCTTGGAGATCTCCTCGATCGCCCGCACCAGACCTTCGGCCCCCTTGGCCTGCGTCTCGGTGAGCGCGGAGATTGCCTCGATCCGCTCCATGCTGGTCAGCACCGACTGGACCATCGCCTCGATCGAGGTCTTGGATTGAAGAATGACTGATTTGCCCGAGCGGGCCGACTGGGTGCTGTCGGTCATCGAGCCGATGACGTCCGTGGACTGCGAATTGATCTCCTTCGCGAGGCGCGAGATCTGGTCGGCGAACTTGCGCGACGAATCGGCCAGCTTGCGGATCTCTTCCGCCACCACCGAGAACCCGCGTCCGTGCTCGCCGGCGCGGGCCGCCTCGATGGTGGCGTTCAGGGCGAGAAGGTGCGTCTGCTGCGCGATGTGGGTGATGAACTCGACCGATTCGTTGATGCGCAGCGCCCGATCCTTGAAGCCCTCGACGGTGGCGGTGGCGCGCTCGATGCGGTCCACCAGCTCGGACACTTTCTGCGACGCTCCCTCCATCATCTCGACCGCCTGCCGTGCCCGGTCGCCCGCGTCCTTCGAGGCGCGCGCGGCGAAGCGTGCCTTCTCGGAGATCTCCTCGATCGACGTGGCCAGATCGCGCGTGATCGAGGACGTCTTGTTGACCATGTCGGCCGTCCCCTCGGCCCCCTTGGCGATGTTGTGCATGGTGGAGGAGATCTCCTCCGTGGTCGCGTTCATCTCCTGCGCCGTGGCCGACAGGCCCTGGGCCGACTCGAAGATCTGGCTGCTGACGGTGCGCACCTCGGTAACGACGTTGTAGAGGCTCTGCAGCATGGTGTTGAAGGAGCGCGCCACCTCGCCCACCTCGTCACTGGCACGCACCTCGACCTTGCGCGTCAAATCGCCGTGGCTGATCACCGCGCTGACCGAGGCCAGCTCCCGAAGGCTCCTGGTGAAGTATTTCGACAGGATCACCGCGGCCGCCAGACCGATCAGGACCTGGCCGGATATGTAGCCGACGAGATTCCACAAGGAGTAGACGCTCGGGGGCGTGAAGAAGAACCCAGTCATGATGAACAGGAACGTGGTGATCATGAAGGCCAGGGCAAGCTTCAGGCGCATGCGCGGGCCTCCTCGCGGCCCGGGCCGCCCCCGGCCGTCGCGCCGGCCGCGGCATCGGAAGGCAGCCGGCGGTAGACCCGGTCGCGCGCGCTCACCACGTCGAACAGCGCGCGCGCCTCTCCGAACAGGCGCTCGACGCGCCCGAGGACCAGGTAGCCTCCGCCCGACAGGGCCGCGGCGAAGCGGGACAGGATGCGCTCCTGGTGCTCGAGGGAGAAATAGATCAGGACGTTGCGGCAGACGATCAAATCGAGCTCCTCGCGACCGATCGGATCGAGCAGGCTCTCGCGCTCGAAACGGACCATGCCCCTGAGGCGGGCCGACGGAGTTGCGGTGCCGTCGGGACGGATGTCGAACTGGCCCGCGGCCTCCGCGGGGGCCGAGTCGAGGAGCGCGCGCGCCACGAACACGGCGCCGCGAGCCTTCACCAAGGCCGTTTCGTCGAGATCGGTGCCCGTGATGCGCACCATGACGCGGGATCGCCCGTTGCAGGCCGGGAAAGCGGCCCCGCGGTCGAGGGCCGACGCGAACAGGGCGGCCAAAGAGTACGGCTCCTCGCCGGTGGCACAGCCGGCGCTCCAGACCGCGATGCGATGGCGCCGCGTTTCTGACCGTCGCAGGAGATCCGGCACGACCCTCTCCTCGAGGAAGGCAAAACAGGACCGGTTCCTGAAAAAGCTCGTGACTTTGATCGACAGCGCCTTCTGCAGCGGGCCCAGCTCCTCGGGATGCCGGCGCAGATAGCGCGCATACGCCTCGAAACCCGGGAGCCGCAGCGCCCGCACGCGCACCAGGAGGCGCCTCTTGAGGTAGGTCTCCTTATAGCGCGTCAGGTCAAGGCCCTGCCGCTCAATCAGGTGGCGGTGGATCGCTTCCCAGGTGTGATCGGCCTCGGCCCGTATGCTCACGATCGCGCGCGCACCGGCGGGAAGTATAGGTTCCGGTTACAGAAGGGTCAAATAGGCGAGACCAGTGACAATAAATGGCGCTCTGACCCATGGTGGTGCGCAGGTTGTTGTAGAAGCGTCATGTTCACCGAGGCCAAGAGGAGGGACAGCCGTCCATGGGGGATCGAGGATCCCGGCGGGGGGATCAGTACGCCTGGTGGAGGCGGTGGCGGGTGTTGAAGGGGAGGGTCGGGGTGGTCCAGTTCCTGTTGTAGAGGTCGCGCCAGGTCGGGGGGACGTTTTCCCGGCCCGGGAAGAGGCGGCGGGCGAGGACCCTCCGCCACGACCAGCGTTCGGAGGTGAGTCCGAGGCGCATGGCGGGGATGGTGAGGTCGGGGCGTCTCTCGGAACGGCCCTTGACGAAGTTTCTCCAGAGCACCGTCAGGAACAGGCGTTCCATGAGGGCGTCGAGACGGCGGCCGAAGGCGATGGTCTCGCGGCGATGGTGGGCGGCGGTGTGACGCAGCAGGGCGTGCAGGGCGTCGACGGGGAACAGAGCACGGTCGCGGGCGATGGCGGCGGCGGAGCGGGGAGCGCCTTTGGGGCCGCGGGGCGGGTTGGGGAAGCGGTGCAGCCGGACGGCGGCGGGACGGCCGCAACCCTGCACGGCGCGGTCGTAGGCGGGATGGCCGTCGCTGACGAGGTCGAGAGGCCGGTGGACAGATCGGAGAGACAGGAGCAGTCTGAGGACGCGGGAGCTGGAGGCGACGTAGCCGCCCCGGCGGGGGCGCAGCGGACGCGCCGCCAGGCGGGCCCGCTGCGCCGGCGAGCGGGCGCCGGAGCGGGCGTGCGGCGCCGGGTCGAGCCCGTAGACAAACCAGGAATGACGGCCGACCGGCGTGGCGATGCCGAAGGGGAAGTCCTGGGTGAACTCGAAGGTCTCGAAGTGGTCGAGAACGACCGGCTCCTGGAGCCGACCCTCGAGGTGGCGGAGGGAACGGGCCAGCAGGAGCAGGGAGTGCCTCCCGAGGCGGGCGCTGAGGCGGGTGACGGTGGAGGGGGCGCAGCCGAGGGAGCGGGCGATCTGGCGCTGGGCGGAGCCGGCCTGCAGACCGGCGGCGACGGGGAGCAGGAGCTCGGGGCGCTTCAGGTAGAAAGAGACGGCGAAGCTCTGGCGGGAGAAGATGCGACGGCAGGCGGCACAGCGAAAGCGGGGAACCGCCGGGCGCCGGCGTGTGGCGTAGGACCCGTGGCGCCGGAAGCCGGTCGGGCGACCCGCTGCATGGTGCGCCGGGCAATCGGGCCAGGGGCAGAAGCGGGGGCAAAAGTGTTGCAGTCGCTCGACCGGGGTACGTGGCCAGTACACACGGCCGCGTAGTTCAAACTTCGTGCCCCCGTACGCCACAAGCTCCGCACCACGTTGTTAGGCCTCGAGGAAGAGTTCTTTGGTGTCGTCGTCGAACGCGAACAGCTCTGCGTACCGGGCCCAGCTGATGGCTATGTCGAGCTGCTCCGACGCGGCGTCGCCGAACTCGGCCAGCAGGCGTTCCAGGAAGAACGTCTCGGCGATGAGTTGATCGTCGTCCTGCTGCAGGGTCTCGTAGATCCAGCGGATGGTCGGATGACGCAGGATGCGGCCGGCGACGATCTCCTTGCGGGCCGCGATGCCAGCGTCCGCGAACGCCTGCCCGAGCGGTGTCAGGACGATGTCTCCGGCCTCCACGCGGGCGAAACCGAGGACCTCCGCCGCCTCGACCACCGGGAGGAGGTCGTCCAGCTCGAGGTGCAGCTCGCCGCCGAGGCGGTGCAGGTCGGCGCGGCCCCCTTCCTCCCTGACCTTCTCGATCAGACCTGCCAGCCGGTTCAGACGCGCCACCGGCAGCTTGGTCTTGCGACCGGGCTGCCCCGGAGCGGTCCCGAGCGCCTCCGCCTCCGTCTCGGTCTTGCCGGCCACCAGCGCATAGACCTTGTCCAGGGTATCTCGGCGACCACCCGGCCGGGGTCCTTGTCCATGATCACGATGCGGTCCGCCAGCTCGACGGCCTCCTCGATGTTGTGGGTGACCATGAGGATCGCCTGCGTCGGAATCGCCTTGTTGAGCCACAGCTCCAAAAGCTCGCCGCGTAGCGCCTCGGCCGACAGCACGTCGAGGGCGGAGAACGGCTCGTCCAGGCAGAGCAGCTCGGGCTCGACCGCCATGGCGCGCGCGAATCCTACCTTCTGCCGCATGCCGCCGGAGAGCTCCCGCGGGTAGGCGGTCTCGAAGCCGTCGAGACCCACCGTGTCGATCAGCTTCACCGCCCGCACCCGGCGCTCGGCGAGCGCCACGCCGCGCGCCTTCAGGGCCACCTCGACGTTCTCCTGGACGGTGAGCCAGGGGTAGAGAGCAAAGGTCTGGAAGACGATGGTGGCGTGCGGGTTGATCCCGTCGAGCGGCTTGCCCCGGTACAGGACCGAGCCGGCGGAAGCCGGCGTCAGACCGGTGATGATGCGCAGGAGCGTCGACTTGCCGCAGCCGGAGGGGCCCAGCAGGCAAACGAACTCGCCGGCCCGGATCCGCAGGCTCACGTCCTGGACAGCCACGAATCTCCTGGGGCCGGTGCCGTAGGCCTTGACGATGCCCTGGAGGGAGAGCAGGTCCGTTTCGGGCTGCGCTTCGACGAGGGTCGGCATCATTCCATCCTGTAGCGCTCTTCCGCCATGCGGTACATCCAGCGCCAGAAGGTGCGGTTGATCAGGACCACTGTGACAACCAACGCGAGCGTGGAGGCCAGGAGCAGAGGGTAGTCTCCCTTGATGGTCGCCGAGGCGATGAGGGAGCCGATGCCGATCGTGGAATGGGAGTGTCCCGCGAACTCCACGTGCTCGGCGACGATGCTGGCGTTCCAGGCGCCGCCCCCGGCCGTGATCGCCCCGGTGACGACGTAGGGGAAGATCGCCGGGAGGATCAGCACACGCCAGCGCTCGAGCCAGGGCAGCCGCAACAGCTCCGTGGTGAAGCGCAAATCCTGCGGGATGGCGGAGGCCCCGGCGATGACATTGAACAGGAGGTACCACTGGGTTCCCATCAGCATCAGCACGATGGCGGCCAGGTTGAGGCCTCCCGCGGAGGACAGGAGCACCAGCACGATCACCGGGAAAAGAGCCGTGGCGGGGATCGCCGCGACGACCTGGACGACCGGCTGCAGCAGCGAGGCGAGCCGCCGGTTCATCCCGATAGCGACGCCCAGGGGCAGGGTCCAGGCCAGGGCCACCACCAGCGCCGCGCCCACGCGCAGGAATGTCGCCAGGAGCCCGAGGCCAATCGGTTCGAGGGATGCGGCGGGCAACGTGGCCAGAAGACGCGCCGCCCGGTACGCCCCGTACAGCAGGGCGGCTCCGGCGACGCCGGCGACGCCGATGGCGCGCAGGGAAAGACGGGTCTCGACCGGCCCCTCGAGGGGCACGGCGACCCGGTCGCTCAAGCGCCGGTGCAGGAAGCCGTCCACCCGTTCCGACAAGGGTGTGAACACACGGGTCAGGACGCGCTCCACCAGCCACGATCGGGACAGCAGATCGTGGAGCCAGGAACGCGGTGCCTCCTCGCCCGCCACCGCGTCGAGCCGGAACTTGTCCGCCCACGCCAGGAGAGGGCGCCACAGGAGCTGATCGATCAGGACGATAGTGACGACCAGCGCGCCGACACCGGACGCGACGGCGTGCAGGTCGCCGCGGTTGGCGGCGAGCTGGAGGTAGGCCCCGAGCCCCGGGAGCCGGAAGTCCCGCGAGCCGACGGTGAAGATCTCGGCGGCCATCAGGAAGAACCACCCCCCCGCCCAGCTCATCATGCTGTTCCAGATCAACCCCAGCGCAGCGAACGGCAGCTCCAGCGTCTTGAAGCGCAGCCACGGGTCGAGGCGGAAGACGGCGGCCGCCTCGCGCAGCTCGGTCGGAATCGTGGTGATCGACTGGTAAAAGCTGAAGGTCAGGTTCCACGCCTGGGAGGTGAAGATCAGGACGATGGCGGCGATCTCGGCCGCCACCTTCTGGGGCAGCACCGCGCTCAGGCCCAGGAGCACCACCGGCAGGAACGAGAGGATGGGGACGCTCTGCAGGACGTCGAGAAGCGGCATCAGGAACCGACGCGCGGTGCGGCTGAGCGCCGCCGCGTAGCAGTAAGCCACGCTGAAGCCGAGGGACAGAACGTACGCCGCCGTCATGCGCGTTGTGGACAACAGAGCATAGTAGGGCAGGGCGGCGGGCGACAGAGAGATCGTGGGCCCCCGGACGACCGCCGGCGCGCGCCAGGCGAGGCTGAGGGCCGCGTACAGGAGGGCCGCCAGCCCCAGCACGACGAGCGCGTCACCCGAAGTGAACCCGGGCGAACGGGGCAGGGCGGGGCTGAACCGGAAACGCACCATCACCTCCTGCGGCGGGCAGGAGATTCTAGTCCGTCGGCGGCAGAACGGTCCGGCAAAATTGACTCATCCACGCCCGTAGTCTAGAATTTCGCGCTCATAACGCGCGCCTTCCGGAGGTCATCCCCGCCATGGAGCAGGACATCAAGAGGATTAACGATCTGGTGGCCCGGGAGTCGATCTTCGTCGAGCAGGTCCTGGGCGAGGTCCGCAAGGTCATCGTCGGCCAGAAGACACTCCTGGACCGTCTGCTGATCGGTCTCCTGGGCGGGGGCCACCTGCTCCTGGAGGGGGTGCCCGGCCTGGCCAAGACGCTGTCCGTGAAGACCCTCTCCGACGTCATCGAGGCGAAGTTCCAGCGCATCCAGTTCACGCCCGACCTGCTGCCCGCCGACCTGATCGGCACGATGATCTTCAATCAGAAGGACGGGCAGTTCGTGCCGCGCAAGGGGCCCCTGTTCGCCAACATCATTCTGGCGGACGAGATCAATCGCGCCCCTGCCAAGGTGCAGTCGGCCCTTCTCGAGGCGATGCAGGAGATGCAGGTGACCATCGGCGACACCACCTACCCGCTGGCGCCGCCGTTCCTGGTCCTGGCGACGCAGAACCCGATCGAGCAGGAGGGGACCTATCCGCTCCCGGAGGCCCAGGTCGACCGGTTCATGCTGAAGATCCGGGTGGACTACCCGAACAAGTCGGAGGAGCGCGACATCCTGGAGCGCATGACCGGGCCGGATCATTTCGACGTCCGCAGGGTGATCAAGCCGGCCGACATCCTGCGGGCCCGCGAGGTCATCGGCCAGGTGTATATCGACAACCGTATCAAGGACTACATCGTCGAGATCGTGTTCGCCACGCGCCGGCCGGAGGACTACAAGCTGGACATCAAGGGTCTCGTGCAGTTCGGCGCCTCCCCGCGTGCCACCGTGTTCCTGGCCGTCGCCTCGAAGGCGCACGCGTTCATCCGAGGCCGCGGGTACGTGACACCGGAGGACGTGAAATCGATCGCCTTCGATGTCCTGCGCCACCGGATCATCCTGTCGTACGAGGCGGAGGCCGAGGACGTCACCACCGAGCAGATCATCCAGAGAGTGCTCGACACGATCGAGGTCCCTTGAGGGGCCCGCCCGGCCCCCGAGAGCGCGCCGCCGCGGCGCAGGGTCGCCCGACCGATGCTTCCCGCTGACATTCTCAAGAAGGTCCGGCGCATCGAGATCCGCACCAATCGCCTGGTGAACGAGTCCCTGGCGGGGGAGTATCACTCCGTGTTCAAGGGCCGGGGCATGGAGTTCTCGGAGGTGCGCGAGTACCAGTTCGGCGACGACATCCGGAGCATAGACTGGAACGTCACGTCGCGCATGGGGCATCCCTACGTGAAGAAGCACGTGGAGGAACGCGAGCTGACGGTGATGCTGCTGGTGGACTTTTCGGCCTCCGGGGAGTTTGGCACCCGCCGGCAGTTCAAGCGAGAGATCGAGGCGGAGATCTGCGCTATTCTCGCGTTCTCGGCGATCAAGAACAGCGACCGCGTCGGGTTGATCGCCTTCACCGATCGGATCGAAAAATTCCTGAGTCCGCGCAAGGGGAAGGACCACGTCCTGCGCGTCGTCCGCGAGGTCCTGTACTTCCGTCCGCGCGGCCGGGCGACCGATCTGGCGGGGGCGCTGCAGTTCATGTACCGGACGGTCACCAAGCGGGCCGTGGTGTTCGTGATCTCCGACTTCCTGGCGCATGGGTACGAGCAGCCGCTGCGCGTCGCAGCGCGCAAGCACGACGTGATCGCCATCACGGTCACCGATCCGCGCGAGGAGGACCTGCCGCCCATCGGTCTTCTCGACCTGGAGGACGTCGAGACCGGCGAGCGCGTCATCGTGGACGCGTCGAACCGCCGCACCCGCGAGCTGTACAGAAAGTGGGCGCTCGGCCGTCGCGCCGCCCGCGAAGCCCTGTTCCGGGCCAACGCCATCGACAATCTGGAGCTGTTCACCGATCGCTCCTACGACGTGTCCCTGGTCCGTTTCTTCCACAGGCGGGCGCGGAGGATGAGCCGGTGAGGCGGCCGCTGGCGCGCCCCGCGCGCGGCCCGGGGAGGGCGGCCGCCTCCGCCTCCCTGCTCGTCCTGGTGATCGGCTCGTCACCGCCCCGGGCGCAGGGCGCTGCGCCGGCGACCACGACCCCGCCCGGGGCGGCGGTGGGGCCGGCGGCCGCCCGCCCGGGCCCCGCGGCCACCGCCACGCCCTCGGTGCCGGCCCAAGCGGGCCCCATCCAGATCGACGTGGCAGTGGACAGGAGGACCGTCACGATCGGCGATCCGATCGTGGTCACGATCCGGCTTACGCGCCCCGCCGACGTGCGGGTGGTCTCGTTCGAGCCGGAGCGCTCGCTGGGCGACATCGCGCTCCTGGACCGGCGAAGCGAGGGCCCGGAGAAACTCCCGGACGGGCGCTTGCAGGACACACGCGTCCTGCGTCTGGCGCGCTACGAGACAGGCGAGACCCGGATCCCTTCCTTCGAGGCGGCGTACGTCGACGCGGGCGGCAGGCAGGGCAAGGTGGGGACGGCGCCGGTGCCGATCAGCGTCACCACCGTCCTCGCCGAGGGGGACGCCCGGCCGGCGGACATCAAGAATCCGGCGGTGATGCCGGAGCGTCCCCTCTGGCCCTGGCTGGTGGCGGCGGCGGTGCTGGCGGCGGCGATTGCGATCTGGATCCGGCAGAGATGGAGGGCCCGGCCGGTGCAGGCGGCACCTGCGGTCCCTCCCGGGCCGCCGCGTCCGGCCCACGAGACGGCGTACGCCGAACTCGAGCGTCTCCTGTCCTCCGGGTTGCTCGAGAAGGGGCAGGTGAAGCAATTCTACATCGAGCTGGCGGAGATCCTCCGGCGTTATCTGACCGCCCGATTCGGGGTGGAGACGTTCGAGCGCACCACCTCCGAGATCCTGGAGGCGCTGCGCGCCGTCCGCCTGCCGGTGCGCGGGATGGCGGCGACCGCCGATTTCTTCGCTGCCTGTGACATGGTCAAGTTCGCGAAGTACCTGCCGGGCTCGGAGGAGACCCGCGCCACGGTCGAGCGCGCTTACGGGCTGATCGACGAGACAAAGACCCGGCAGGCGGTCGCGCCGGCGCCCGCAGGCGCGCTGGCGGGAGGCGTCCGATGATGTTCCGCTTCGCCTCGCCCTACGCGGGCCTCGCGTTCGCGCTGCTTCTAGTGATCCTGGTCTGGCACCTGGTGCGCGCGCGCCGGAAGCGCGCCAGCCTGAGGTTCTCCCTGATTGCCCCGTTCCGCGGCATGCCCCCGGGCCTGGCGGTGCGGCTGCGGCACGTCCCTGTAGCTCTCCGGGTCGCCGGCCTGGCGTTGCTCATCGTGGCGTTCGCACGTCCGCAGACCGGCAGGCACGAGGAGGAGGTCCTGACCGAGGGGATCGACATCGTTCTGGCCGTGGACATCTCGGGGAGCATGAAGACCGAGGACTTCAAACCGAAAAACCGTCTGGAGGTGGCCAAGGACGTGGTGGCGCAGTTCGTGCGCGGGCGGCGCAACGACCTGATGGGCCTGGTGGTGTTCGCGGCCAACGCCTACACGCGTTGTCCCCTGACGCTCGATTACGGCGTCCTGGTTGATCTCCTGTCCCAGGTGGACATCACCCCCCGCGAGGAGGACGGCACGGCCATCGGCATGGGGCTGGCGACGGCGGTCTCACGGCTCAAGGACGCCAGGGGGAAGAGCAAGGTGATCATCCTGCTCACCGACGGCCGCAACAACCGGGGACAGATCGATCCGCTCAGCGGCGCGCGACTGGCCCAGGCGCTCGGCATCAAGGTGCACACGATCGGGGTCGGCACGGAGGGGGAAGCGCCCTACCCGATCGACGACCCAATCCTCGGACGGCGCTACATCAACGTGCAGGCCGACATCGACGAGGAGACCTTGCAGCAGATCGCCGCCGCGACCGGCGGACAGTATTTCCGCGCCACCGACTCGCAGGCGCTGAAGCAGATCTTCTCCACCATCGACCGGATGGAGCGGACCGATCTCAAGGTGCGCGGCTACACCAGGCATACCGAGCAATTCGCCTGGTTCCTGTACCCGGGTGCCCTGCTCATCCTTCTCGAGCTGGCGCTGGCGCGCACGCTGCTCAGGACCCTACCGTGATCCCCGCGGTGCGGCCCGAACGCGCGGCGTCCGGGAGGGCATGATGCGCTTCGCGGCGCCCGACTACCTGTGGCTTCTCCTCGGTCTTCCCGTCCTGATCGGCCTGTTCGTCGTGTCGTTCCGCCGGCGCCGCCGGGCCCTCGAGGTGTTCGGGGACCTCCGGCTGGTGCGCCGGCTCTCGACCAGCGCCAGTCTGGAGCGGCAGGTCATCAAGGCCTCCCTGCTGATCGCCGCGGCGTCGCTCCTGATCCTGGCGCTGGCGCGGCCCCAGTGGGGCGACGGGCTCGAGATGGTTGCGCGGCGGGGTGTGGACGTGATCATCGCCGTGGATACTTCGACCAGCATGCTGGCCGAAGACGTCAAGCCGAACCGCCTGGCGCAGGCGCGGGCGGCGGTGTCGTCGTTCATCGATCTGCTGCGCGGCGACCGGGTCGGTCTGGTCGCCTTCGCGGGGATGGCCTACGTGGCCTGCCCGCTGACGCTCGACTACAGCGCCGCGGGCATGTTCGTGGATATCCTCGACACCGACCTCATTCCCGTGCAGGGGACGGCGATCGCGGAAGCCATCCAGCACGCGATCGGCGCCTTCCGGCAGGGCGAGCGGCGCTACAAGGTCCTGGTGCTGATCACCGACGGCGAGGACCACGAGGGGAATGTGCCGGGGGCCGCGCGGGCGGCGGCCGCCGAGGGGATTACCATCTACACGATCGGTGTCGGGAGCGCCGCCGGCGAGCCGATCCCGCTGCGCAGCGCCCGGGGTGACATCATCGGGTATAAAGAGGACAAAGAACACCGCAAGGTGACCAGCCGACTGGGCGAGAGCGACCTGGAGGCGATCGCGCTGGCCACCGGTGGCAAGTACTTCCGCTCGACCCCGGAAGGGATCGAGTTGCGGCGGGTCTACGAGGAGATCTCACGCATGGACCAGAGGACGCTGTCGGGACGGACGATGATCGCCTACGAGGAGCGCTACCAGATCCCCCTGGGGGCGGCCGTCCTGCTCCTGGCACTGGAGGCGGCGCTGGGAGACCGCCGACGCCTGGCTGCTCCGGCGGCCGAGGCCGGCCGCGGAGAGGAGGCCGCATGAGAGGCGCGGTGCATCGCGGAAGTCCGGCGTCGCCGCCGGCGTCGATCACCCTGGCCCTGCTCCTGGCGCTGGCCTGGGCGTCGCCGGCTTGGGCGGACCCGGCCGCATCCAAGAACAACGAGGGGAACCGCCTCTACAACCAGAAGCGGTACGACGACGCCCTCAAGAAGTACACCGACGCCCAGGTCTCACGGCCGGACGCCTCCGAGCTGCACTACAACATCGGCAACGTCCTGTTCCGCAAGAAGCAGTACGACAAGGCTGTGGAGGAGTACTTGCGCGCTCAGGCGGCGGCCAACCCGGCGCTTTCGGAGGCGGCGACCTTCAACCGCGGCAACGCCCTGATGCTGCAAGGGCGACCGGAAGACGCGGTCAAGGCCTACGTCCAGGCGCTGCGCGCGCGGCCCG
>QHXY01000223.1 GCA_003223145.1 Acidobacteriota bacterium
AGGCCTGGGACGCCGTCGGCAGGGCTGGCGTGAAGGTCAGGACATTCGTCGTCGTGTTCACCGCGATGATCGTGCGGGCGACGCCGTCGTTGTTGTACTCCACCACCTGATTGACCTGGTACCGCGACGCCATCACGACCGCCACGGTGGTCGTCGCCCCGCTGGCGACGGTGACGTCGGCGAATGCCGGGGCATGCACGAAAAGCGGGTCCTGGGAGGTGTTGTTCCGCAACCCGATCACCTGGGCCTCGGTGAAGTCCCCGCCGACATCGTCCTCCGTGGAGGGAAGCTTGAGATTGCTCGACAGGTCGGTGTAGCTGATGATCGGGCTGGTGGTGTGGCTGTAGAGGCCGCTGGAGGTGCCTGCGGCGGTGACTGTGTTGGCGACGATCAGGTTGTTGGTAAAGTAGACGGACGGGTCGCTCGACTGGGGGATCAAGGCGTCTACGCACGCCCCGCCGCCATAACTGGCGTAGGCATATCCCGACGGCTTGGTGGCCTGGCTGAGCGTGTTGCCGACGATGGTGTTGTTGGTGATCCGGGCGTCGCCCTGGTAGATGTTGAGGCCGCCCCCGAACATGGTGGAGGAATTGCCGTACACCAGGTTGTCCGAGACGGTGACCGTGCCGTAGAGCATGATGCCGCCGCCGCCGTAGGAGGCGCGGTTGCCGACGATGATGTTGCGGGTCACGACGGTCCCGGTGTCTCCATCCACGCGGATTCCGCCTCCCTTGCCGATCTCCCCCAGCGCGACGTTGTCGACGATGGTGTTGGCCTCGATGCGGGAATGCGTGACCACGACACCGATCCCGTTGCCCTCGGCGTGGATGCCTCCGCCGACGGCGATAGAGTCGGTGCTTCCGCCGAGCGGCGGCGGATTGACCACGTTCCGGCTGATGGTGTTGCCGATGACGACCGGGTCGCCGTAGCCGATGTAGACGCCTCCCCCGACCCAGTTCGGCTGCGTCCCGGCCATGACGTTGCCGGTGATGACGTTGTTGCTGACCACGGCGTTGCCGATGATGAAGACGCCCCCTCCCGATATGCGCCCGCTGCGGGTCTCGCCGGTGCCGCCGGTAATCGTGCAGCTCTCGATGGAGAAGTCGGTGCGCACCCGACCGCTGGTGCGCCCCGCCAACATGACCGCAGCGTGACCCGTGCCGGTGGCGTCGATGGTGGTCACCGAGGGGCCGGCGCAGATGACGTGGACGTTCGGGACGATATAGATGCGCTCGGGATAGTTGCCGGCGGCCACCTGGATGGTGGCGCCACTGACCGTGCCCGCGGCGATTCGGTTGTCGGCGTCGTCGATGGCGGCCTGGATCGTCGGGTAGGGCGCCGCCTGGCTGCCGCAGCCGCTGGTGCGGATGCTGCTGCGGTTGACGTAGAGGGTGACGGTGCCTGCTGCGACGACCAAGCGGCCCACCACAACCAGTGTCAGGAGGGCCGAAACGCTCGCGACGGCTCTGAGCCCGCGGGCACGTGCGTCAGTCCGCATCGGCGGCGACATCCCTGTCGGACGACCGAAGCGCCTCCCTCCAGGCGCCCAGATCACAATTTCCCCGAAGACTGAGGTCCATCTATCTCTTACACGTGTACTTGCCTTAGGTACGGCAAGGGAGCCGGTTGTCAAGCGGTTTTGGTGAGCGACGGCGCTGGACAGCAAGGCTCGCGGGGTGGAGGGCCGCGGACGATAACAGGCGCGTCATGATTAATGGCACACGGAACGCCCGATGGGAAGCGCCTTACCAGCGAGAGGACGGACCGCTTCGGTGAATCGGTCATCCGCGAGATGACCCGGGAGGCGATGCTGCACGACGCCATCAACCTGGCGCAGGGGTTCCCCGACTTCGCGGCCCCCGAAGAGCTGAAGCGGGCCGCGCAGCAGGCGGTCGCGGCCGACGTGAACCAGTACGCCATCACCTGGGGCGCGAAGACCCTGCGCGACGCCATCGCGCGCCGGATGAAAGCGACGCAGGGGCTCGAGGTCGATCCCGAGACGGAGATCACGGTCTGCTGCGGATCGACCGAGGCGATGATCGCGTCCCTTCTGGCCGTGACGAACGCCGGCGACGAGATCGTCATCTTCGAGCCGTTCTACGAGAACTACGGGCCCGACGCCATCCTGTCCGGCGCTCTTCCCCGATTCGTGAAGCTGCGCCCCCCAGCGGACCCCGGCGGCGAGTGGGCCTTCGACGAGCGCGAGCTGCGGGCGGCGTTCGGCGCGCGTACCAAGGCGATCGTCCTGAACACTCCGAACAATCCGACCGGGAAGGTGTTCACGCGGGCCGAACTGGAGCTCATCCGCGACCTCTGCCTCGAGCACGAGGCGCTCGCGATCACCGACGAGATCTACGAGCACATCCTGTACGACGGGGCGGAGCACATCTCGATGGCGCGGGTCGAAGGGATGCGCGATCGCACCATCACGATCAACGGCATGTCGAAGACCTACAGCGTCACGGGATGGCGGGTCGGCTGGGCGGTCGCGCCCGAAGCGCTCAGCGGCGCCATCCGCAAGGTGCACGACTTCCTCACCGTAGGCGCGCCGGCCCCGCTGCAGGAAGCCGGCGTTGCGGCGCTCGCCCTGCCGCAGGCCTATTACCAGAGGCTCGCCGGCGACTACCGCGCGCGGCGGGATCGCCTGCTTCCTGCCCTGCGCCAGGCCGGCTTCGAGGCCTACACGCCGCGGGGGGCGTACTACGTCATGACCGACATCGGCGGCTTCGGGTTCGCGGACGACATCGCCTTCGCCTCGCACCTGGTGCGCGACATCGGGGTTGCCGTGGTGCCGGGGTCGAGCTTCTACAGCGACGCCCGCGACGGCGCCCGGCAGGTGCGCTTCGCGTTCTGCAAGCGCCCCGAAACACTCGACGAGGCCGCGTCGCGGCTCATGAAGCTGCGCGCCAGAACCCCGCACGCGCGCGGATGAGCCGTCTCGCCCGCCGTCTGCGCACCGTCGATTACTTCACCCTCGGCTTCGGGACCATGGTGGGTGTCGGCTGGCTCGTCCTGATGGACGACTGGCTGACGCGCGGCGGGCCCCTCGGCGTGATGCTCGGGTTCGCCATCGGCGGCCTGGCGCTACTGCCGATAGCCCTGGTGTACGGGCGCCTAGTGGCGGCGATCCCCGACGCGGGGAGCGAGATCGCCTACGTCGCGAAGGTGTTCTCTCCCCGGGCGAGCTTCGCCACCGGCTGGATGATGATGCTCGCGTACCTCATCGTCTGTCCGTGGGAGGCGGTGGCGGTCGGCAAGCTGGCGGCTTACGTCTTTCCGGGGCTCGACACGTTCGAGCTCTACAGTGTCGCGGGCCGGCCCGTGTTCCTGCCGCGCCTCCTGCTGGGGCTGGCGCTGACCGCCGGCATCACGCTCATCAACTACCGCGGCATCCGCCCGAGCGCGTCGTTCCAGAAGTGGATGACCTTCGCCCTGCTGGCGATGTTCGCGGCCTTCGCCCTGTCGGCCGCGGGCCGGGGATCGCTCGAGAACTTCCGGGTCCCGTTCAGCCACGCCGGCCCAGTCTCGGTCCTGCTGGTGCTGCAGATCGTACCGTATTTCATGACCGGGTTCGAGTCGGTCCCCAAGTGCGCCGAGGAGGCCAGCCCGCAATTCCGCGCGGAGGGATTTCTGCGGGCCATGCTCCTGGCGCTGGGCGTGGCCGTCGCGTTCTACGTCACCGTCGTCGCGCTGATCGCCTACCTGCGGCCCTGGCAGGAGCTGGCGACGCAACGCTTCGCCACGGCGGTGGCCTTCGAGCACGCCTTCAGGAGCCGCCGCGTCGTGCAACTGCTTTTGCTGGCGGCTCTCGTGTCGCTCGTGAAAGTCTTCAACGGCAATTTCGTCGCCGCCAGCCGGCTGCTGTTCGCACTGGGAAGAAGAGGTCTGGTGCACGCCGGCTTCGGGCGCGTGCACGAGCGGAACCGGGTCCCCTCGGTCGCCATCCTGGCGCTGGGCGGGGCGACGGCCCTGGCGTCGTGCCTGGGAGACGCGATCCTGGTGCCGATCACCGAGGTCGGATCGATGGCCTCAGCCCTCGGCTGGCTGGCGGCCTGCCTGGCTTGTTTCCATCTGCAGCCCGCGCCTGGCTCGCGCGCCCTGGCGGTCGCCGGGATGAGCGTCGCGGTCCTGCTCGTCCTGATGAAGATACTGCCGTTCGTCCCCGGACACTTCAGCCGCTACGAATGGCTCGCCCTGATCGTCTGGGCGGCCATCGGCCTGGCCGTGCGCATCCCCGACCGCATCCCCGCGGCCGAGGTGCGGGCCGGTTGAGCACCAGCCAGTAGAGTCCCAGAAGAATCACCTTCGGCGCCGTGGCGTGCACTCTTCGAGCATGAAGAACAGAGTAGCGCCCCGGGATATGCAGGCGTCCATGACTTCAGAGCTCTCCAAACGCCCTGGCGTCCGGACACCTGCGCGACGGAGCCGACCTCATGAATCGTCCTGCCGGGAACCCCGTACCCACGTGAACTCCGGCGCCGAACGCGGAGGA
>QHXY01000224.1 GCA_003223145.1 Acidobacteriota bacterium
ACTCGGCCACGCCATGACACTGCTTACGGGTGTTGTTTTGAGCACCTCCGTCGCCGAGGCCGATCATTTTCGGTACGGTAACATAAGCTGTAGTCTCGTGCCCGGGACCACCTATACGGTCCGATTCAACGTCACAACCGCGTGGACATGTGGCAAAGAATTCCCAGGACTTAGCGCTACGCGATTGAATTTCGGCGATGGCACTGCACTCAGCGAAGACCCTGGTCAGAGACCGGCACTTGAGAACAAGAGAACCGTGCAGATCGACGAGGGCTGCAGCAGAGACTGTAACGGTGAATGCTACTCGACCTGGTCTTTCACCACCGAGCACACCTACACCGCTCCCGGTCCATTTACTGTCCACACGGACAGGCTGAATTCTGGAGGCGCACCCAACTGCTGCCGAATTTCTACTCTCAGTATCGACCCGAATAAGCATTTCAGTGAGGTTGACGCACTGGTCGATCTGAGGAACGGGAATACGGGTTCATCCGTCCCACATCTGCCCGTCCTCCTGCGTTGGCCAGTGAGCGAGACCAACCCCCTCCGGATCCCAAGGTCGCAGATGACCCTCCCCCCAACGACACCAGCGGGCTGAACGTCCCCAGCGGACTGAGCGTATCAACGGACTGTGTCCTGGACTGGAAGCCCAGCCCAGACGAGTTCGGCAGCAAATATGCGGTCCGGGTGTGGATCTACGACAACCACGCAACCGGGGACGTAAGCCGCGTGACGGTGGACTTCATCATCGAAGTTGGGTGTACGTGTGACCGAAGGATCCAGTGTGCCGGAACGCACTGGATCGCGGTGCCCACGGAGAGCCCGATTCGGACAGCGGAACAGCTTTGCGACGCGATCGGCCCTTCCGCGCTGACGGTGGCCCAATTCTTTCCTGACGACACCGGTGCGGATCCGGGAAAGGGACGTCGATGGACCTACGACTGCAAGAGCCACAGTTGCACACCAGGTCTCGAGGCGGGTACGCCAGCAGAACCGAATTGTGCGTCATGCTTCTGCATCAATGCGGGGGAAGGGTTCGAGGTGACCACGGACGGACCGTCTGACTTCTACGCCGACGGACGGGATTGCCCGGCTCCCATTACACTCCCATCCGGAGGCCACGATTACCTCATTTCGGTCCCCTACAAGACCAGGCTGGCGACCTATAACGATCTCGCCTCTCACGTCGGTCTCCCCCCCTTGACCGGTACGGTAACGGGACGTGATGGCTGCACGGGGACATTTACGACTTGCACGGCGGGAACGGCGGCATGCCAGGCGCTGAACCTCATACCATGCGAGGCGTACCGGGCTTGTATCCCTTGTATCGTTTCGACTCCTGTCGCCCGCACCTACTGCATATTCGGGAATTCGACTGGAACGGACTTCTCGTGGTTTATAGATATGAATAAGAATTACACTAGAAACTCGAATGAGCCGTACTCAGCGAGCGGAAATGCGATCGCTAATGACCTGGGGCCTTCCGCCTTCGTAGACCAATTCGTCCGGACGATCAATGCGGACACAAACAGTCTGTCCACCGGGACCGTCGCAGCGGTTGTGCCAAACACAGACAACTGCTTCCAGATCTCATCAACCACGACGGATTTCCCGCGACTCTACGTAGGTCCTCCAAACACCCCAAACTGTTGGGTGGTTCTGAATGGATGCGATTTCAATCCGACCATCACGATGGTCGAGCAACCGGAGGCCGAGCCCGTTCCCACCCTGAGTCGTTGGGGTTTCATGGCTACGGCTCTCGCCCTTCTAGCGGTGGCCACCCTGCTGTTTCGCCGAAGAGCGCGGCTCGAGGCACAATAAGAGAACAAAAGCCCGTGAAATGACTCAAGCGCGTCTGTCGGGAATGACCGCCGTGGAGAGCCTGGGCCGGGGCACAACGCATTGCCATGCAGCGCGATGTGGCCGGCGGCAGAGCCTGGCACGATATCTGCTAACTGGTGAGCAGCGTTGGATGTCATAAACGAACCTTCAGGCTGGAGGAACTCTCGTGGGTGCCGGGCTTCCGATCCTCACTGACCTCCGCTTCGCCATCAAAACGCTGCATCGCACTCCCGGCTTCACCCTCATTGCCGTCATCACGCTCGGACTTGGCATCGGTGCCAACACGTCGATGTTCAGCATACTCAATGACTACATGCTGCGCCCGGCGCCCTATCCCGACAAGGATCAATTGGACCGCATCTATCGCGCCACGCCCCAGGATCCTCGCGGCGGTATCTCGCCGGCCGATTATCTCGACCTGAGGTCCGAGATGCACGGCTACGGCGAAATTGCCACCTACGCCGCTTCGGACATGAGCCTCTCCGAACCCGGCAAACCGGCCGAGACGGCCGAGGGCCTCCGCGTCTCCGCCAATCTTTTTTCCACCCTCGGCACCAAACCTTTACTCGGCCGCGGCTTCCGTCCCGACGAAGAAATTCTGGGCAACCACCGCGTCCTCATCATCAGTCACCGCTACTGGCAGAATCGCTTCGGGGGTGACGGTCAAATCATCGGCCGCACGGTCCGCGTCGACGGCGAACCCCACGAGATCGTAGGCGTCATGCCGGCCAATTTCAGCGACTGGCGTCATCTCGATTGGGTCGACGTCTTCCGGCCACTCGGTCTCGACCAAAAGGAGACCCGTGATCGCAACTCCACCTGGCTCCGACTGGTCGGGCGTCGTTCCACCACCATCACGCACGCGCAGGCCGAAGCCTTCATCGCCAACTTCGGTCGCCGGCTCGCTCGTGACTTCCCCGCCGCGAACGTCGATAGCACCTGGCGCACCGTCCCGATCGACGACACCTTTCTACCCAAAGATGCTCAAACCATTGTCGTCATGCTGGTCGGTCTTTCCGGCTTCGTGTTGCTCATCGCCTGCTCCAACCTGGCAAACCTCCTCCTCGCTCGCACGATGGCCCGAGCTCGCGAGTTCGCGGTGCGCTCCGCCCTCGGTGCCTCACGCTCCCAGATGTTGCGCCCTCTGATCGTCGAATCCCTCCTGCTGGCGTTCGCCGGCGGCATCTGTGCCATTTTGGTGGCCATGTGGACCTTCGACTGGTTGACTGTTGCCAGCGCAGGGGACAATGGCGTAGGCGTCGTTCTCACCTTCGACTGGCACGTGCTCGGCTGGGCGTTCGGCGCCTGTCTCCTGACGGCCCTCGCCTTCGGCGTTGCCCCCGCGCTGTTCACCCTCCGGCTCGATCTGAACAGCACTCTCAAGAGCGGCTCGCGCGGCACCACCGGAGATCGCGGCCATCGACGCTTCCGCAACTTCCTCATCGTCGGCCAGTTCGCCCTCGCCATGGTCCTGCTCGCACGGGCACCATGGTCCTCCCGACCACCACCTACCCGGGCGACAAGGAGATCACGGACTTCCAGCGTCTCGCCCTGGAACGTCTCGAAGCGCTGCCCGGCGTCGTATCCGCCAGCATCTCCTACTCGATGCCCTTCTTCGGTTTGTCCGAGCCCCGCAAGTACCTGGTCGCAGGTCGCGAGACTCCCGAACCGGGCCATGAGCCCGCCGCCCTCATCAACGGCGTCAGTCCCCACTATTTCGAAACCGTCGGCACCCGCCTGCTCAGCGGACGCGCCTTCAACGCAGGCGACACCCCCGCTTCGCCAAAGGTGTTCATCATCAACCAGGCCATGGCCAGTGGTCTCTTTGCCGGCGAAAGTCCTGTCGGTCGGCGCATCGCCCAGGCCGGTGGCAAGACCATTGAATGGGGAGAAATCGTCGGCGTCGTCGGCGACGTCCAATCGGTCTACCCCGACAAGATCACCGTGACGACCTACCAGCTCTACCAACCCATGGCCCAGGAACCCCGGTCCCTCAACGAAGTCGCCGTGCGCACCGCCGGTATCGCGCCGTCCACCCTCGTCGACAGTATCCGCACCACTATGATGTCGCTCGACCAGGACCTGCCGGTGCGCAAACTCCAACCCGCCGAAACCACGATCGCCCGGGCCAACTATCAAGAGGGGGTCCTCGCCACCATGCTCTCCGCGCTGGCCGTGCTCGGGCTCGGCCTGGCCTCCCTGGGCGTGTACGGCGTCATCGCCCGCACCGTGGCCCAACGCACCGGCGAATTCGGCATCCGCCTCGCGCTGGGTGCCCAGGCCGGAGACATCATCCGCCTCGTGCTCACTTCCGGAGTGAAGCTCGCGCTCATCGGCTCCGCCATCGGCCTGCTCGGCGCCTTCGGCATATCCCGACTTTTGGCGGCGTCCTTCCCCGGCATGCAGATGAGCAGCGTTCCCGTCCTGATCGGCGTCACCGTCCTCCTCATCGCGGTCGCCCAGATCGCCTGCTACATACCCGCCAGGTACGCCTCGAGAATCAGCCCCACCGAAGCACTGCGGGCGGAATAGAGGGCGCCTCTCAGTATCGACGAGGGCGCGCGGGCACGGATCATCCCTGAGGTGAGTTCCGGTCAACGGCGTACCGGCCGCCCCGCGCGGAGAACGCGGGGCGGCCGGAATCTAGTGAGGCGTTACTGTCCGCGCGTGTACCAGGTGCCGCCGGGGCCGCTGTAGCTGATCCCCTCACCCCAGACGACATGATTGCGGCCGGTCGAATCGACCGAAATCTCTCCGTAGTCACCGTAGGGGAAGTTGTAGCCGTTGACGGTCTTGTAGGGCGCTCCGGTGGCCAGGTTCGAAAGGCGGACGTCGGCGCTCCAGGTCGAACCGCCGTTGGTGGTGCGCTTGTACCAGGTGTTCCAGCCCGTGTGGCTGAGGACACGGTCGTCCTGCCAGACCACGCGAAAATCACCGGCCGTCGTCAGGTGCGCCGCCACCATGGGAAAACCGTTGTTCACGGTCGCGGAGGCGACGGAGATCTTCTGGCGCGCGCTCCAGGTGACGCCGTCCGTGGAGGTGCGCACGTACATCTGCTCCGGCACGTCGGGTGTGTCGTTCGCGTTGTAGACGATCATCAGCTTCCCGGCGCTGTCCATCGCCAGGGCCGCCTGCGTGCCAAGGAACCCCTGCTGGCAGCCGGCCGCCCACGGACAGGCCGGCACCTCGCGGGAGGTGTCGATATGAGTGTCCGTCCAGGTCGCGCCGCCGTCGACCGTCTTCAGGATTTCGACGTTGGAGTCGCCCGCGTAGTTATTCCCGTTGGAGTAATTGCTGGTCGCAAAATAGGCGACCATCGGGTTCGACGGCGAGACGACTCCGCCGGAATGGAACCAGTAGCGCGTATCGCTGTTGGTCTTCACCGGCGTCGAGAACGAGACACCGAAGTCGTGTGAGTACACGAAGTAGCTGTCGCTGGAGTTGAAGCCGAGATAGACGTGCTGGCCGTCGCGGGAAATCGCCAGCCAGGGCTTGTCGTTCCACTGCGGTTTCTTCCCATTACCGGACCACGAGATGCCGGTCGACCAGGTGGCGCCGCGATCGAGCGACCTGATGAAGGTCGAACCGGGCGTGAAGGCGTCGAGCCACACAGCATAGACCCAACCGCTCGAGGCGACTTCGATTTGTGGATCATATTGGGACTTACTCGACAAGGCCAGGAACTGCTCCGTCCAGGTCGCCCCGCCGTCGGCCGATCGACGCAGGACGATCGCGGGCAGCTTGCAGTTGCCGCAAGGCTTCGGTCCTGTGTAGCGCGTCGTCAGTTGATACACGTAGTTCGAGTTCATCGGGTCGGCGCCGACCGCCGGCTCCCAGTCATCCTGGCCGCTCATGACCCGCTCCGAATCCCAGCCGCCCGGTGGGGCGGCGGGCGCCGGTGCGGCCTCGACCGTGGTCTGCTCGACGTACGACAGACCGGTCGATGTTTTCTTCTTCTCCCCCTGGTCTCTTGCCTTGGACATTTCCGATCTGGCGACACTGCATCCCGCGACCGAAAGCGCCAGCGCGGCGAGCGGCACGGCGAGCTTCAAGGTCAAACGCATGGCATCCCCCCTATTGATGCAGTTCTTTTTGGACTGCCTGTTGCGCGGAGCACACGATACGGGCAGGCGTTGAGGCCGGTGGACCCCGGCCGCGAAAACGCGCGCACGCCCCCCCCGGTGCGGCTTGGGACGAGGATCCGATCCTCATCGTGTTGCTGCCCATGAAACAGAGACCGTTGGAGAGCTGCGGAGTGTCGCTCGATCCGCTCTCGAGCCCGCCCAAGCGGACCGTCCTGCGCGGGCCGGTCGGCCCCACCGGAGCCCTGATCACCGCTTCAAATCAGAAGGCCAATTCACGACCAAGGTGATCGCCGTGGTGGAGGTCCCCGCTTCGAACGGAACAATGAATCGCTGGCCGTCGGCTGTGACGTCGAACCTCGCGAAAACCCCGTAGGGGCGAGTCTCGAACAATGTCCGGATGGCGCCGATTTCGAAACTGGAAGCATTCGCTCTCGCTTCAGCGACCATCAGTTTGTTGTCCGATGAGAAGTAGAATATTTCCTGGCCGTTGCGCCGCCAGCGCGGAGAGGATCCTCCCCCGGGTGAGACCTGCCACTTTCCGCCGGGACCGGGAAAGGGGACGACGTAGACCTTGTACTCCCCCGATTCGTTCGAGCAGTAGGCCAGCCATTTGCCGTCGGGGGAGAAAGCCGCTTCACGTTCACTGAACCCGGATTCATGAAGGGTGTAGGGTTTGCGGTCACCGTCGAGTGGCAGCATCCGGATCACCCATCCGCTCTGTATGCCTTCTTGATACGTGAGGAGCTTGCCGTCCGGGGACCAATCGGTCGGGAATTTGTATCGGTCTCCACCTTCCACGATAACTTCCTCGCCGCTGGACCCGTCCGAAGCCTTCTGATAAAGGGCGTGCTTCCCGTTGCGGTAGGAGCCGTAGGCGAACCGCCGGCCGTCGGGCGACCAGACGGGATAGATGTTGCCCTGTGTCGAAGCTGTGCCGAACGTCTGCGGCGATTTCACGCCGCGTGCCATGTCGTAGCTCCAGATGTCATAGCCGGAAGAATCGAGATAGTACAGAAGCCTCTTCCCATCGGGCGAGACGCGGGGGCTGGAGTACGCATCGGTACCGGGCACGACACCAATCTGCCTTCCGCTCCGGTCATACCACACGAGTTGCCGGTCCGCGCTGCTCGTGCCTTCAACGTAGGCGAGCAGGCCGTTCTCGGAGGCGGAAAAAAGCCCCTTTGAAAAAACCGCGACTTCCGGAACCGGATCCGCGACCGGAATGGCGCCACCGGCCAGTTTCAGATGCTCCACATCGAAAGGTTGGGCCATCAGTGTGTCCTGGCGCAGAAAGAGGATCTGTCCCGAGCCGTAGATGGCGCCGGCATGTGAATGAAGCACGAGATCGCTTTGTTTCGAGTCGAGCGACCCCAGCCGGATCGTGTTCGTCGGGTTCTCTTTTGAGGTGAACACGCTTCCCGCCAGGTAGATAAAATGACGTCCGTCCGGCAGGAACTGGGGCCACCGGTGTGATAGTTCGCTCCGCGACGGGTCCAGGATGGTCACCGGAGTCGCAGGTCCGCCCGAGGCGGAGACGCGGTAGAGGGCGGCGTTGACCGATGGAGTGAACAGGATGTCTCCCTCACGATTCCAGGTACCGCCGCGGCCGTCGGAGGCATCGCAAAGCGTGAACGGGGGACCACCCGAGATGTCGATTTTCTTGAGCTTGGCCCCCGCAAAAAAACCAACGAATCGACTGTCGGGCGACCAGAAGGGGTACGTGGCGCCATTGGTGCCCGTCAGAGGTTCGGCGCGCAACGAGTCGATCGCACGAACCCACAATGCGGACTTCCCTCCCGAGGTGGAGGCCACGAAGGTCAGACGGCGGCCGTCCGGCGAGAGCGCGAAGCCTGCCGCATCGGACAGAATGAAGCTCGTATCAGCCATCGGTTTGATGTAGCTTCGCGTGACCCGTTCCTCGGTCGGGGCACGGGTCGCAACGAGATATCCCAGAGCCAGGGCGACCGCAGTGGTGAGGGTCAGGGCGGCCCACATCAATCGCTCCCGGCTTCTCCTAGGCACGGTCCGCTGTGTCTCTACGCCCGCCTGCGAGCCGTCCTCCGCGATCCACTTCAGCTCGAGCATCAGGTCGTGCGCCGACTGCAGGCGCTGCTCCGGATCCTTGGCCAGGCAGCCCCTCACCACCCGCTCCAGGGCGGGCGGGGCCAGCGGTTGCAGAGTGGCGAGCGGTGGGGGCTCGGCCCGTCGCCATTTCGTAGAGCACGGCGCCGAAGGCGAACAAATCGCTGCGCGCGTCGGCCGGCTTCCCCTCCAGCTGCTCCGGCGCCATGTATTGCACCGTCCCGACGACTGTCCCTTCGGCGGTCAGCGCACGAGTGTGCGTCGGTGTGGCCGAAACCCCGGAGATCCCCGGCGTCGCCTCCGGGTCCGCCCGCGCCAGACCGAAATCGAGAAGTTTCGCGCCGGCCCGCGTCAGCATGACGTTGCCGGGCTTGAGATCGCGGTGGACGACTCCCCGCCGGTGCGCCGCATCGAGAGCGCCGGCGATCTCGACCGCGTAGTGCACCGCCTGACCCGGTGGCAGGGGTCCCTTCGCCAGACGATCGGCGAGCGTCTCCCCTTCCAGGAACTCCATCACAAGGTAATCAACGCCGTCCTGGTGGCCGACG
>QHXY01000225.1 GCA_003223145.1 Acidobacteriota bacterium
CGAGAACGAAGCTCTCCTCGCCCGTCGACAGGTCCTTGCGGAACAGAAGCGAACCATCCGGTCCGCGGCGCGCCGGAGTATCCAGGAACGGCAGACGCGACGCCCGCCCGCCACGCCCGCGTGACAGCACCGCCCGCATCACCTCGTCCTGCGTGCGCAGGAACTGCTCCATGGTGCGCAGGTATTCGTTCATGGCGGCGGCCGCCGGTGGCGGTGCCGACGGCGGCCGCGGCGCCGCGACCGTCGCCGTTGGCGCCGGGGCGGCGCGCTCGATCAGGCCCTCCTCGACCCGCAGTCTCGGCAGGTCGAGACAGAGCGCCATCGATCGATCGGGCTCCGCCTGCAGGCGGGTGCCGGCGCCAAGCGCTTCCAGGGACAACCGTCGCGCTCCCCGCTCCCCGTAGAGCGGCTCCAGGGTGAGGGGCACGCCCTGCGCGCTGAGCTGGGCCAGCAGGTGGTGCAGCTGCTTGATCCCCGAGCGACGCTGCAGGTTGGAGGCGACGGCCAGATGCGGGCGGCCGCGCAGGGTGTCCTCGACGAACGCCGTGAGGTTGCCGCGCGGCCCGACTTCCACGAACATCCGGAACCCCGCGGCGTACATCGCCTCGATGGTCTCGCGGAAGCGCACCGGCCGGGCCCACTGCTCGAGGGCCAGCCTCCGGACCTCGTCCGCATCGGGGGGAACGGGCGCGGCGGTGGCGCAGGAGTAGAGCGGGATGCGCGGCACGGCGAAGCTCACGCGCTCGTAGTACTCGCGCAGCTCGTCGCACACCGGCGCGAACAGCGGAGTGTGATAGGCGCGGCTGAACGGCAGGCGCTGGCAGACGGCGCCCCGCTTGCGCAGGTCGGCCTGCGCCCGGGCGATCACCTCCTCCGTGCCGCAGACCACCACCTGGTGCGGGCAGTTGTCCATGGCGAGGTGCAGCGACGACCCGTAGCCCGTCTCGAGAACCCGCAGGATCTCCGGATCGGCGGGGCCGACGGCGAGCAGGATCCCCGGAGGGACCACGCCGCTCGCCCGGGCACGCTCCGTGGCGCGGTTGCCGTCCAGGATGTAACGGACGAGCCGCTCCTCGTCCTCGACCAGCGCCGCGCCCGCGGCGAGGAGCGCCGAGTACTCGCCCGTGCTGTGGCCGACGGCCGCCGAGGGCCGCACACCCAGGCGGGCCAGCAGTGACAACAGCGCCTGGTCGGCCGCGAACACCGACTCGATGGCGCTGTCCATCTCCCACAGTCGTCTGGCGGCCTCGAGGCGCTGGACCGCGGAGGCGGGGAACAGGACCTGGCTGGGGACGAAGCCGCGTCGGTGGTCGCGGAAGGCGCGGTCCATCAGATCGAACCACTGGCGCACCTCGGGGAAATGCAGGCACAGATCCGCCAGCATCCCGGCGTACTGCGCCCCCTCGCCCGGGAACAGGAACGCCAGCCCGGCGTCCGCGCGCAGCCGCTCCTCGAAATAGTAGATGCCGCTCATTTCCTTGATGCGTGCGCAGGCGGGATCGGCCAGACGTTCGACGGCGTAGGCGAGTTTGCGGTCGAGCTCCTCGACCGAGTCGGCCACGATCGCCAGGCGGGCCTTGTGCGGCGCGGACGGGCAGTTCAGCGTGTAGGCCAGGTCGACCGCGGGGATCCCCGGGTTCTCCTTGATGAAACGACGCAGGGACTCGCAGCGCGGCGTCAGATCGGCGCGCGTGGCGGCCTCGACGGTGTACAGCTCCGAGTCGCGCAGCGCGTGAAGGAGACGGACGCCCCGGACGTCGACCGGCTCCGGATGCACCACCGACGCCCTCGGGGTGGTCGCCTCCTGCAGAATGGCGTGCGCGTTGATCCCCCCGAATCCGAAAGCGCTCACGCCGGCGCGGCGCGGCTGGGGACCCCCGTGGATCCAGGGCCGCGTCCTGGCGTCGAGGTAGAAGCAGCTCCCGGCAAGCTTCGGATGGGGCGCATCGGCGTGCAGGGTCGGCGGCAGGACCTTGTGGTACAGCGCCAGCGCCGTCTTGATCAGCCCCGCGACCCCCGCCGCCGGGATGCAGTGGCCGATCATCGACTTGACCGAGCCGATCGGCAGGCGCGGCTCTCCGTCCCCCTCGCCGAAGACTCGACGCAACGCCTCGATCTCGGTGGCGTCGCCCACCGGGGTCCCGGTGCCGTGCGCCTCGATCAGACCGATGCTCTGCGGATCGATCCCGGACGACTCGTAGGCGCGCCGCATCGCCAGCTCCTCGCCCTCGACCCGCGGCGCCAGGACGCCCAGGGCCTTGCCGTCGCTCGATGTGCCGACGCCCTTGATCACCGCGTAGACCCGGTCGCCGTCCCTCTCGGCGTCCTCGCGGCGTTTCAGGACCACGATTCCCGCCCCCTCGCCGAGCAGGGTGCCGTCGGCCTCGGGATGGAACGGCCGGATCCGTCCGCTCCTGGCCAGCGCGCCGAGCTGCGAGAACAGAAGCGCGATCGGGAAGGTCGTGGAGATCTGGATGCCCCCCGCGAGCACCATGTCCGACTCGCGGCCCAGGAGGCTCTTGATGCCGGTGTCGACGGCGATGAGCGAGGAGGCGCACGCGGCGTCCACCGTGAAGGCCGGTCCCATCAGGTCGAGCCGGTTGGCGATCCGACCGCACATGACGCTGTGCGCCAGACCGGGCGCCGTCTCCGGATTGAACGGGGGGAGGCCCGCCTTCAGGCTGCGACGGATCTCGTCCAGGTACTTCGGCGGGTGCTCCGGGTGGAGCTGCTGCAGAAGCGACACCACTTCGTCCACCACGATGGTGTGCTGGATGCAGGACATCACGCCGCGGTTGACGTACGTCCCGCGCCCCAGGATCAGCCCCGTCACCTTGCGGTCGAACGGCCGATCGAGGTAGCCGCTGTCCTTCAGGGCGTCGTGCGCCAGGCGGAGCGCGATGAAGTGCTCCGGCTCGGACCCGTCCACGGAGCGGGGCATGACGCCGTACTCGAGCGGATCGAACCGGGCGAGGTCTCCCAGGTAGCCGCCGCGCTTGGTGTACAGCCGGTCGTTGTCGTTCGAAGACGGGTCGAAGACGCGATGCGTTCCGGACTCCGGCGGCGGATCGGAAATCGCGTCGACTCCGGCCATGAGGTTCTCCCAGAACGATCGGAGGTCCGGGGCCCTCGGAAAGATACAGGCCATGCCGATGATGGCGATGTCGCTCTTGCTGGCGCTCATCAGGCGCGACCTCGCGGACCGGCGAGGCGGTTCAGCTCCCGGCTGCAGCTCAGCTCCAGGTCCTCGAGCAGCCCCAGGAGTCGCCCGCGTTCGTCCAGAAAGGCAATCTGGGTGTCCAGGACGTGGCCGCCGGCGCGCGCCCGCGAGCGGAACTCGCAGCGGATCGGCGAGCCGTCGAGTGGCGCGAAGCGGCGGAAGCTACGGAACCGCGCCGGCAGCGGTGTCATATCGTAGTGGGAACGCGCGTACAGGATGCTGAGCTGGAAGGCGCTGTCCACGACGACCGGGTCGATCAGCCAGGCTCCCTCCGCGGCGCCGCGCACGCAGCGGGAGGGCGTCGAGGGGAGGACCGTACCGGAGATGCCGCCTTCGCCCAGGCCTTCGATGGAGCGGATGCCGCGGAACAACGAGCCCTGGAACAGGAAGCGCTCGTAGGCGCCCTCGACGCTCAGCGGGAAGGGGCGCGCGTCGTGCAGCGGCGCCGGGGCGCCCGGCGGCGGCGGCAGCCGCTCCCCCA
>QHXY01000226.1:0-2307 GCA_003223145.1 Acidobacteriota bacterium
GGACGCGAACTCCTTTTGCAGGATCTTGATGTCGGCGGGTGAGGCGTCCTCCTTCAGGTACACCTGCACCTGCATCTCCTTCCCGAGCGCTTCGACGAAGTGATTCAGGTTGATCGCCAGCAGGAGGAACAGGCCGAGAACGTAGAGTGAGATGCCGATCGACGCCGCCGACAGGGCGCTCAGGGCCGGATTTCGCCACAGGCCGTCCCAGGCCTCGCGGGCGCAGTGCTGGAGGGCGCGCAGCAGGCGTCCCATGCCTCAGGCGGCTCCGTGCGGAGGGCGCATCAGGCCACCGCCGTGGCGACCACGCGGCCGTGGTCGAGGGCGATCACGCGGCGGCTCATGCGCCGGATCAGGTCGCGGTCGTGCGTGGCGATGATCACGGTCGTCCCGTGCGAGTTGATGTCCTTGAACAAACCCATGATCTCCTTGGCCAGGTCGGGGTCGAGGTTGCCGGTCGGCTCGTCGGCCAGCAGGATGAGCGGCCGGTTCACCAGGGCGCGGGCGATCGCCATGCGCTGCTGCTCCCCTCCCGAGACCTGCTCGGGGTAGTTGTGCAGCCTGTGGTTCAGCCCCAGCATCTCGAGCACCTGGAAGGTGCGGACGCGTTGTTCCTTGCGCGGCAGGCCGATCACCTGCGTGGCGAAGGCGACGTTTTCGAACACGGTCTTGCGCGGCAGCAGCTTGAAGTCCTGGAACACGACGCCGATCTGGCGGCGCAGGTACGGGATCCGGCGCGCGGACATGGTCGCCACGTCGTCATTGTGGACGATCACCTGTCCCGACGTCGGGACGTCCTCGCGGAAAACCATCTTGAGGAAGGTCGTCTTGCCGGCGCCGCTCGGGCCGGTCAGAAACACGAACTCCCCCTTTTCGATGTGCGCGCTGACGTCGGAGAGGGCCTGCGCGCCCTGCCGGTACTTCTTGGTGACGTGAAAAAACTGGATCATGCCGGGCCGCCGGGCGGGCGGGGAGCGCGCCTCAAGACCTGTCCAGACGCTCTTTGAGGAGGCGATTCACCAGCTCCGGGTTCGCCTTGCCGCCGGTCGCCTTGAGCACCTGCCCCACGAAGAAGCCGAGGAGCGCCGTCTTGCCGGCCCGGTACTTGGCGAGCTGGCCGGGGTTCTCCGCGATCACGCTGTCGATCGCCGCGCGGATCGGACCCTCGTCGGTCACCTGGCCCAGCCCCCGCTCACGCACGACGTCGGCGGGTTCCTTGCCGGTGGCGTAGACCATCTCGAACACGTCCTTGGCGATCTTGCCGGAGATGGTTCCATCCTTGATCATCACGACGATTTTCCCGAGCCGTTCCGGGGCCAGCGGGATGTCGCCCGGCTGCCGGACCTCGATCTTGTCTTCCTTGATCTTCCTGAGGATCTCGGTCTCGACCCAGTTGGCGGCGGCCTGCCCGTCCCCGGCAGCGGTCGCGACCGCCTCGAAATAGTCGGCGATCGGCCGGCTCGCGGTCAGGACGTGGGCGCTCTGCTCCTTGAGACCCCACTCCCGGACGAAGCGTTGCCGGCGCGCCGCGGGCAGCTCGGGAAGCCGGTCGCGGACCTCGTCGATCCACGCCGTCTCGACCTGCAGCGGCAGCAGATCGGGCTCGGGGAAATAGCGGTAATCGTGCGCCTCTTCCTTCGAGCGCATGGCGTACGTCCGGTCCTCGGCCGGGTCGTACAGGCGGGTCTCCTGCGTCACCCTCTGGCCGCGCGACAGAAGGTCGGTCTGGCGGCGGATTTCGTGCTCCAGGGAGTGCTGCACGAACTTGAACGAGTTCAGGTTCTTCAGCTCGGCCTTGGTGCCCAGGGCGGTCTGGCCGCGCGGGCGCAGCGACACGTTGGCGTCGCAGCGCAGCGACCCCTCCTCCATGTTGCCGTCGGTCACGCCGAGGTAGACCAGGGCGCTGCGCAGGCTGGAGTAGTAGGCGTGCGCCTCTTCGGGCGATCGCAGATCGGGCTCGCTGACGATCTCGATCAGCGGCACGCCGGAGCGGTTGAAGTCGACGTACGACTTGCGGTCGGAATCGGGGAAGCCTTCGTGCAGCAGCTTGCCGGCGTCCTCCTCCATATGGATGCGGGTGATGCCGATGCGCCGGGTCTGTCCCCCCGCTTCGACGTCGAGGTGGCCGCCGACCGACAGCGGCCGGTCGTACATCGAGATCTGGTACCCCTTCGGCAGGTCGGGATAGAAATAATTCTTGCGCGCGAAGATCGACAGCGGCTGGATATCGCAGCCGAGAGCCAGGGAGGCGCGCAGGGCGAACTCCACCGCCCGCCGGTTGAGAACCGGCAGCGTGCCGGGCATGCC
>QHXY01000226.1:2383-3703 GCA_003223145.1 Acidobacteriota bacterium
CACTTCGAGGCCGATGACCGGTTCGTATTCCATGCCGCTCCTCGGGGCGCCGGCCGCGAATATAGCATCGCCCCTATGCTAGAGTACGCGCCGGTCGCGCCGCGCGCCCGCGTGGCGTGGCGATCTCTCGGAGGTCCGCTTGGCGAGCCTGAAGGTCGCGATCCTGGGCGCCGGGAACCTCGGGACCACCCTGGGCATCGTCCTGGCGGGCGGCGTGCCGGGGATCCGCGCCGGCAAGAGCCGTGACGTGATCGCCTGGACGATCGAGACCGAGGTGGCGCGCGAGATCCACGGCCAGCGCCTGAACACCAAGTATCTGCCCGGTGTGCCGCTGCCCCGGGCGCTTCGCGTCACGACCGACCTCGAGGAGGCGCTGGCGGGCGCCGGCGTGATCCTGGTCACCGTTCCCTCGAAGGTGGTGCGCGAGGTGGCCCGCCAGGCCGGGCAGGCGCTCGGAGGCCCGAGCGACGGCCGCGCTCCGGGGGATGCGGCGGGCGGCGATCGCCCCGTCATCGTGAGCGCCTCGAAGGGGCTCGAGAGTGGCACGTATCTCAGGATGACCGAGGTGATCGCCGCGGAGGTCCCGTCGGCCTTCGCGGGACGCATCCTCGCCGTCTCGGGTCCGTCGATCGCGCACGAGCTCAGCCGGGGCGTGCCGACGGCGGTGGTGCTGGCCTGCCGCGATCTGCGCCTGGCGCGCGCCGTGCGGCGCGATCTCCAGACTCCGATCCTGCGCCTGCAGGTGAGCCGCGACCTGGCCGGCGTCGAGCTGGGTGGCGTCCTGAAGAACGCCTATGCCCTCGCTCTTGGCCTGTGCGACGGTCTCGGGCTCGGCCTGAACACCAAGGCGGCGCTCCTGGCGCGCGCCCTCCCGGAGATGGCCCGTCTCGGCGTCTCGCTCGGTGGCCGGCGCGTCACGTTCTACGGTCTCGCCGGCCTGGGGGACCTGGTCGGCACCGGTCTCAGCGGCCACAGCCGCAACCGCCGCATGGGAGAGGAGCTCGCCCGCCGCCGGCCGGCCGACGAGGCGCTGGCCTCGATCCCGGGCGTGGTCGAGGGGATCGGATCGGTCCGGCTGGCCCGCGACCTGGCCGCGCGCCACCGTCTTCGCCTGCCGCTCCTGGAGGGGATCGCCGCCGTGGTCGACCAGTCGGCCGATCCCCTCAAGATCATAGGACGTCTGATCGCCTGAGATTGTCCCGGCCCGCCGGCCGGCTACCCATGCCCCGAACCGCTGCCGTCGCCCGTGGGCGGTGATAGAATCTCCCTCCATCGGCGGTACCGGCTGCCCCCCGGATCCATTGCGCGGCAGTGTGTGGA
>QHXY01000014.1 GCA_003223145.1 Acidobacteriota bacterium
GGCGCGCTGGTGGCTCCGGGGACATGCTCCGTCCGCAGCCGCACGCCGCCGTTCGACCGCTCGATGGCGGTCACCCGGGTGCGCTCGTGGAACGCGGTCCCCGCCCTCGCCGCCTCGCGCTTGAGACCCTCCACCAGCTTGACGGGATTGAGGATGCAGCCGTTCGGGTTGTAGACACCGGCCTGGTAGCGCGCGCAGTTCAGCTCCGCCCGCGTGGCCTCGGCGTCGAGGAACTGGTCGTGGTTCTGCCCGAGCTGCCGGGCGACGTCGACCGACTCGCGCAGATCCTCGACCTGCGCGGGCGTCAGGGCGACGTGCAGCTGGCCCGTGCGCTCGAGGTCGCAGTCGATCCGACGTTCCTCCAGGAAACGCAACATCCCGGCGAGATTGTCCACTCCCAGGCCGGCCAGCCGCGCCGCCTCCTTGCGCCCGAAGTGGGTGATCGCCAGCGGATAGGAGTGATCGATCGCCGCCCCCAGCATGCCGGCGTTCCGGCCGCTGGCGCCGTAGGCCGCGATCCCCTGCTCCAGGACGACGACCTCAAGACGCGGCTCGAGCGTCTTCAGGAAGATCGCCGTCCACAGCCCGGTGAGCCCGGCGCCGATGACGGCGATGTCGGCCTCGCGCCGCCCGCTCAGAGGCGGATCGGCTTCACGCCGCCTGCCGGCGAGCCAGAAACAGGCCTGCTCGATGGGACGCGTCCTGCCCTGTGCACCGGAGCTCAATGAGCCCTCCCGGGTCCGTGACGCCCCAAGATTATCATCACCCTCATCGGGGTTGATTCACGCGTCCGGTCGCGGCCATAATCCCGCCTCATGACACCCAGGAGCTATGACGCCATCATCGTCGGCGGCGGCCACAACGGGCTGGTCGGCGGCGCGTACTTCGCGCGCGCCGGCGCGCGCACCTTGGTCCTCGAAGCCCGCCCCAGCGTGGGCGGCGCCGCCGACACCAGCGCGCCGTTCCCGGATCACCCCGACATCAAGGTCACCACCTACTCCTACGTCATGTCCCTGATGCCCCCGACGATCATCCGGGAGCTGAAGCTGAAGGAGTTCGGATACAAAGTCACGCCGTTCGGCCCCTACTACCAGGCCTATCCCGATGGCCGGGCGATCAAGGTGTTCGCCAGCGATCATGCCCGGAGCCACGCCTCCATCGCCCAATTCTCGAAGAAGGACGCCGAGAAGCTGCCGAAATGGGAGGCCTGGCTGAAGGGCGTGGCCGACATCCTCGGACCTCTGCTCCTGCACGTGCCGCCGAGGCTGGGCTCCAGGGCTGGAAGATGCGCAACCTGGGGGTGCGCGGCGTGGCCGACGTCACCCGCCTGTTCTCCATGAGCGTCACCGACCTGCTGAACGACTGGTTCGAGTCGGACGCCATCAAGGGGATGCTCGCCATCAACGGTGTCATCGGCACCTGGGCCGGCCCCGACGAGCCGGGGACGGCCTACGTCATGCTGCACCATTCGATCGGCGACGTCGGGGACGGTCATCTCGGCTCGTGGGGCTTCCAGGAGGGCGGCATGGGCGCCGTGTCCGACTCGATCCGCCGCTCGGCCGAGAGCTTCGGCTGCGCAGTCAGGACGCAGGCGCCGGTGGCGAAGATCCTCGCCCGCGACGGCCGCGTCACGGGCGTCGCCCTCAGGAGCGGCGAGGAGATCCACGCCCGCGTCGTCGTGACGACCATCCATCCCAAGATCGCCTTCCTGCAGCTCATTGATCGAAACGAGCTGCCAGCCGATTTCGTGCGCGACATCGAGCGCTGGAAGACCCGCTCGGGCGTGGTGAAGATCAACGTGGCGCTGTCCGAGCTGCCGAGCTTCAAGGCCGACCCCGGCACGCACCTCCAGGAGCACCACACCGGCTCCGTCGAGCTGTGCTTCTCGCCCGGTTACGCCGAGCGCGCCTTCCAGGACGCGCATATCGAGCGCAAGGCCGCCACCGCGCCCTTTGTCGACGGGACGATTCCGACGTCTCTCGACCCCACGCTCACCCCGAAGGGAGTGCACGTCTTCTCGATGTTCAGCCAATGGGTGCCGGACGACTGGAACAGGGAGCCGCACCGCGCCGAGCTCGAGGCCTACGCCGATCGCATCATCGATCTCTACACGGAGCTGGCGCCGAACTTCAGGCGCGCGGTGATCGATCGGCAGGTGATCGGACCGTACGACATGGAGCGCGAGCTGGGGCTCATCGACGCCGACTACCGCACGCCGCTCAAGGGGCTGTACCACGGCTCGTCGGCCACGCACGCCGGCGGCGGGGTCAACGGCATCCCGGGCTGGCAGGCCTTCCGCCAGGCGCAGGCCGATGGCGCCGTCAGGAAGAGCCGGTGAGCCTGGCGGTCGGTGTGCTATAGTCTCAAGAAACCGCACAGCGACAGAGGAGTCTTCCATGAGCACGGTCCGATCACGGCACCTTCACAGCTTCGCGCTCGTGACGAGCGTGACCTGTCTTCTCTGCACGGGGTACGGCACGGCGAACGCCCTGGCGCCCGTGTCCGCGCTCAAGACCATAGAAGGCGTCCCCGGTTTCGGCCACGTCTTCCTGATCATCGGCGAGAACACGACCTACGATCACGTGACTCAGATCAATGCTCCTTATCTCATGGGCACGATCCAGCCGCGCTCGGCCTGGCTCACCGAGTACTACGCGGCGACTCACTGGTCCCAGGCGAACTACGTCGCCCTGGTCTCGGGACAGTTCACCCGGTGCGAGCAGCAAGATTACGGCGCCGCCTGTCACCAGGACGTCGACAACCTGTTCCACCAGATGGACGTGGCGCGTCTGTCGTGGACGACGTGGCTCGAGAGCGGCAGCTTCCGGTGCGATACGGGCTCGGGTGGGACCTGCACCTCGGACACGGCGTGCCCGCTGACCGGGTTCTACACCACGGGCAACCCGGCCATCCTGTTCGACAACATCGAGGGACCGGACGGCGTGTGGTCTGCGACCAATCCATCGCAGGAGTGTCTCCAGAACGACATCCCCGCGGGGGACTCGAGCGACCCCATGCGCTTGTTCAACGAAGCGCTGGCTTCGGGAAACATCGCCAATTTCAACCTCATCCTGCCGAACGGCTGTGAAGACGGCGAAGGGAACTGCGCGCCGATCAACAACCGCTACACCCAGTTCGACGCCTTTCTCGCGCGTGAGGTGCCCTTGATCGAGGCTTCGCCCGCCTTCGGGTCGGACGGCGTCATCATCGTGGTCTACGACGAAGACGAGCGGGCGGGCGGTATGGCCAAGAAGAACGGTCTCGGGCAGGGAGGCCACGTCGTATGCGCGGTTCTGAGCCCGCTCGCCGTCCCCGGCTTCTACGACGATACCTTCTATCACTACAGTGTGCTGCGCACGCTCGAAGACGGTTTCGGGCTCACCCCCTACCTGGGTCACGCGAACGTCGTGACTCCGATCAACACAATCTGGCGCACGGACGCCCACTAGAAGCCAGGTGTCGCCGGGCCGCCGCCCGGCACCGATTCTCTCCTCAACGCACCGTCGACATCACCCAACGAGATATCCGATCGGTCCGGAGGACGGCTCCGGGCGCCGCGTTGAAGCCGCTCGCAACAAATGAGTTGCGGGCGTCCTCACCCTGAACATTCAAGGATTCTTCAACCACACCGGGCCAGACTCCCGCGCGGAGAAAGGAGGTCCGGCACATGTCGAAACGAATGGCTCTGGCCGTAGGCCTGCTGCTTGGCTGCTTGTTCGCCGATTTCCCCGTGGTCGCCACCGACGGGACTCACCAGGGGCTGGCGCTCCTCGCCGTCGAGCCCGCCAACGCCGACGGATCCGTCGACGGGATCGCGACTTTCGGCGGCGCCATGCCGGCATCGTCCCGGCTCGACGGCATGAGGGCGCTCGGGCTCCGCGTGCAGGGGTTCCAGAACCTGCCCCTCGCCCTGCTGCGGGGACCGCGCTCCGCCATGGTCCAGGCCGTCACCAGCGGGCTCGCCGCCGATGTCTATCCCAACGAGCGGCTGCGGCTCGAGTCGGTTGCATCGGATGCGGCGATTCGCGCCAACGAGGTGCAGGCCCTCGGGATCGATGGCGCCGGGGTGGGTGTCGCCATCGTGGACAGCGGCATCGATGCAACACACCCGGACCTCAGGAACCGCGTCACCCACAACGTGAAGATCGTCGACGGGTCGGCGGCGGGGCTGTCGACCACGCCCCTGGTGATCCCGGTCGATCAGGGCCCGTACAACGACAGCGACACCTCGGGCGGGCACGGCACGCACGTCGCGGGGATCGTGGCGGCGGACAACACCGACGGCCAGGTCCTCGGCGTGGCGCCCGGGGCCGAGCTGATTGGCTACGGCACCGGCGACGCGGTGTTCATCTTCAGCATCCTCGCCGCCTACGACGACATGCTCACGCACCGCGCCGACTGGCACATCCGGGTGGCGAACAACTCCTGGGGCTCGTCGTTCCGCCTGTTCGACCCCGACGAGCCGATCAACCAGGCCACCAGGGCCGCCCACGACGCCGGCATCGTCGTGGTCTTCGCCGCCGGTAACGAAACGACCGAGATGGCGATCAATCCGTATTCCGTGGCGCCCTGGGTGATCTCGGCCGGCGCCGGAACGCTCAACCATCAGCGCGCCTCGTTCTCCTCGGGCGGTCTCGAGTTCGACGATTCGACCCTCGGTCCGCTCCCGGCGGGCGACGAGAAGCACGTCGCGTTCACGGGGGACCGGATCGGGCTGTACCACCCCTCGGTGACCGCGCCCGGCGTCGACATCGTCTCGACCGGGACGACCGGCCTCCTGGTGACCTCGCCTCCCGGCGGGACCGCCTCGGCGTCGGGAACCAGCATGGCCTGCCCGCACGTCGCCGGCGTCGTCGCTCTTCTTCTGGAGAAGCGGCCGTCGCTCGCTCCCGATGAGGTCAAGACGATCCTGCAGGTGACCGCCGGCCTGGTACCCGACACCTCCGACACGACGCGCGTCCAGCCGTTCTGGCAGTCGGGATACGGCTATGTCGATGCCAAGGCGGCCGTCGATCTGGCGGGGCGGCACCGGTACAGCCAGAAGGCGATCACACGTCTGCAGCAGGCGGCGGATCAGCGGGTCCTGGGCGATCGGGACTACAGCGTCCTGGGCACGGACGCCTGGACGTTTCTGGCGGCGCCCGCCACCGTGAGCGGCGTGCCCGACAACCGCACCTACAACCTTCAGGTCACCTCCGCCACCAAGG
>QHXY01000227.1 GCA_003223145.1 Acidobacteriota bacterium
CGACCTGGATGGCGACCGGTGAGACGGCGACCGCCCTCGCCCTCGCCCAGAGCATCGTCACGGGTGGGGGCGATGCCTGGTTCCTGGCCTCCGCTCCCGCCGCGCAGATCGTGCGGCCGCACTTCGGCGACCGGGTCCGGGAGATGACGGGAGACCTGGAGGCCAACCAGGAGCAGTGGCACCGGATGATCGAGGAGCTCGATCCGAACGTCGTCATCTTCTCGGAGCTGCGCTCGTTCCTGGCGCTGCGGCTGAACCGGCAGTACCCCCTGGCCGATCTGAGGTGGCTGCGCGATCTGGACGGGCTCGACGCCCTCCTCGTGGCGATCGATCACGTCGGGTCGACGCCGTCGGTGCAGAAGCTGATGGCGCGGCTGTCCTCGCAGATGTTCTTCCGGCTGATCGCCAAGGCGTGGCGTCCGATCTTCGAGCGCATGTGCATCCTCCTGCCGTGCCCCCTGCACGAGCCGGCCCGGGTGGAAGGACGGCAGGGGCATCCGTACAAGAGCATGGCCATGCCGTTGAGTGTCGAACCGGACGTCAGGACGCAGGTGCGCGCCCGCTACCTGGGGGAAGGGCCGCTGGGGGAAGGCGCCCTGATCTTCCACAGCGTGCCGCGGTGGAGCTTCCGGCTCTCCAAGGCCCTGAAGGCGCCGTTGTACGACGACCTGGGCGAGATCCTGGCGGAGTACCTGGCCGACGTGGCGCGGCCGGTGACCATCGTGTCGGTCAACGATGGGACGCTGCTGCGTCCGTCGTCCGCCAAAGGAGTCCGGGTGGTCAACCTCGCCGGTCTGCCCCTGTCGGAGTTCGATGCGCTGCTGCTGTCCTCCGATCTCGTCCTGACCGAGAACATCGTCTCCTTCACCCTGGCGAAGGCGGTCGGCAACGTCCCCGGTGTCGCCTTGGTGAACTCCTGGACGGCGCAGGAGATCCTGGACCGGGAGGCGGAGGGCAGCGAGATCCGGCGCCTGGTGATGCGAGCGGAGCGCCGGCGCGCCGGCTCGATCTACCCGCACGTCATGTATCCGGTGCGAAGGCCGGGCAAGGGAGAGGCCCCGTCGCCTCGCCGGCTCCTGTTCGACACCGCCGCGCCCTCCATCCCGCTGCCCGACGAGATGATCCGCGTCGGCAGCACGCCGTCCAGCCCGTTCATCCAGGCCGAGCTGTACGGCGGACGGGAGACACGCGATCTGTTGCGCGCGCTGCTGTGCGATGAGACGCGCCGGGCCCAGGTCCGCGCCGAGGACGAGGTCTATCTCGAGCGCCAGAGGGAGCTTCCCGAGGGCGTGACCGTCCTGCAGCGCCTGCTGGCCGGCCGCACCCTCGGAGAGACGGTGCTGGTCAATGGATGATACGCGGCTCTCCGGCGCCCCGGCCGCCGCCGCCCCGTCCGCCCGGATCAACCAGATCTACGACCAGTTCATGTACGACGATCTGTTCCGCGCCTACTGGGGGCACAGCGACTTCGTCAACTTCGGGTACTGGGCGCCGGGAACACGCGACCAGCAGGAGGCGTGCGAGAACCTGATGGAGAAGCTCCTGGCGTTCCTGCCGGAGAGGACGGGGACGATCCTGGACGCCGCCTGTGGCAAGGGGGCGACCACCCGCCACCTGCTGAAGTACTACGCCCCGGAGGCGGTCACCGGGATCAACATCTCGGAGAAGCAGCTGCAGACCTGCGCCGCCAACGCGCCGGGCTGCCGCTTCCTCCTCATGAATGCGGCCGACCTGAAGTTCGAGGACGGGACGTTCGACAACATCCTTTGCGTGGAGGCGGCGTTTCATTTCGATACGCGCGAGAGGTTCCTGCGCCAGGCCTGGCGCGTCCTGAAACCGGGAGGCCGGCTGCTGCTTTCGGACAGCCTGTTCACGCGCTGGTGGGAGCGGATCAAGCCGCCCGGGCGGATGCTCAACTACGTGGAGGATGCCGCCGCCTACCGCGAGCTCTGCCAGTCGGCCGGCTTCGCCGAGGCGGAGATCGTCGACGCCCGGGAGGAATGCGCCTCGAGGTTCCTGCGCAACTGCGTCCGTTTCCTGCGGTCCAGCTGCCTCGCCGGGGCGATCGATCGGGACGCCCTCACGAAGATGAGCGGCCGAATGTCGCTCTACGTCCTCAACATCCGCCACTATCTGCTGGTGGCGGCGCGCAAGGCGGCCGCCCCGGCCCCCGGCGTCACGGAATCAGGTACCAGACCTTCACTCTGAGCCAGCGGGCAATCGGCCGGTAGAGCACGTCCCAGAGCGGCCGCTTGCCGGTCGGGATCTTGGCGTAGCCGGTCATTTCCGTCTTGAGCCGCCCGTCCGGGTTCGGGACCTCGCTCAACACCCGGACGAATCGGTAAGGCAGGCCCGGTATCCGCAGGGTGGCGACGTCGGCGGAGTCCTCGGTGACCGTCGCGACGGTCGCCGCGGATGCGGTGGGCGCGGCCACGGGAGCGATGCTCAGCACGCGGCCGTCGAAGGGCGCTCCCGGATCGGTCCAGGCGGCCAGACGGACCGGCGCGCCGGGACGGACGCCCGCGATCTCCTCCTCGTTCACCTCGATGTCGGCGTGCAACGTCCGCGCGTCCTCGATCTCCATCACCCGATCGCGCAGACCCGGCGTCAGGTACGTGCCCCGGATCCCTTCGACCCGGGGGGTGACGACGCGCCCCGCGATCGGGCTGACCAGTGTCGTGCGCTCCACGTCGGTCGCGTAGTTGTCGGCCAGCGCCTTGAGACCGCGGATCCTGGCCTCGAGCGCCTGGATCTGCTCCCGGCGGGGGCCGCTCTCGGCGAGATTCAGGTCGGCGAGCGACCCCCTGAGCCTGGCCGCGTCCATGTCGCGCTGCCTCAGGGCGATCTCATAGTCGTTCTGGGAGATCAACCCGTCCTGGTACATCCGGGTGTAACGCTCGGCGCGCGGCTGGCTCCAGGCGGCGCTGGTCTCGGCCTTCTTCACGGCGGCGAGGACGCGCCCGATCTCCTCGGGTCTGGCGCCCTGCTTGGCGAGACGCAGCTCGGCCTGCGCCTTCTCGAGCTCCCCCCGCGCGGTCTCGAGGTCCCGCTGGTGGGACCGGACGCTCAATGTGGCGATCGGCTGGCCCGCCTCGACCCACTGGCCCTCGCGGACCAGGACCTGCTCCACCATGCTCTCGATGTCGGAGCGCACCTCGGCACGGTGCGACGGCAGGAGCCGGAACTCTCCGCCCGTCTCGTAGTCGACGCGGATGAACCCGGCGGCCACCAGGGCGCCGGCCAGCGTGAGGCGCGCGACCCAGCCGCGCCATCCCGTGTTCCGGGCGAACAGCCGGCGGAGGGGCGGCAGCCGGGCCAGCCCGGAAGCGATCGGCTTGTGGGCCAGGTAGAACGCCGCGAAGATCGTGACCATCGCCCCCGCCCCCTCATACAGCGGGGTGAGCTGGTTCCAGAACATCCCCAGGACGACGCCCAGGTGGGCGAAGGCGTAGATGAACGTCAGCGATCCATACAACAGGAACCAGCGACGCTCCCGCCGGGTCAGGATCTCGGGAAGCGGCCGCCGGGTGCACCAGGATCCGAGGATCGCCAGCGACCGCTCGCGCAGCCGCGGCACCTCGACGAAACTGACCAGCAGCAGGTAGCCGTCCATCTGCACCAGAGGGTTGGCTCCGAACAGGAGCAGCCCCATGCCGGCGCCGAACGACACCGACAGCCAGATGGCGTTCGCCTCGCTGCCCGGCGTCGTCAGCCCCCAGCCGATCATTCCGCAGGCCCAGATCAGGAGCTGGTAGTAGATCCCCGAGAAGATGGCCCAACGGCGCCTGGTCTTGTCCGCGATCCAGATGATCTCCCCCCAGTCGCAGTACAGGGCCGGCATCACGTAGTAAAGCAGACCGAGCCCGATCCCCGACACCTGCCCTCCGTACCGCTTGCACATGATGCCGTGCACCAGCGCCCGGGGGCTCTGCACCAGGAAGCAGGACACGAACAGGGTCAGCAGCACGAATCCCGGGCCCCACGCGAGCCAGACCGCGCCGGCGTAGCCGCCCCAGTTGAGGGCCAGGACGAAGAGCGCGCAGACGATGGCCGCCGCCCCCGCGTACTGCGCCGGCCGGCCTTCATGAGCTTGAACCGCGCCAGCGGCAGGAAGACCTCCGGGTCGAGGATCTCGGCGAAGGTGCGCCTGCGCCGGGCGGCCGGAGTGTCGTCCAGAAGCCCGTTGTCCGCGAGCTGCCGGACGAAGAGGTCGAAGTCCCGCGGCGACAGGGAGGCCCCGAACCTCTCCTCGTACAGCCCGAAGATGTCGTCGAGCGCCGTCCTGCCGTCGAGCCGATCGCATAGGAAGAGACCGGCCTCGCCGAACTCGAACGCCAGCAGGGTCTTCGGGTCGCGCACGAAATGCTTCGCGGGCGTCTCGCCGCGGGCCGGCCAGGAGAAGCGCTCCAGGTCGGGTCGCAGCCGCGGCAGGACTCCACCGTCGAGCGGGCCCGTCGGGTCGCTCATGATTTGTCCCCGGGCGTGTCGCCGATGGCGGCCAGCCGCTCCCGCGCCGCTTCCAGGTTGGGATCGATCTCGAGGGCCTTTCGGTAGGAGGCCGCGGCGTTGCGGAGATCGCACTGCTCCCGGTAGGCGTCACCCAGGTCGACGTGGACCTGGGTCCGCTTCGGGTTGACCCA
>QHXY01000028.1 GCA_003223145.1 Acidobacteriota bacterium
GTTCGAGGCGGGAAAGATCTTCCCGATGTGCGACTCCTGTCCGGAGAAAGACGTCACCTGGCGCCTGCTCAAACCGGCCGCCGCTTTCAAGGCGACGGCTTGACCCCGCGGCGCTGCCGCAGGCGCCGCCTCTTCCCGTCGATCTCCTCCATTCTTTCCGCGAGAGTCTTCTCGAAGCCGGCCGGCTTCGGCTCGTAATAGCGCCGCCCCCTGAGCCGCTCCGGCAGACATTCGAGGTCCGTGGTGCCCTCCTCGAAGTCATGGGCGTACTGGTAGTCCCGCCCGTAGCCGAGCGTCTTCATCAGCCGCGTCGGCGCGTTGCGAATCGCCAGCGGCACGGGATCGGTCAGCCCCGATCTCAAATCCTCCTGGACGCGGCCGAACGCGACATAGAGCGCGTTGCTCTTCGGGGCGAGCGCCAGGTAGATCGCCGCCTGCGCCAGAGCAAGCGCGCCCTCCGGCATCCCGAGAAAATCGAAGGCGTCCCGGGCCGCCAGAGCGACACCGAGCGCCTGGGGATCGGCGTTCCCGATATCCTCCGACGCGAAGCGCACCATGCGCCGCGCCAGGTACAGGGGATCCTCTCCCGACTCCAGCATGCGTGCCAGCCAGTGAAGCGATGCGTCCGGGTCGCTGTTGCGCAGCGATTTGTGCAGCGCCGAGATCAGGTTGTAGTGCTCCTCGCCCGACTTGTCATACAGCAGGGGTGTCCTCTGGGCCGCGCGGTCGATCGCGGCGCGGTCGATCGGACGTCTTCCGTCGGGGGCCTCAGCAGAGGTCATGGCCAGCAACTCGAGGATATTCAGGGCCCGCCGCGCGTCCCCCCCCGACAGGGACGCCAGATAAAGAAGATCCTCGTCGCCGGCCGCGACCCGGCGGGCCGCGACTCCTTTCGGGGAGACCAGGGCGCGTTTCAGGAGTGTGACGATGTCCTGGTCGTCGAGTCGGCGCAGCGTGTACACGGCGCAGCGGGACAGCAGGGCGGCGTTCACCTCGAACGACGGGTTCTCCGTCGTGGCGCCAATGAGGACAATCGCCCCGCTCTCGACGAAAGGGAGAAAGGCGTCCTGCTGCGCCCGGTTGAAACGGTGGATCTCGTCCACGAACAGGAGCGTCCGGTGGCCGGTCGCACGCCGGTATTGTCCGGCGGCGCTCATGATCTCCTTGATTTCCTTGATGCCCGCGAGGACGGCGCTGAACT
>QHXY01000228.1 GCA_003223145.1 Acidobacteriota bacterium
TAATAAGAGGTAGAAGGCGGCGCAGGCGATCCATCCGGCGGATTATAGCGTCGGGGCCGCCAAACACTTGACGCGACTCGTCCGACTTGCGTTCCAGTCCCGCGTTCCTATATTGGACTCAGTCGGCTTCCTGCGACCCTGGAGATACATGCCTCCGACGTCGAAAATCCTCCTCGTAGACGACGATGCGACGGTGCTCGACCTGGTCCGCGAAACCCTGGAGGGGTGCGGCTACACCATCGACACGGTCACCAACAGCCAGGATGCCATCGCGCGGGTCAAGGACGGCGGCTATTCGACGATCATCCTCGATCTCCTGCTCCCCGACATGAACGGCTTCATCCTGGCGCAGGAGATCAAGCGGATCGATCCGGGCCTGTCCGATCGGATCCTGTTCATCTCCGGCATCCTGTTCGGCCAGAGCACGGTCGATCACCTCGGCTCGGTCGGAGCCGGCTTCCTGAGCAAGCCCTTCCAGCTCGAGTCCCTGATCGAGGCGGTCGACAAGATCGCCAAGCGGCGCGTCGCCTGAGAGGCTTTCCCGTGGAGGAGGGAGCGCCCCTGAGTTCGGGCGCTTGGAGTCGGACAGCTTGAGCGCTGTCCGGCAGTTCGTCGTTCAGCCCCAGATGACCATGGCCCTCACCGCGGGTCGATCGCGACCCCGGCCCGCCTCGCCAATCCGGCCAGGTCATCCATCTGCTGGTCGAGCAACGCCACCCTCTTCTTCAGCTCGAGGACGAGGGAGGAAACCCTGGACCGGTACCCGAGGCGTGGCTCGATCTCGCTGGTGTTCCCGGCGAAGGCCGATTCCGAAAAGGCGATACGATTCAGCTCGAAATCGAGCTCGCCCGCCAGTGCCATGCGCGTCAGCTTCAGATTGTCATAGTTCGCCTGGTACGAGGCGCCCTCGGCCGGAGCCGGCGCCGTGTAGGGCGGCGTCGGAACGGCCGGAGCGCCCTGCACCGCGAGCGGCGGCAGGCGCCTGAGATCCTCGTTCGTATAGGCTCCCGGAACATCGAATTTGGCGAGGTCCGCGTTTGTGTAGAGCTGCTGGCCAAAGGCGAGGACAGGCCAGACGAGACCCGCCACCACAACAGACACTTTCATCCTTCCCTCCCGATGCGCCTGGACGGGGCGACCGGCCGAGCGGCCCGTCTCCTCTCCCTGGCCGCCGGGCCCCACCCGAAGGAGCCCGGCTTCGAACTGCGGCGCGAAGTGTTTGTTCATATACGGCGAGAGGGCGGGGTCGGCAATGTGATTCTTCTGCGGTCGATCTGCTGGAATGCCGCATCCATAGCGGCTTCCATGGATTGCGTCAAAATCCGGACGGCGGCCGTGTCGGGGGCGGCCGTTGAAAGGCCGGCAGGTGGCCGCTATAATGCCGCGTTCTTCGGAGCAGCCACACGATGGGGAATCCAACGAAGCATGCCGTCCAGAGCGCGGGGCGACAGGCGCAACGCATCCGGCGCGCAGCCATGCTGGCGGCCTTTGCCCTGGGCGGCGCGGGCCCCGCTCTTTTCGCCGCGCCGGGAGTACCGGAAACCCGCACTCTCCCCAACGGCCTCAGGATCGTCATCCTGGAAGACCACACGCTGCCGCTGGTCTCGGTCAGCCTGTGGACGCACGCCGGCAGCAAGGACGAGATCGAGACCTCCGCCGGATACGCGCATTTTCTCGAGCACCTGATCCAGCGCGGGACGGACACCTCGGGCACCTTCGAGTACCAGCGGCTGGCGCACCGTTGGGGCGGTTCACTCTCGGTCAGGGCGAACTACGATCGCACCTACATCACCGCCAGCGGCACCTCCGCCGTCCTTCAAGAGATCGTGGACGCCGTCGCCGGCATGGCGCTGCGCGCCAGGCTCGACGACAAGGACATTGACGGCGAGCTTGGAACGCTGACGCAGGAGGTGCACGCCTACTACGATGAGCCGTCCACCGTCGCGTTCCTGGAGGCGATGCGGTTCGCGTTCCCCAAACACCCCTATCGCTACCCGCCGCTCGGCAACCTCAGGACGATCGGCGCGCTGAAGCACGATCCTCTGGCGGCTTTCTACAGGAACCTTTATGTCCCGAACAACATGGCCCTGGTCCTGGCCGGGGATCTGGCTCCCGATCGCGCCGTGTCGATGGTCCAGCAGTTGTTCGGCAAGACAGCCGCGAGCGCCACGCTCCCTCCCCGATCGGTGACGCCGGCGAGGTTCACGGGACATGACGACAAGGAGAAGCGGCTGGAGATCAAGCAGCCGTGGACCACCCTGACGTTCGTCGGTCCGGGCTACCGGCATCCGGACAGGCCGGCGTTCGAGATCCTGGCGAGGGCGCTCGGAGACCCGGGCGGTTCCCCCCTTCAGGGCGCCCTGTTGCGCGCCAAGGCCGGTCTCTCGGCCCAGGTGACGTACTACGGCCTGGAGGATGCCGGGATTCTCTACGTCGGCCTGGTTCCTTCGACTGCCGAGATGTCCTACGCGGCGGCGACCGCGGCCCTGGACGAGATCACGGCCTTCAGAAAGCGCGGGATGAAGGACGACGAGGTCGGCGTTCAGGTCGGAAGAATTCTCCGAGAAGAACGTCTCAAGGCCGAGCGTCTGGCCGATCTCTCGGAGGCGCTGGGCGAGGCTGCGTTGTTCGGGGGGGTGCGCTATTACTGGGACCTGCCCGCGGTTTACACGCGCCTCACTGCCGCCGACGTCAACCGCGTCGCCGCGAAGTATCTGGTCGGCGAGAACCTGCGGCTCGTCATCCTCGCCCCGAAGACGGTCGGACCCTTGAAGGACGAGGACAAGAGCCGCTTCCACGAGTCTCTCGATGCGCTGGGCGGCATGGAGAAGGACGCCCCGCCGGCGCTCGATCGGAGGCTCTACGGCAGCGAGGAGGCGGGGCGCCCGCAACCGGACTCCTGGGGTGACCCGCGCGACGCCGGCGGTCTCAAGCCGCCGGCCCGGGCGGCGCTCGACAACGGTCTGGCGACGGTCGTTCAAGAGGACCATCGCCACTCTCTCGCGGCGGTGTCGGTGCAGCTCCCGTTCGGGTCCGGCGACGACCCGGCGGGCAAGGAAGGTCTGGCGAATGTGGCCGCGCACCTCCTGTCCCCGACCCCGACGCTCGCGGGCCGCGGAGAGGTCCGCCGGATCGGTGACCGGGTGCTCTTCCTTCCGGAGATCCAGGTGTCGCGCGACCTCACCGAGATCCGCTTCATGGTGTCGCCCGCCGATCTGCGCTCGGGCGTGCAGTCTCTGTCGGCTGCGCTCGAACGGCCGGGAGTGAGCGACGCCTCGTTCGAGGCGGTGCGCAAGGGCAGCAGCGAGGCGCTCGGCCGCGCCGGCAGCGACATCTCCTTCGTGACGCTGGAGCTGTTCCGCGAGAAGGTCTACTCCGGGCATGCGTACGGTCATCCGGTCGTCGGCAGCGCCCCCGGTCTGTCCTCACTGACCCGCGCGGACGTCGAGACGTTTCTCAAGAAGCATCTGCGTCCAGGCAGGATCGTCCTGTCGGTCGCCGGCGATGTCACCCCAGCCGCCGTCCAGAAGCTGGCGCAGGACCTGCTGGGCGACTGGAAGGACGATCCCCCGACGACACCCACCCCCGCTCCGACTCCGAAGGGAGCGCCCTCGGCGAACGCCGGCGCCCAGGCCGGCGAGTTCACCCGTCTGGTGGACGCGTCACAGAGCAGCGTGCTCGTCGGTGTCCCCGGACCCGCCATCCTCGATCCGGAGTTCGACGACCTGCGTCTTCTGGCGGCCGCGCTGACCATCCTGTCCTTCGAGGACGTGGTGTTCACCCGGCGCGCCGCTTTCTCCGCGACGGCGATCCCGGAGGCACTGCGCGCCGGCGGATCGCTGGGGCTGGTGGTGATCGCCCCGCACCTCAGGCGGGACGAGGCGGTGTTCGACGTGCAGAAACTGATGCGCCGGCTGGCGATGGAGACGATGAAACAGAAGGAGGTCGATGATTTCGCGCGCGTGGACGCGGCGCGCCAGGCATCGACTCTCCAGGGCGTGCTGGCCATGGCCAGCACCCTCGGCTACCGCGAGTCGACCGGCCTGGGAGCCCTCTCCTCCGGCAGGACGATCGTCCCCTCGGCTTCCCCTTCCCCGGCCCGCCTGAAGGAGACCGCGGCCCGTTACCTGCGCCCCGAGGCCTGGGTGGTCGTCAAGGTCGGCCCACCGTCCCGTTAGTCAGGAGCCGGTCCGGGATCGGACGTAGGTCCCGCTCCGCCCGCCGCTCTTGCGCAGCAGCCGGATCGAACCCAGCGTCATGCCGCGATCAATCGCCTTGGCCATGTCGTAGAGGGTCAGAAGCGCGGCGCTCACGGCCACCAGCGCCTCCATCTCCACGCCGGTGCTCCAGCGCGCCCGGGTGGCGGCCGTGACCCGCAGGGTGCGGCCATCGGTCCCGAACCGAACCTCGACGCCGACGTGCTCGAGCGGGACTCCGTGGCACAGAGGGATCAGCTCGGCGGTCCTCTTGGCGGCGGACAGGCCGGCGACCCGCGCCAGGGCCACGGCGTCTCCCTTGACGATCGATCCCTCCCGGATCGCCCGGTATGCCTCGCGGCTCATCCGGATCGCCCCGGAGGCCACCGCTTCCCTCACGGTCAGCGGTTTGCCGCTGACGTCCACCATGCGCGCCCGGCCGCGCGCGTCCAGGTGAGTGAGCGTCCGCCGGGCGCTCGGCTTCCTGCCCGCCACGCGACTCACGGCCCTTGTGCGGCCAGGATCGACCCGGCGCGAGCCAGATCGTCCGGCGTGTTCACGTTCAGGAACATCTCCTCGCCCCCGAAACGCCGCAGCTCATCGCCCTCGAGGATGCGGCAGTCCACCGCCCCGAGAAAGCCGTGTACCGAGCCCGAGCCCGACGCCAGATGACGCGTCATGGCCGGCAGGCAGGCCACCGTGTAGGCCGCGGCGAGCACCTGCATCTCCCCCGCCGCCCGGGGCACCACCGCGTCGTGGCCATTCGCCTCGGCCGCCATGAACCGCAGCAGGGCGGCCGGGACCAGCGGCAGGTCGCATGCCAGGGCGACGGCGACACGTGTGCCGCACGACGTCAATCCATGACGGAGGGCCGGGAGCGGTCCGGCACGCTCGCCGGTCCCGTCGCTCTCGTCCTCCCACCGCACGTCCTCGACCCCCGCGGCGGGCCGCCGGGCGCCGACGATCAGCGGTGCGCCCCCGGCTCGTCGCACCGCCTGCACGGCCCGCTCCAGGAGCGTCCGGCCGCACAGCCGGACGAGAGCCTTGTCGCGACCCATCCTCGAGGCCTGGCCGCCGGCGAGAACCAGTCCCGTCCACACGCTCCGGAGAATAGCACGCCGGCCCGGCGGGGTCATGAGAGTAGAATCCGATACCGGAGACTGTCTCGTGGCACCCTTCCAGACACCGTCGAGCGAAGCCGCTCCGGCGCACGATCGGGCCGGCGCCGTGCTGAAGCTCCTGGACGAGAAGACCGCCGCCACCCTCGACCGGCTGCTGACGTACGGACCGGAGACGGCCGGGGGCATGATGACCACGCGCTTTTTGGCGCTCGACCGGCACACCCGCGTCGGAGACGCGATCGCGCGCATCCGCGGCGAGCCCGAGGCGGAGATGGTCTTCTACCTGTATGTCGTGGACGAGGCGCTGAGGCTGGAGGGAGTCGTGTCGCTCCGGCAGCTCGTCCTGGCGCGCCAGGATCAGGAGCTGCGCGAGATCATGAACCCGAAGGTGATCCGCGTGCGCGTCGACACGCCGCGCGCCGAGGTGGCGGACGTGATTGCGCGCTACAACCTGCTGGCGGTGCCGGTCGTGGATACCACATGGCCGGTCTGACCGCGGAGGATCGTCATCGTGACCACCTTCACCGACTGCTGCGGGTTCATGTCGTTCCTGGGTCTCGGCATGCTCCTTCTTAGTTATCTGAAATGACCCGATGAACGACACGCCGCACCCGACGACCCCGGATCTCCGATCGGACCCCGACATTCCGGGCGGCATCCGCTACGATCCGGACCTGGCGGTGCACGAGCCCGCCGAGACGCCCGGCGAGCCCTCGGCGCCGTCGCGCCGGCGCTCCCCGCTGGTCCTGTTTCCCCTCGGTCTCCTGATCCTGGCGATCATCGTCTACCTGCTGTTCGGGCTGATCGCCAGCGAAGGCAAGACCTCGTCGGACTACCTGGGCGAGATCCGGATGCGCCGGGCGGACGCCTGGCAGACCGCCTACGAGCTGTCGAGGATGCTGCCGGGGGAGGATGCGTCGCGGCGCGGCCCCCGATTCGTCCCGGAGCTGATCGATCTGTTCAAGGCGTCGCGCGACGATGACCCGCGTCTGCGTCGCTACCTGGCGCTGGCGCTCGGCGAGGTCCGCGACGCGAGCGCCGTCGCCGTCCTGGTCGATTCGCTCGGCGACTCCGACGAGCAGACGAAGATCTACGCCGTGTGGGCCCTGGGAGCGATCGGCGACCCGGGCGCCGCAGCCGCGCTCGTTCCCCTTCTGGATCAGCCCGACCCCGGTGTCCGCAAGATCGCAGCCTATGCCCTGGGCGTGCTCGACTCCAGCGCGTCGATCGGGCCGCTCAGGGCCCTGTTGAACGATCCGGTGGAGGACGTCGCCTGGAACGCCGCCCTGGCGCTGGCGCGCCGCGGCGACCGCTCGGGTCTTCCCCTCCTGGCGCGCATGCTCGACCGCTCGTACCTCGAGAGCGTGCGGCGACCCGACGAGTCGGGGCAGCCACGCGGTCTGACCGAGGGTCAGAAGCAGGAGGCGATCCTGAATGCCCTGAGCGCCATCGCCCGGCTGCGCGACCAGGAACATCTGGCCGCCCTGCATCGACTGCGCGATTCCGACCCGGACCTTCGGGTCCGCCAGGCCGCCTTCGAGACCCTCGCCGCGGTCCAGGACCTTCCCATCCGGTATTGACAGCCCGGCCGATTCGGTCGAAGATACCCCTTCTTTCGGGACGCCCTGTTTTGATCGACCGCTCGCACACGTCGTTGCAAGGCGCGTCCCTGGTTGTGATTTTTTTCACGAACAGGGTCGGGCCTTGACCGACGACATCAAGAGCACACCAGCGGACCAACCTGCGTCGCAGGGCCCTGAACGGCCCGGGGCGGGCACGGCGCCCCGGCCAGCGGCACAGCAGCCGACAGGTGCCGCGGGCGCTCCGGCTCCGGCGGCAGCCGCTCCGGCCGCCATCCGGCCGCCCGCCCCGGCCCCGCCGGCCGCGGCGCCCGGCGCCACGGCGGTCAAACCGGCCGGCGACATGACACGCCGGGGGTTCATGACCACGCTCGGCGTCGCCTGGACGGCCTTTGCGGCGGCCTGCGGCGCCGGGGCCATCGCCACCACCCGGAGCCGCCGCAGCAGTTCAAGGCCGGCTTGCCGTCCGACTTCATCGTCGGCACGGTCGACCAGCGCTTCAAGGAAGGCTTCGGCGTGTTCATCGTGCGCAACGACGACGGCATGTACGTGCTGCGCGCCGTCTGCACGCACCTGGGGTGCACGCCGAACTGGCTGGAGGCCGAGAACAAGTTCAAGTGCCCCTGTCACGGCAGCGGCTTCTATCGCAGCGGGATCAACTACGAAGGTCCGGCGCCGCGCCCGCTCGAGCGCTATCGCATCGTCCTGGCAGACGACGGGCAGATCCTGATCGACAAGACCAAGATCTTCGCCCAGGAGAAGGGCGAGTGGAGCAGTCCCGAGTCGTTCCTGAAGGCCTGAGGATCGGGGGCCCGGCGGCGGCGCGCCGCGGGCCTCGTGGAGAAAGAGCCGATGGCGGTCCTGAAAAAACTCTGGGAGTACACGCGCAACACCCAGCTGTGGAATTCGATCTTCCGGCACGGCCCGCCCGACACCGCGAGGAACCGCGGTCTGGTCATCCTGACCAACGTCTTCCTGCACCTGCACCCGGTGAAAGTGCGCAAGAGCGGCATCCGCCTGCGCTTCACCTGGTGCATGGGCGGCATCACCTTCTTCCTGTTCCTGGTCGAGGTGGCGACCGGCCTGCTGCTGATGTTCTACTACCACCCGACCGTCGAGTACGCCTACGTGGACATCGTGGACCTGCGGGAGCAGGTGCCGCTCGGCGTGATGCGCGAGCTGCACCGCTGGGGCGCCCACGCCATGGTGATCACGGTGTGGCTGCACATGCTTCGGGTCTTCATGACCGGCTCGTACAAGCCGCCGCGCGAGTTCAACTGGAACGTCGGGGTGTTCCTGCTCGTCCTGACGCTGCTGCTCTCGTTCACGGGGTACCTGCTGCCCTGGGACCAGCTGGCCATGTGGGCGGTGACGGTCGGCTCGAACATGGCGCGCGCCACGCCCCTCCTCGGGCACGAAGGCCCCGGGTCCAGTCTGCTCAAGATAGGGGAGATCAGCCTGGTGAACGCCGGCAACGACGCGCGTTTCGCGCTGCTCGGCGGCCGGTTCGTCGGCGCCGGCGCGCTTCTGCGTTTCTATGTCCTGCACTGCGTCGGGATTCCGGTCGTGGCCATCATCCTGATGGCGGTCCACTTCTGGCGCGTCCGCAAGGACGGCGGGATCTCCGGTCCGGTCTGAGGCGATGCTCGAAACGATCAAGAACGCCGTCAACTGGCTCTCGGCGCCGCCCCGGTTCTTCGTCATCACGGTCGCCGCGTTCGTCGCCCTCCTCTTCCCCGGCGATCTCGGACCCGCGTGGCTTCGCCGTCTCACGCGGCCGCTCCAGGCGGTGTACCGGCCGCGCGTGGGCGGGGTCGCGTTCGCGGTCCTGAGCGTGCTGTTCCTGTTCGCCTGCTTCGATCCCAATTTCGCGCTGATCGTTCTCAAGCCGGACAACGTGCCGATCGCGGGGATGATCTTCCTGGTCGCCTTCTTCGTCTGGTTCGCGCTCAAGGAAGGACGCCGCAACGATGACCTGAAGGGGGCGGGCGAGCCGATCGTCGAGAAGCGTGAGAGCGGCGACGGCAAGGTGATGGTGTGGCCCGATCTGGTCCACACGGAGTTCATCTGCCTGATCCTGTGGACCATCTTCCTGATCGTCTGGTCGATCTTCCTGAAGGCGCCGATCGAGGAGCCGGCCAATCCCGCGAAGACGCCGAACCCCAGTAAGGCGCCCTGGTACTTTCTCGGGCTTCAGGAGATGCTCGTCTACTACGACCCGTGGATCGCCGGCG
>QHXY01000229.1 GCA_003223145.1 Acidobacteriota bacterium
AAGAGGATGGCGGCCGCCGTGGCGAGGATCGGCAGCTCGATCGGCGAGCGGGTGATCCAGAGCGACAGCAGCAGCACCGCCAGCAGAAGGCCGCCGAGAAGGGCGGCCCGCCGGACCGGGAGGGCGTCCACGGCGCCGGGCGTGGCCTGCATGGGAGGCTAGCGCTCGCCGCCGGCGGCTTTCGCCTCGACGCCGGCCGCGGACGCCTCAGGAGGCGGCGGGGCGCCGTCGCGGGGCCGGGCCTCGTAGCGGTGATAGATGTACTGCATCTCGGGCGAATACGTGCTGACCTCCGCCTTGACGTCGTTCAACACGATGCCGCGGATGGCGGCGTGCACGTTGTCCAGGTGACTCTTGGCGCGCTTCAGGACCGCCCGGCCGATCCGACCGAGCTGGTACACCAGGACGACCCCGTCGACCCGCGTCGACAGGATCACGGCGTCGGTGACCGGGAGGATCGGAGGCGCGTCGATCAGGATGACGTCGAAGCGCGAGGCGACCTCCACGATGAAGTCGGAGAACAGAGGCGAGGCCAGGAGCTCCGAGGGATTCGGGGGCAGGGCCCCCGCGCTGAGGATGCACAGGTTCTCCAATCCCGCGGAGGTGAGCATCGAGCGCATGTCGATGCGCCCGAGGAACACTTCCGAGAACCTGTGCAGGACGTCGTCCAGGCGGTTCATGCCGAGCACCACGTGCGTGAACCCCGGCTCGCGCGGCACACCGAAGATTCGGTTGAGAGCCGGGCTGCGCAGGTCGCAGTCCCACACCAGCGTCTTCATCCCCATCTGCGCCATCGCCACCCCCAGGTTCGCCACGGTGGTGGACTTGCCCTCGCTGGGAGATGCCGAGGTGAATAGGAAGGTGCGGCCCGCCTTGCCGATGCGGGAGAATTCGATGTTGGTCCGCAGCGCGCGGTACGCCTCCGCCGCCGGCGATTGCGGCGCAAATTGCGTCACCAGGGCGCCGAGCCCTTCGAGACTCGGGTCGGAGGCGAGCGTGGGATTGCGCTGCAGGATCTCCCGCCGGGTGGCGTCCGGGTCGATGTGCGGTACGACCCCGATCACCGACAGACCGAGGTACTGCTCGACGTCCTCGATGCTCCCGATGGACGTGTCCAGGGTCTCCGCCAGGAAAGCCGCGACCAGCCCCACCAGAAGACCGACGACGACGCCGACGAGCGACCGCAGGATTCGTCCCGGGACGTGCCGCGGCACGGCCGCGGTCGCCTCCTCGACCACCGTCAGCTCCTGCACCTTATCGGCCTCCTTGATGAGCGCCTCCTGGTGCTTGCGCATCAGCATCTCGTAGGCCTCGGCGTTGACCTGCACCTCCCGCTGCAGCCCCAGAAGGGTCTGCTCGGCGCGGGGGAAGCGGGCCAGCTTGGAGTCGAGTTCGCGCTTGCGCGCGCGCGCCAGGTCAAGCGCGGTATGCGTTTCGCGGCGCAGCCGCTCGGTGAGCGTGTCGATCTGATCCTCGATCGACTTCACCTCCGGCGCGTCGCTTTTCTGGAACGCCAGCAGCTGGCGCTTGCGGTCCTCCAGCTTCGCCAGCTCCTGGCGCAGGCCCGCCAGACCCTCTTCCGACAGGTCGACCAGGAGCAGCTCGGGCGACGACCCCGGATCACCCGGGTGATCCAGGAGGTCGGTCAGGTGCTGCAACGCCGCCAGTCGCGCCTCGGTCTGCCCCGCCTCGTCCTGGAAGAACTGGATCTCCTTGGCGTCGGGCATGCTGGCGCCGACGTTCGCCTCCTTGAACCGGGTGAGGCGCTCCTCCGCGGCGCGCAGGCGGGCCTCGACCTCGGCGACCTGGCGCTCGACGAACTCGCGCGCCTCGATTGACTGGCGGTTGCGCTCGAAGGTATGGCGGACGATGTATTCCTGCATCACGGCGTTCACCACCTGGATCGCCTCATCCGCCGTCGGGCAGGCGCTCTTGATCTCGATCAGGCTGGTGTTGTCGATCGGCTTGGCCGTATAGGTGGCGAGCATGGCATCCAGGTCCGACGACAGCTTTCTGTCGGCCAGGACGCCCTCGATGGTGGCGGACATCGGGATGCGGCCCAGCCTCTGCGCCGCTTTCAGCGCGATCGGCTTGCTGGTGATGATCTGCGCCTGCGTCGCCAGGTCGTCACCCGGGCTCCAGGTGAACGCCTCGAGGAACAACCCGGTGACGCTGTCCGTGCGGCTCCATTTGACACGCGCGCCCGCCTCGTACACCGGGCCGGTGTGCGGCGTCAGGATCAGGGTCAGGAGCCCCAGCGCTACGCAGCTGCCCGCCACCACCTTCCAGCGGCGTCGCAGGATCCGGAGGTAGTCCTGGAGATTGAGGTCGTATTGCGCGCTCAAGTCAGTTCTTCCTGAAGTTGTCGATGATGTAGATCGATTCGATGATTCCGAGGGCCGGTTGGATGACCGACATGATCTCCTGCAGGGTGGCGAGGGCGCGCCGCGGCACGAAGACGATGTCGCCGGGCTGCAGCGGGATATCGGCCTTGAGATCGCCCTCCTTGAACAGCTCCTTGAAATTGGCGATCTGGATCTCCGCCTTGCCCTCCGCGCCGCGCTTCAGGACCACGATCCCCTTGATGTAGCCCTTCGACGTGAACCCCCCGGACCGGGCGATCGCCTCGACCAGCCCGATCCGGTCGATGATGTTGACGATACCCGGCTGGCCGACCTCGCCGAGCACGAACACCTTGCGGTTGCCCATCGACAGGGAGGGGATGAAGATCAGGTCGCCGTTCTGCAGCCACGGGTCGTCCGACTCGTCGGCCTGGAAGACGGCTCGGAACAGGTTCAGCTCACGCCGTTCCGCGTTCGGGCGTATGAGCTGGATGCGCATGACGTCGGCGTCCTGGGCCGGGCCGCCATGCGCCGACAGGAAGGCCACCAGACGCGTCGGCCCTTCGAGGGCCCAGGTGCCCGCGCCGCTGTCGCTGCGCGCCGTGGTCTTCACCTCGCCCATCAGGCTGACGCGGTGGCCCGCGTACTTGGTGATCAGCAGTTCGACGTAGGTCTCCTTGTAGATCGCGTTGAAGCGGTGCTCCAGGTCCTTCTTGAGATCGACCACCGTCCGCCCGGCCACCGGAAGCGACCCGATGCCCATCACCGGGAGGAACGCCTCCCCGTCGGTCTGCACGGTCAGCTTCAGTTCGTCGATCTTCTGACCGTTCCAGATCCGCAGGCTCAGCACATCGCCGGCGCCGAAGCGGTAACCGGCGTCGGGGGCGATCGTCTGCTCCTGCCGCGCGCCTGAGGCCGCAGTGTCCTGGGCCGTCACGATCCCGAACGCGCACAAGAGCGCTGCGATGACGAGCCCGGCCCTACGCAGCAGCCTCCGTGCCCGCCTGCCGGACGCCAGGCGCCGCGCACGCGCATTCGGCGCGAACATCGGCTCATCGATCGAAAAGCGGGACCCGTTTCTGACGACCGCCGTCACTCGACCCAGCAGGTCCTCCCGGAGGACGCCGTCGTCGGGCGCCCTCTCGGCGTCTCCCTGCAGCCTGTACAGCCGGCGCCCTCCGCTCATTTCGACCGACACGAGCCGGTGCACGACCAGGAGATTCGGGACCGTACGCGCCAGGACGATCTGCCCGGGGCGGGGCAGACCGAGGAAGGGGGAGATCACGGCGACGTCCCCCTCGACCAGCGCGGGCCGCATGCTCGCGCCGCGCACGGGTATCAGGGCCGCATGCCCGTCCGACAGGAGGGCGTCCAGGACGGGGACCGCGTCGCGATCGAGCGGACCCGGCGTCGGGCCCGCATCCTCGGCGGCGCGCGAAATCCTGGTGGCGCTCATACCGCCACACGTGAGGCGGGCGCCGTCGCCGTGACCCGATGTCGGATGTGCAGGAAGGGGGCGCGCGCCAGATCGATCACCCTGCGCTCTCCATGCTCCTGGCCGCTCGCCGACGCCGTGATCTCGACGCGCGGCCGGAAGTGGTTGTCTTCGTTGAGCGAGACGACTCGCGCCAGATCGCCGCTGCTCAGCTCGACCAGCGAGCCGATGGGGAAGATCGGCACGGCCTTGAGAAGGGCGCGGAACAGGGCCGGGCTGAAGCGCCGCCCGTGCTGCTCCATGACGAGCGAGGTCACGTCGTGCATGTCGGCGGGGCGTCCCTCGGCGGAGCCGTGCATGTGCAGCTCGACGAGGGAGGCCAGCGCGACTACCTGGACGCGCGAGTCGGCGCGCGCGCGCTCCTCGGCGGACGGCAGGTCGAACTTGAGGAGCAGGTGGACGGCGCGCACCGGGTCCGCCAGACCGGCCGCCTCGGGGCCCAGAGTCTTGAGGAAGGGGCCCGCGTCGTGACGACGCCCGGACGGATCGAGCGCCTCCTCGGACGCGATCAAGGGGAGCTCGGCGTCCGGATCCACTCCGGCCCCGATGAGCCCGACGTCGTGGACGAGAGCCAGGAGGGCGAGCCGCGCGTCCTCGCCGTTGCCGAGCGCCGCCCAGATACGCCCCGCGATCAGCGCGACGTTGACGGAATGGCTCGTCAGGCGGAAACCGTCGGTCGGCGCGACCAGCGCGACCAACGGGGAGTCGGAGGATGCGCGTCCGGCTATGGTGCTCGCGAGCTGCGTCAGGCGCGCCGGGTCCACCGGCTTCTGGCCGCGTGCATCCCTCAGGATGTGCGACAACGTCTCGGTCTCCGCCAGGGCGGGACCGGCGTGCGTCACCGCGGCGATTCCGACCGCGCCGGGCGCGGGCCTCGCCGGCCCAGACAGTGTGTTGTGAATGCCCGATGCCTCGACCTGGGGCGCCCCGACGAGGTCGGGCGCGGCGGCGGTCGCCCCGGCGTGCACCATGATCTCCCTCAGGGTGCGCAGAGGACGCTGCGCCCCGGAGAGGGTGATCACGTCGTCCACGCAGGCCTGACCCTGGACTACCCTGCGCCAACCTTCTTCGCGCATGCGCGGCAGCGATCCGACGCCGGCCTCGGGATCCACGAGCTCATGGATCCCCGTGAGACCCGAGCAGCCGGTGCCGGCGCAATCACCACACCCGGCGCCCCGCGCCAGCGCCAGACCGCCGCGGCGCTCGAACGCCTCCACATCCCTGCGGTGAAATCCGAGGCGCTGCGCCTGCGCCGCCGGCAACATCGACCAGCGCAGACAGCCACGGCAGACGGTGCGGGCGATCGTCTGACCGAGGACCGCCACCGGCACGGCCGGGGCCGATCCGGCGGCCAGATCGCGCGCCACGCTTTTCGCCAGGGCCTCCGGGTCGGCGGCCGGGGCCCCGGCGAGGACCAGGCACCCGCTGGCTGCGAGCCGGGCCGCCAGCACGAGATCCGCCGACCCTTCCAGGTGTTCGACCAGGATGAATTCCGGCGCGGCCGCCAGGAGGCTTTCCGGAAACGGCCAATCGGACAGGGTTTCCGCCAGCCAGGGCAGATCCGGCCGGGCGGTCCGGGCGCGCGGCCCGATGCGCCCGCCGCCCCGACCACGCGACGCCAGCGTCAGCGCCAGCAGGTCAAGGGTCGTGCTCCGTCCGGAGGCCGGCCCGCCCGACACCAGGAGAATCCCCGATCGGCGCTCGATGGTCTCCAGCAGGAGCTCCAGGACAGCCGGTGAGAGACCGACGTCCGCGAGGGTCGAGGGCGGAGCCGCATCGACCACACCGGCGATCCGGATGCGGTATTCGTGGGCGCGCGCGGCCGGCCTGACCGCCAGCAGAACGCGCCGCGCCCGGCCCCCCGCGGTCTTCACGACGCCACGCGGGGCGTGCTGGAAGACCGCGGCCAGAAATCCGAGAGCGTCCTTGGGGGCCACCGGGAAGGGTTGTTCATCGCCGGGTCCGGTGACCAGGGAGGCCTTCAGGCCGTCCCGCCCCGGCTGCAGGCTCAGCTCGGCGTGCTCGCCTCCCATGAGACGCGACAGAGCGGGGGAGAGAAGATCCGGCCGAGTCGTCCGGGCGCGCGGCCCGATGCGCCCGCCGCCCCGACCACGCGACGCCAGCGTCAGCGCCAGCAGGTCAAGGGTCGTGCTCCGTCCGGAGGCCGGCCCGCCCGACACCAGGAGAATCCCCGATCGGCGCTCGATGGTCTCCAGCAGGAGCTCCAGGACAGCCGGTGAGAGACCGACGTCCGCGAGGGTCGAGGGCGGAGCCGCATCGACCACACCGGCGATCCGGATGCGGTATTCGTGGGCGCGCGCGGCCGGCCTGACCGCCAGCAGAACGCGCCGCGCCCGGCCCCCCGCGGTCTTCACGACGCCACGCGGGGCGTGCTGGAAGACCGCGGCCAGAAATCCGAGAGCGTCCTTGGGGGCCACCGGGAAGGGTTGTTCATCGCCGGGTCCGATGACCAGGGAGGCTTTCAGGCCGTCCCGCCCCGGCTGCAGGCTCAGCTCGGCGTGCTCGCCTCCCATGAGACGCGACAGAGCGGGGGAGAGAAGATCCGGCCGAGTCACCACGCGCGGCCCCGCGCCGGCGTCGGACGGCGCGGCGATCTCGGTAGCGCGCACCTCCTCGTCGCTCACCGGAATGGCGACCACGCCGACCTGCATGCCCCAGTAGCGCCGGGGGACGCGGAGACTTTCGATGCCGCGGGGTGTCGCCACGAAGGCGACCTCCTGCCGGTCGGCGAGCAGTACGGGGAGCGAGATCGACCCCTTACCGCGCCCTTTGTCCGGTGCGTCGTCCGCCATGCCCGTGGGTCCCTTCCCGCGCGCCCTCGCCGGTCTCCGGTTCCAGCGTCACGATCTTCGCCAGCAACGTGCGCTCCAGGTAGCGGAAGTCGAGCGGCTTCTGGATGAAGTCGTAGGCCCCCAGGTCCAGCGCCTGCAGGGCCATGTCGTGGTCCGCATGGCCGCTGATCATGATGACAGCGGCCGTGGGAATCTCCTGCTTGAGCTTCTTCAGGGTCTCGATACCGTTCATCCCGGGCATGGCGATGTCCAGGAGGACGACCTGCGGCCGGATCGTCTTGATCAGCTGGAGCGCCTCCCGGCCATTCTCGGCCCCGGCGGCGGCGTAGCCGTGCTCGGAAAGAAACTCGATCAACACTTCGCGGATGGCGATCTCGTCGTCCACCACCAGAATTTGGGTCATTCATCGCCTCGTGTCGGGGCCGGCGACCCGCCCGGCCGCCGCGCCCTCGAGTTGGCGTCGCGCTCGTCGAGGGTCGTCAGGACGCAGTCCACCGCGGTACGGTCCGGCAGGAACTGCAGGCGCCGCACCGGGACTTTCTCGGCCAGCCGTGCGAGGAAGCGCACCGCGAACTCCAGCCCCTGCTGGTCCCACATGGCGGGAAAGGCCCGGACCATCATCTGCGCAACGGCGGTCGACGGGGCGAGCTCCTGCAACCGGTTGCGCGGAGCCTGGTCCAGAATGAACACGGCATCCAGGCGCGCCGACGCGGGGGTCTCCCAGCCGGCCTCGCCATGCCACGGGGTCCCGAAGATGCGGTAGCCGTCCCCCTCTGCGCGGATGACGATGCGGTCGTCGGAAAGGATCGTGACCCCGCCGCGCTCTTTCCACAGACGGGCGGTGGTGCTCTTGCCCGCCCCTGAAGTCCCCAGGAAAAGAACACCCCGTCCACCGAGCGCCAGACCGCAGGCGTGCACCAGGACGCCGCGCCCGCGCGACAGCCGGGCCAGGAAGACCACTTCGTCGAACGGGTAGACGAACGGATGCAGCTCGCCCTCGCTCAGGACCGGCCCGCCGACCAGAGTCTCACCTTCGCCCCGGCTGTACTCCCGATCGAACTCCACGGCCAGGTATGGCTCCCTGCCGAAGATGGGGGATCGAAAGGTCAGAAGACGCTGCTCGCCGACTTCCTCCAGACGCCAGACCGACCCGGTATCGAACAGGGTCTTACCGGGCTGCCGCCGCGCCGCCCGGCCGGAGGCCGGACCGAGGAGGACGCTGGCGCAGTCCTCGACGGATGCCTCGGTCAGGAACGGCACATGCGCCGGCTCGGCCACCAGGCGGATCGCCGGATCGGCCGTCCGGACCTCGAGCCCGATCCGGGCGATCTCAAGAACCAGGTGACGCACGCCGTCAGCTGGCACTGTGCGAACAGACGGCGGGATTGGTGGCGCATTTCTGGATCGGGCCCGCCGGGCCCGCCGTAGCGTTGTTCTTGCACGACGCGAGGACCGCCTCATCCGGCACCAGACGCACGCGCCTGAGGATCGGTGGTTCGTACGCGCGCCTTCTCCCGCCGGTTCTGCCGTGCTCGTTCCGGTTCATCGCCTTACCTCCCTGTTCCGCCCGCGACCGCAGGCGGGTGTTCGATCTGGATCAACTTCGTCGGACGGGCGGCAGGGGACACGGCCTTGCCGCAGCCCGAGGCCGCGCAGCCGCCACCCGCACCGCAGACGGGCGCCGGGACATCCAGCCTGACGGCGCGCGGCAGGATCGCCCCCCTCGGGGTCCAGCCGGATTTCACCTTTTCGGCATGCGCCCTGTAGCGGTCCGCGGTTTCCTGATGCCCGATCTCCTCCTCCAGAAGGGCCGCACGCCGGTGCGTGATCTCGCAGTAATAAGGGATCCAACCGTCCGGGCTGCCCGTCTCGAGCAGGGCGGTGGCGGGGCAACGGTCGCAGAGCGCCTTGAGCTCGCAGGGCGCGCAGACGTTGAACTCGGCCGCCGGACGCGAGCGGATCTCACCGACGATCCCGTACCAGCCCTCGCGAAAGCCGCCCGCGCGCAGGTCGTAGCCGTTCAATGGCAGCGCCTCGCACGACAGGAGCGTTCCCTGCGGCGTGACGTGAAAGCTGTTGACACCCGCGCCGCACGACATCAGGTAGGTGGTGGGGCGGGTCGGCTTGACGAATCGTCGGTAGAACTTCAGCCACTCGTTGAAGCGTTCGGGATCGGTGGCATCGTATTCGACCACCCTCTCGGGCGTGGAGCGCACGTCCGTGGGCTTCAGCGACCCGTCGAGCCGGCCGTGCACGATGGCGTCGTAGCGGAAGCGGATACCGAGCGATTCACAGAACGCGCTCATCCTGTCGATCTCGCCCGCCAGCGGCTCCATGGCCACCGCCTTGAGCGACAGGGGCAGTCGGCGCTCGAGCATCAGGTCGATGGCACGCCGCACGCGCGTGAAGCGCCCGGGGAATCCCGTGGTCTTGAGATAGGTCTCGTCCGACAGACCGTAGAGGGTGAACTCGATCCCGAACGGCGGGTACTCGGCCAGCAGGTCGGCGATGCGTTCGTCGAGGAGAGTGCCGTTGCTGAACAGGGTCAGCAGGAAGCCCTGTCGTTTGGCGTGCAGATAGATTTCCGGAAAGTCGCCGCGGCACAGGATCTCGCCGCCGGTGAGCAGCATCCACACGCAGCCCTCGTCGGCGGCCTCGCTCAGGATGCGCTTGATCTCTCCGGTGCTCAGCTCGTTGCGCCCCGAGAAATCGGGGATGTAGCAGTGCACGCAGCGCAGGTTGCACTTGAAGGTGAGCTCGAACGAGCCCGACAGCGGCAGACGGGACCCGCCGCCTTCCCGCATCAGCGAGGCGCCGAATTCGTTGTACGTGAGATCCTGAACCGTCATCGGCCCACCGCCGGATCGGCCGGCGTCACCAGACCGGCGTCCAACAGGGTCCCCAGGAACTCGAGGACATCGGCGCCCGCGCGCTCCTCGTCCACCTCGAACTGCTGGCTGACCAGGCGCGCGATCTCGCTCGCCTCCCGTCGGCCGTCGAGCAATTGGAAGATGACGCTTCCGATCTCGTTGGCGGTGAAGATGTAGTCCATCTGCGCGGCGCCGCTGCGCACCGGAACGAGGAGATATTCGCCCGCCACCCGCCGCGCCACGACGTCGGGGGAGGGACAGAGGGCGCGTGCCGCCGTCTCGGCGGAATTCATCGCAGACGCCTCCTTTCGGTGGCCTGGCGCATGCCGCCGCCGGCCAGATGGAAGACGCGCCGCGGCAGGGCCGAGGTCCGCCCCAGGACACCATGTGGCCGCTCGCTCTCGGGCCACAGCGCGCCGAGCAGGAAAATCAGGCGCGCGCGGAAGGTCGGGGCGGCGAGGGCCATCAGGAACTCGCCGGTGCCGGGAAGAGGCCGCAGGGCGAGGACCCGGCCCATCAGATAGCGCTCCAGAGCGCTCGTGTCGCGCGCCGGAGGGAGATCGAACGAGCGCAGGCTGACACCGAGCGTCGCGGCGGCCTGCAGAGCCCAGCCGAGCACCCTGGACGAGCCCCAGGAGTCGGCGCGCCTTGCCAGGAGGGTCCAGTCCAATACGCCGCGATTCAGGAACAGGTAGTGCGCCAGATCGGCCGTGCGCACCAGACGGTCGAAGGAATGCTTGACGAGATGGATGGCGAGCAGCAGGAGTTCGTCCTCCGGCTCGAGCAGGAGCGCCGGCGCGCCGGCGACGAGACCCGGGGTCCCCCTCTCGAACAGGTCGCGGACCGGCACCGGGAAGAGGAGGTCGCGGCTGGGGCGGCGCCGCGCGCCCAGGGGGTCGGTGTGCAGGTCGACCAGGACGCCTCCACGCCGGTACAGACACCCGGCGGACTCCTCGAATCCCAGACGTTTAAGGGCGGATCTCGCCGCCACACCGTCGGCGGGAAGCACGAGTAGGTCATGGTCCTCGAAGGGCCGCAGCGACGGATCGCCGTAAATCGACTCGACGCTCCGCAGGCCTCGCATGACCACGACCGGGATGCGGCTGCGTTCGAGCGCCTCGAGAACCTCGGCCAGGGACAGCGCCTGGGACAGCGTCGCCGCCGCAAGGCGCTGCGCGCGTCTCTTCAGCGCCGAGCGCAGCCACGGGTCGATCGCCTCCTGCGGCAGACGGCCCACCGCCCGGTGCGCCAGCCCATCAAGGCGGTGGAAGGAGAGGCGGTCGAGAAGGGCGGCGATGGCACGGGTGTCGAGCGCCTGGAGCCCGAAGCCGAGCTCCCGGTCGTGCGGAACGGGCGAGGCCAGAAGACCCGGGATTCCGGTGGCGATGGAAACCGTCCCTTCGACGACGCGCGCCAGGCGTAACGACGTCGCACCGTGCATCCGACACACTCCTTTGGCCCAAGCCAGCAGGCGCAGCGAATATAGGTTCCACAGGCGCAGCCGCAAGTGCGCCGCCGTTAGACGTTTGCGCGTTACGAATGTGAAATCCAGCCGCCTCAGTGGGCGGCCGGGCTGGGGCCGAACGATGGGGCGAACCTGCTAGAATGACGCCCCATTGTCGGGTCAAGCGCGTCAGGGACGGGACGATGTCCGGCGAGTATCGCGATCATTTCGACGCCATCGAGCGCAAATGGCAGGGGCGCTGGGAGGCGGAGCGCGCCTTTGAGGCGCCGCGCCGGCCCGGGGCGGCGAGATTTTACTGCCTGGAGATGCTGCCGTATCCGTCCGGCCGGCTGCACATGGGCCACGTGCGCAATTACTCGATTGGGGATGCCGTGGCCCGCTTCCAGTGGATGCGCGGACGCCAGGTGCTCCACCCGATGGGCTGGGACTCGTTTGGCCTGCCGGCGGAGAACGCGGCCATCCAGCACGGCACGCACCCGGCGATCTGGACCAACCAGAACATCGCCGTCATGGGTCAGCAGCTCCGGCGGCTCGGTCTGTCGTATGACTGGGGTCGCGAGATCGCGGCGCACCGTCCCGACTACTACCGCTGGAACCAGTGGTTCTTTCTCAAGATGCTCGAGCGCGGGCTGGCGTACCGGAGCCGCCGGTGGGTGAACTGGTGCGGTTCCTGCCGGACCGTCCTGGCGAACGAGCAGGTGGAAGCGGGGCGCTGCTGGCGCTGCGACTCTCCCGTCGGCCGCACCGAGCTCGATCAGTGGTT
>QHXY01000230.1 GCA_003223145.1 Acidobacteriota bacterium
TCAAGAAGATCCCCGTCTACGTGTTCGTCGACGGCGACCCGTACGGCATCTCCAACATCTACCGCACGCTCAAGGTCGGCTCCGGCAACGCCGCCCACCTGAACGAGTACTTCTGCGTCCCGCAGGCGCGCTATCTCGGCATCACGCCCCAGGACATCGTCGACTACAAGCTCCCGACCCACCCGCTCAAGGACGTGGACATCAAGCGCGCCCGCGACGCCATCAAGAACGACCCCTTCTTCCAGCACCACAAGGACTGGGTCGCCGCGGTCGAGCACCTGCTCAAGATGGGCGTGCGCGCCGAGCAGCAGGCCCTTGCAAAGTGGGGCCTGAACTATGTCATCGACACGTATCTTCCGGAGAAGCTGAAGAAGCCGGAGAAGTTCCTGCCGTAGCGCGGGAGCCCAGGATGTGCTTGACTCTCGCGCCTCGTGGGGGTAGCGTTCCCCTATCGTCTTCCGTCTGCCGAAAGGTTCGAGGTGCCGGATGATGGGCCGCGTCATTTCCGGCAGGGCCCGGTCAGCGCTGCTCCCGTTGCTCTTCGTCGCACCGCTTCTCGGAATCGATGGGGCGAAGGCCGGCGATCTGACGTTCGAGGATCGCGTCCGCGCGCAAAAGGCGATCGAGCGTGTCTACTACGCTCACCAGTTGAACGCCTCCATGCCCTTCGAGCGGGCCGTGACCCCGGAAACCATCCGGACCAAAGTTGCTCGCTATCTGCAGGAGAGCGTCGCTCTCGAGGTCGTTTGGAAATCCCCGATCAGCGGCGCCATGCTCCGCGAGGAGCTGGCTCGAGTCGCCCGGGAGACGCGCGATCCGGACCGCCTTCTGGAGCTGTATGCGGCCTTGGGGAATGACCCGCGTCTTGTCCAGGAGTGTCTCATCCGGCCGCTCCTCGCGGCCCGCCTCACGCGCAGTCGCTTCGCCGCCGACGTGTCGATGCAGGCGGAGGCCCGGCGCGAGATCGAGCTGCTCAGAAGCGATCTCACGCGGGGAGCCCTCGATCCGCTGGCCTCGGGCGCGCAGAGGACGATCGAGGACATCGTCAGGGCGGTGGACGACTCGCGGACCCGTGAGCCCTCGTCGTGGCAGGATGCTCGACTGGAGCTCTCTTCGGAGGCGTTCGATGCCCGCAGGGCGCTGGCTCCGAAAACGGTCGGCGAGATCGGGGAGATCCGTGAAGACGCCGATTCGTTCGTCGTGGAGGTTCTCTTGCAGGGCGCACGCCCGCGAGTTCGACGTAACCGCGCTCCACACCGTCTCGAGCGGCGTCGAGACTTTGCCCAGACCCGTGGCGACCGGGCAGGCCTCGGGCATCTCCGCGTGCCTTCCGGACGACACCTGGACTCCATACCTGCCCGGCGGTCGCGTAGGTCACTCGGCGATCTGGACTGGCAGCGTCATGGTCGTCTGGGGCGGGCTCGACGACCGCGGCGTCCTCGGTACGGGCGGCCGCTACGACCCGGCCACCGACAGCTGGACTCCGACCTCCCTGGCCGGAGCTCCCTCGCCGCGCCGCGGCCACATCGGCGTCTGGACCGGAAGCAGCATGCTGATCTGGGGCGGCGCCGGCGCCACGCAGTCGTTGAACGACGGCGGACAATACGATCCCGTGGCCGACACGTGGACGCCCATCAGTCCCAAGAATGCCCCACCTGGGTACTACCTGGGGGCTTGGTCGGGCTCGCGGCTTCTGGTGTGGGGAAGTTTCGAGCAGACTGCGAACTCCGGGGGTTCGTACGACCCGGTCGGCGATCTGTGGACGCCGATGTCGACGGTCGACTCCCCCACGCCGCGTCACGCCTATTCGCTCGTCTGGGCGGGAAGCGTCCTGGTCGTGTGGGGAGGGGTCGACCAGACCGGGTACCTGAACACCGGTGGGCGGTACGATCCTGTCTCGGACTCCTGGACGCCGACGTCGCTCTCGGGCGCGCCTTCCCAGCGCTACGGTGATTCGCTCGTCTGGACAGGATCCGAGGTGGTCGTCTGGGGCGGAGAATTCAACGTCGGCGACCCGGGGTTACCTGGAAGATACGATCCCGCCCATGACACCTGGCGGCCGGTCTCGACGGCAGGCTCTCCCAGCCCGCGTTCGATCCAGCCCGCCGTATGGACAGGCTCCAGGATGGTCGTCTGGGGCGGAACATCGTCCGATGGTGCGATTCCGATCGACACCGGAGGAGTTTACGACCCCGCGACGGATAGCTGGACGTTGACCCAGGGATTGCCGTTCTCGCCTCCCAAACGGTACCAGCACACGCTGGTGTGGACGGGAAGCCAGGTCCTGGTGTTCGGCGGGAATTCGCTCGGCCAGTATTCCGGGAAGACGTACCGCTTCGACCCCCTGACCAACACCTGGCCGCCGCCGCCATCGGCGCCATCGCCGCGCACAGGCATGAGCACGATCTGGACAGGCAGTCTGCTCATCGGCTGGGGCGGCAGCGGTGGCTCCGGGCTGCTAAATACCGGATTCCGGTACGATCCCGCTCTCGACTCCTGGATGGAGACCTCCACGGCCGGCGCTCCCGCCGCGCGATGGAAACATCTGGCCGTGTGGACGGGCCGAGAGATGATCGTCTGGGGAGGCGATGCCGTCGCCACGGGCGAGTTCACCAGCGGAGGCCGCTACGATCCGGTCGCGGATTCCTGGACGCCGACCACCGTGGTCAATGCCGCCGCACCGCGAAGCGCGGCCTCGGCCGTCTGGTCCGGGAGGGAGATGATCATCTGGGGCGGAGTATCCCTCTCCACTCCGTCGTGTTGTTTTCTGGCGACGGGCGGCCGCTACGATCCGCTCACCGACACATGGGCCGCCACTTCGACGACCGGGGCGCCGACGGGCCGCTACGCGCATACCGCCGCCTGGACGGGCAACAGGATGTTCGTCTGGGGTGGCGTCTTCTTCTTCCTCAACAACCTGCAGCAGCGGCAATATGTCTACCTCAATGACGGTCGTCTCTACGACCCGGTCACGGACACTTGGGCGGCCGTCGCAGCGCTCAACGCCCCTCCGGCGCGCTCCGGCCACGTCGCGATCTGGACGGGCGCGAGGGTTCTCGTCTGGGGCGGCTCGAGCTCGGCGTCGGGCCAGATCGAACTGCGTGGCGGACGCTACGATCCGAACCACGATTCCTGGGAGGCGACATCCACCAGCACGACACTCAACGCGTCCGGCAGCTATATGGGGATCGCGTGGACCGGAAACGTGATGATCGTCTGGGGCCAGAACAACGGACCTACCGACAGCGGCAGGGGAGGGCGCTACGATCCGGTCGCCGATTCATGGCTGCCGACGTCGACCGAGAGCGCTCCTCCGGCGGGGGGTGCCGTCGCCTGGATCGGCCGCGGCATGCTGGTCTGGCAGGACCGGTTGCACCTCTACTCGCTGAGCGCCGACGCCGATCACGACGGCGTCACCATGTGCGGCGGTGACTGCGGCGACGGCAACCCCAACGTGCACCCGGGCACGACCGAGACGTGCAACGGGATCGACGACAACTGTAACGGTCTCGTGGACGAGACGTTCGATCTCGACGGGGACGGTCACACGTCCTGCGGCGGAGACTGCAACGACGCGGATCCGTCCGTCTGGGGCTCACCCCTCGAAGTGTCGGCCGTCCTGCTCGCCGAGGTGCCGCCGGTCCAGATCACGTGGACCTCTCAAGACGTCCCGGCCGGTCCGGGGACCGTCTACGATGTCGTGTCGGGCACGCGCGCCGTACTGGGCGCCTTCGACGCCTCCTCGGCGGTGTGTCTGGGCTCGGGAGCATCCTCTCCCGTCAACGATGTCCGGCCCGATCCTTCACGCGGTCAGATGTTCTGGTACCTCGTCCGCGCTCGCAACTCGTGCGGCACCTGCACGTACGGGAGCGTCTCGCTGGACCAGACCATCCCCGCCTGCTTCTGACACCCCCGGCGCGCACCCACCGCGCCGTCCGGGCCCGACCGCTATGTGCTGGAGTTCTTCCTGGCGCGGGCGACGAGCGCCGCGAAGGCGGGGTCGCCGCGCAGCCGGCTGAGATCCGAATCGCCGGCCATGGTGTCCGCGTGTCCGTAGCCGTGCGCGACCGCCTGGCCGAGCCACTCGAGGGCCCCCGGGCGGTCGCCACGCAGGGCCGCCACGCGCCCCAGGTCGTAGAGGGTCCTGGCCGTGTTCGGGTGATTCTCCCCCAGCACGCGGCGCTCCCTGTCGAGGGCGTCGCGGAACATCGCGGCCGACTCGGCGTAGCGTCCCTGGTCGCAGAGCATCGCCGCGAGATCGTTCGAGATCGAGAGCGTCTGGGGGTGATCCTCTCCCAGGGTACGGCGCTCACCGTCCAGCGCATCCCGATAGAGCTTCTCGGCGTCGGCATACCGGCCCTGCGCCCGGCAGACGTTGGCGAGCTGGTGCATGGTCCCGAGCGTGTGCGGATGACCGTCGCCCAGCACGCGGCGGATTCGACCGAGGGCGTCGCGATAAAGCGTCTCGGCGTCGGCGTAGCGCTTTTGACTCGCATAGGAGTTCGCCAGACCGACCAGGCTCATGATCGTATCCGGGTGGTCGTCGCCCTGCACCCGGCGTCGGATCTCGAGCGAGCGGCGTCGCAGCGCCTCCTCCTCGGCGTAGCGCCCCTGGTCGCGATAGACGCAGGCGAGACCGTACATGGCCGCGAGCGTATCTTGATGATCTTCGCCCAGGATGCGCCGCCGGGCGTCGAGGATCCGAATGTACAGCTTCTCCGCATCCGAGGAGCGGCCCTCAAACTGGTCCCAGAACGCCAGATCCTCCATCGACTCGATAGTGTCCACGTGGTCTTCGCCCAGGATGCGCCGCCGCATCTCGAGCGCTTTCTCCAGGATCGGCATGGCCTTCTTGTACAGGCCGAGGCTCGCGTAGACGTTTCCGATGGTGTGCATCAAGCGGGCCTGGATCTCCGGCTCGTCCGCCAGCTCCGTGCCGATCTTCTCGACACCCTTGTCCAGGATCTCCCGGGCGGTGATGGCGTTTCCACGCGCCTCGTTCGGCTCCGACACCTTGAACAGGTCGGTCAGGAACTCCGAGACCCGCTCGGCGGTCACGGCCTCGCGGTTGGCGCGGTCGCGCTCGGCGGCGATGCGCCGGGCCTGCAGGGTCATCGTGGTCGCGAACCCGACGAGCAGGACGAGAAGCGCACTCGCCCCGGCGAAGGAAAGCTTGTGCCGGGCCACCAGCTTGCGCATCTGGTAAGCGGTGCTCGGGGGGCGGGCGAGAATCGGACGGCCGTCCAGGTAGCGCGCCACGTCCTCGTCGAGCGCAGCGACGCTCTGGTAGCGCCGGGCCGGCTCCTTCTCGAGCGCCTTGAGGGCGACCACCGAGAGATCGTGATCGAACCTCGCCCCGACGCCCGCCGCCCCGAGAGGGCGCGGCACCTGCTCGCAGATGATCCGGGCGGCCTCGGTCAGCTCGGCGCCCTCCAGCTCGTATGGAAGCTGCCCGGCCAGCATCCGGTACAGGATGACGCCGAGGGCATAGACGTCGGAGCGCACATCCACCTCGTCCCGGCGGCCGCGGACCTGCTCGGGACTCATGTACGGAAGCGTCCCCTGGATGCGGCCGAACGCGGTGACGGCGGTCGCGGCCTCCGCGTCGGGATCGGTGATCCGGGCCAGCCCGAAGTCGAGGATCTTCACGTCGGGATCGGCGGTGGAGCCGCCCGGGCGCGGCAGGACGAGGATGTTCGAAGGCTTCAAGTCGCGGTGGATGACGCCGCGCTGGTGGGCGTAGGCCACCCCGGCGCAAATCTTCCGGAACAGGGCGAGCCGGCGGCGCACCTCCGCCCGCGATCGCGTGGCGCCGCCCTCCTTCATCTCGTCGGACAGCGACCGGCCCTGCACCAGCTCCATGGCGAAGAAATGCTCGCCCTCGTCCGTCGAGCCCGACTCGTAGATCGCGGCGATCGACGGATGCTTGAGACGCGCCAGGCTGTCGGTCTCGCGCCGGAACATGCGGACCGCCTCCGCGTCGACGTGCCGTCCCCCGAGGATCACCTTGAGCGCCACCGGGCGGCGCGGCCGCTGCTGCTCCGCCTCGTAGACCACGCCCATCCCGCCGCGGCCGATCTCGCGCACCACGCGGTACGGGCCGATCGTCCTGCCGGCGAGCGGCGTGGCGTGCGGGCCGGGTTCTGCGTCCTCGCCGGGAGGCAGGGCGACGGCGGAGAGGTCGACCGGAGCGTCGAGGAATGCGCCCGCCTCCGAGTCCGCGTCGAGGAGATTCTCGATCTCGGAGCGCAGACCGGGATCCCCGGCACACGCCCGGTCGAGGAAGGCGCCTCGGCGGTCCGGCGGCAGGTCCAGCGCCTCCTCCAGGAGCGGGGCGAGGCGCCGCCAGCGATCGGGCGCCGGGAGCGGTCTCATGTCGCGGACGCGCCCGACAGCGCCCGGTACAGGAGAGCGCGCGCCGCGCGCCAGTCTCGGTTCACGGTGCGCGAGTCGAGCCCCAGGACCTCCGCCGTCTCCTCGATCGACAGTCCCGCAAAGAAACGCAGCTCGACCATCTTCACCCCCGAGCGCCTGATCCAGCGCCAGGATCTCCTCGGTACGCGAGTCCGCGCCCACCTCGGTTTCGTCGAGAAACCCCGGTCGCACTCCGCGGCCGCGCTTGAGAGCGCCCCGCCGCCGGGCCCGGTCGACGATGATCTGCCGCATCGCCGTGGCCGCCACGGCGAAGAAGTGCGACCTGTCCCGCCATTCGACCCGTGACTGGTCCACCAGCTTCAGGTACGCCTCGTGAACCAGACCGGTCGTGTCGAGCGACAGGCCGGGGCGCTGGCCCGCCAGCCGGGCATGGGCCATCGCCCGCAGCCGCTCGTAGACCAGTGGAACCAGGTGGTTTAGGGCATCCCGGTCGCCGCGCCGCAGGGCGAGTAGTTTTTCGGTGATCTCTCCCGAGGGACGCATCGCGTGAAGGAATCAGACTCCCGGCCGAGTTGGCGCCAAGAGTAGCGGTTTTTTGCAGTCTGTTCAAGCCGAGTTCGCCGGCGCGAGCCGCGCAGCCTCCCCCGCCGGGCACGCTCGAATCGAAGACAAACCTACGTCGCAGATTGGGCGGCGATTGCGTTTATGGGGTCGAACAGCTCTCGAAACTCGAACAATTCATGGAGTCACGAGCATGCGCGTCCGGCCGCGCCGCCAGTCGCGCAGGATCTCGCGCGCCGCGTTGCGGCCGGCGGCGCCCATGACGCCGCCGCCCGGGTGCGTGCAGGCGCCGCACAGGTAGAGACCGCGCACGGGGGTGCGGTAGTCGGCGTAGCCCGGGACCGGGCGCATGAAGAAGAGCTGGTCGAGCGTCATGTCGCCCTGGAAGATGTTGCCGTGCGTCAGGGCGAAGTCGCGCTCGAGATCGAGAGGGCTGACGACCTGGCGGTGCAGGACGGCCGCCTTGAAGTTGGGCGCGTAGCGCGTGAAGATCTCAGTCACCCGGTCGCCGAACTTCTCCTTCTCGGTGTCCCAGGTCCCCTCCTTCAGCTCGTACGGCCCGAACTGGCAGAACACCGACATGATGTGCCGCCCCGGGGGGGCGATCGAGTCGTCGTACACGGTCGGGATGACCGCCTCCAGGAACGGCTGCGACGACCAGCGCCCGTACTTGGCCTCGTCGTAGGCGCGCTCCATGTAGTCGAGCGTCGGGCAGATGTCGATGGTGCCGCGGTGCTGCGGTCCGGGCACCTTGCCCGGCAGAGCGCTGAAATCGGGGAGCTCGGCGAGGGCGTAGTTGACCTTGACCGACGAGCCGCTCGCCCGGAAGCGCTCGACCGCGCGCACGAACTCGGCCGGCAGATCGCGGGGCGCGTCGAGCAGCTTCAGGAAAGTGACCTTCGGGTCGGCATTCGAGACCACCAGCCGCGCCCGGATCTCCTCGCCGCCGCGCAGAACGACGCCGCGCGCCCGGCCGTCGGCGACCAGGATGCGCTCGACCGGCGCGTCGCAGCGGATCACAGCGCCGCGCTCGCGCGCCGCACGGGCGATGCACTCCGACACCTGCCCCATGCCGCCGCGCACCACCCCCCAGCAGCCGCGCATCCCGTCCACCTCCCCCATGACGTGGTGGAACAGGACGTAGGCGGTGCCGGGGGTGCGCGGCCCGGCGAAGGTACCGATGACCGCCTGGCCGCACAACAGGGCCTTCAGCTCCTCCGACTCGAACCACGAGTCGAGGAAGTCCCTGGCGCTGCCGGTCAGGATCTCGATCTCCTTGAACAGGTCCTGCTTCAGAGCGCGCGCCAGACGCGCCGCGCGCAGCATCCCGAGCAGATCGCGCGGGCGCGACGAGGCCGGGTTCGGCGGCGTCATCATCAGGAGCGGCTCGACGAACTCCGCCAGCCGGTTGAGGGTCCGCTCGTACTCCTCGTACCGGTCGGCGTCGCGCGCCGAGAACTTGCGGATCGCCTCGCGCGTCCTGGCGTAGTCGTTCCAGAGCATCAGGGAGCGTCC
>QHXY01000231.1 GCA_003223145.1 Acidobacteriota bacterium
TGGAGGAGAAGAAGGAGATCCTGACCACCATCGACCCGATGGGGCGGCTGAAGGTCGCGGTCCGGCTGATCGAGAAGGCGATCGGGCTGGCCAAGGCGGGTCAGGAGATCAAGGAGCAGACGGAGGACGAGATCCGCACGGCGCAGCGCGAGTTCTTCCTGCGCGAGCAGCTCAAGGTGATCAAGAAGGAGCTGGGCGAGGAGAGCGAGACGGCGGCCACGGTCCGCGAGGTGCGCGAGAAGATCGAGAAGGCCGGCCTGCCGGAGGAGGCGCGCAAGGAGGCGGAGAAGGAGCTCGGCCGGCTCGAGATGGTGAACCCGGCGTCCGCCGAGTACAACGTCATCACCACCTATCTCGACTGGCTGTCCGCGCTGCCCTGGAGCACGATGACCGTGGACCGGCTGGACGTGAAGGACGCCGCCCGCATCCTCGACCGCGATCATTACGATCTCGAGAAGGTCAAGGACCGCATCCTCGAGTTCCTGGCGGTGCGCCAGCTCAAGAGCGACATGAAGGGACCGATCCTCTGCTTCTACGGACCCCCGGGCACCGGCAAGACGTCGCTCGGCCGGTCGATCGCCGAGGCGCTGGGGCGCAAGTTCGTGCGCATGAGCGTCGGCGGCATGCGCGACGAGGCGGAGATCCGCGGCCACCGCCGCACCTATGTCGGCGCCATGCCGGGGAAGATCATCCAGAGCCTGAGACGGGCCGGCTCGCGCAACCCGCTGTTCATGATCGACGAGGTAGACAAGATCGGCATGGACTTCCGGGGCGACCCGGCGTCGGCGCTCCTCGAGGTCCTCGATCCCGAGCAGAACAACAGCTTCACCGATCTCTACCTCGATCTGGCGTTCGATCTGTCGCGCGTGATGTTCATCACCACGGCAAACCGGCTCGACACCATCCCCGACCCCCTGCGCGACCGCATGGAGATCCTGCACCTGCCCGGCTACGTCGAGGAGGAGAAGCTGGACATCGCGCGCCAGTTCCTCATCCCGCGGCAGATTTCCGAGCACGGGCTGACCAAGGACCTGCTCGGCATCACCGAGGACGCCCTCAAGGAGATCATCCGCGGCTACACCTCCGACTCGGGGCTGCGCAAGCTCGAGCAGCAGATCGCCACGATCTGCCGCAAGGTGGCGAAGGATATCGCCATGGGCAAGCCGCGCGCCCGCACGGTGGACGCCAAGGACCTGCAGGACTATCTGGGGCCGATCGTCTACATCCCGGAGGTGGCCGAGCGCACCGACGAGGTCGGGGTCTCGACCGGCCTCGCCTGGACCTCGGCGGGCGGCGATATCCTGTTCATCGAGGCCAGCCGGATGAAGGGCAGCGGCGCGCTGTCGATCACGGGCCAGCTCGGGGACGTCATGAAGGAGTCGGCCCAGGCGGCCCTGACCTATGTCAAATCGCATGCCCGGGAGCTGGGCATCGACGAGGCGTTGTTCGAGAAGACCGACATCCACATCCACGTGCCCGCGGGCGCCATCCCGAAGGACGGGCCGTCCGCGGGAGTGACCATCGTCGCGGCCCTGGCGTCCCTGATGTCGCAGCGGCCGGTGCGGCACGACATCGCCATGACCGGGGAGGTCACCCTGCGCGGCAAGGTCCTGCCGGTCGGCGGCATCATGGAGAAGATCCTGGCGGCGCGGCGCGCCGGCATCACCATCGTGCTCCTGCCCGTCCGCAACGAGAAGGACCTGGTCGACATCCCGGCCCACATCCGCAAACAGATGAAGCTGGTGTTCGTGCGCGAGGTCGGGGAGGTGCTGGAGGCGGCTCTCAGCTCCATCGTGATCGCCCCGGCCGAGGCGATCCCGGGCGAGGCCCGCAGGGCCCGTGTGCGCGATCGCGTGCAGAAGCGGCGTGAGCGGGTCAAGCCGCGCGCCGCTGCCGCCAGCGGCACCCGCCAGGTCCCACGATAAGGCCCCGCCGTCCCCGCAAGCGGATCAAGGGGATGCCCGGTGTCCGGCTCCCCCTCCCCCGCAAGCCGCATCAGCGCCACGCCGACAGACGCAGCAAGCCGCCCAAGCACAAGAAGAAGATCTTCGGCGAGGAGTAAGAGGGTGGTGGAGCGTGGGGGGATCGAACCCCCGACCTCGAGACTGCCAGCCTCGCGCTCTCCCAGCTGAGCTAACGCCCCACGTGAGTGGGCGAGACTATAGCATGCGTGCAAAAATAGGGTCAACGCGCGCCGGCGAGCCCGACCCGTCGCGGCGCCGCGCCGGAGGGATGCGATGAATCCGAAACGTCTGGTGCCTGCCGCTTTCGCTCTCCTGGCCTTGCCGGTGTTCGTCACAGACTCACAGGCTCAACCCCGCCGGCGCTGGGCCGGTGGGTTCCGGGAGGGGTATGAGTTCACCGTGTCGGTGAACCTCGACAGCTTCGAGGACAAGATGGAGCTGGACGACGACACGGGCGCCGGTGTGCGGTTCGGCTATCTGTTCAACCCCAACCACGAGATCGAGTTCATGTACAACGGGATCACGGCCAACGACAGATTCTTCTCCGGGGAGTCGGCGCACATCGGCAATACCCAGGTCTCGTACGTCTTCAACTTCACGACGCACGGCGTCGTCCCTTACGTCACCGCCGGCCTTGGATGGGTCCACACCAACGACACCGACCTCGGCAGCGAAACCGATCCCGTCTGGAGCCTACGGCAACGGCACGGCCTTCGCCAACGGCGAAAGCTTCGCGTTCACGGAAGCGGCGTTCGGGTTCGGCTGGCGCTTCCCGGTGCGCTGATGCGCCGCCGCCCGCCGCGGCTGAGGACACGCTCTCAGTTGATGTAGCCGAGGGAGCGCAGCCGCTCCAGGACGTTGCGGTCGAGCTCGGTTTGCGTCGGCGCCGCCGGCCGCTCCACCCCCCCGTACGTGTCCACGACTGACGGGGGATGCCGCTTCTTGAAGTCTTCATCCAGCGCGTCGCGCATGACGTGCCCCTCCAGATCCTTCGCGATCGGCACGTCGAGCAGGTCGAGGAGCGTCGGCAGGACGTCGAGCAGGCCCGCATCGCCGATCTTTCCTCCCGCTTTCACTCCCCGTCCGTAGAAGCCGATGATCCCTTCCAGGCGATGGTGACCCGACGTCGTCGGCTTGCCCGGGAAGAGGACCGGCTTGAAGCCGTGGTCCGACAGGACGACGAGCGTGTCGCCGGGGCCGAGCCGGTCGAGGTACTCGCCCAGCAGCCCGTCCACGTAGACGTAGTACTCGTCGATGACGCGTCCCAGCACGGCCGTCTCGCGGGGGCTCACGCCGTACGGCATGGCGTCGGGATGGGCGAACTTCCAGAAGCGGTGCGAGGCGACGTCGACGCCGCCGAAGTAGACGGCGAACAGATCGACGGGAAACCGGTCGTACAGTTTCAGCCCGATACGCCGATAGGTCTCGTCGCACGCCAGGCTCCACAGGAATCCCTCGACGCACTCG
>QHXY01000029.1:0-3454 GCA_003223145.1 Acidobacteriota bacterium
GTGGAAGTCCGGCTTCAGCTCGCCGCTCGCCTTGAGATAGTCGGTCAAACCGAAGATCACCATCGCCGTCTGCTCGGTCGAGCACCAGTAGTCGCCCTGGTCGCGATGATTGACCAGCCAGAGCGCCGCCTTCGGCAGCAGGGGGCTCGCGGGTCGGAGACGCGTCAGGAGCTTCACCGCATACGCGGTCGCCTCGGCGGAGGTGTCGCCCTCGAACTCCATCAGGTCGTTGCGGTCCACCTGCCAGTGGGCCTCGCCGACCTCGATCACCGCGCCCGCCTCGAGCAGGGCCGCGGCGTCCTCCGCGCGCGTGTCGCCGGCGGCCAGAAGCGCCAGACCGGCGAGCGCCACGCCGTAAGGGCTCAGCCTGGTGCGCTCCGACCACACGGCGTCGAGCACCTTGGCGTCCCTCAGCCCCGCCTCCGTCAGCGCCAGAGCCATGTAGGCGCGCAGGTCCGGCAGGACGCGCTCCGATCGGTCGAACTGGGTCTTCAGCCAGTCGCGCGCCCGCTGCACGGCCTCCGGGCGCACCTCGACGGCCGCCGCACGCGCCTGGCTCAGACCGGACAGAACGTACGCGGTCATGAAGGCATGGCTGTCGTCGGTCTGCCACCAGCCCCAGCCGCCGTCCTCGTGCTGATAGTCGTAGAGCCGCTGCAGCCCCTTGTCGATCTTGACTTGAAGCGCGGCGCGGTCGACGTTCGAGGTGACGCCGAGATCCTTGAGCGCCCGCGCCACGACCACGTTGGGCAGGAAGCTCGACATGGTCTGCTCGGTGCAGCCGTACGGGAACGACGTGAGGTAGTCGAGCGCGCCGAAGATCGTCCCGGCAACCGACGGCGTGAACTGCACCTCGAGAGAGCGCGAGTCGGGATCGATCCCGCCGGGGAACTCGAGGTCGGCCGAGGCGGCGCCGTCCGCCGCGGCGACCGACCCGGATCGGGCGATCGTCATGGTCACGCCGAAGGGGCGGACCGGCAGCGCCAGCTCCATGGCGTCCGACTCCTCGTCGGTCAGCGCCTTGCCGAGGATCGTCACCTCGCGCACGGCGGGGGCGCGCACCCTCCAGTCGAGGCGCGCCTCCCCGCGGCTGGGCAGGACGACGTCGCGCGTCTCCCCCTCGACCATCTCGAGCCCCTGGGCCTGCAGCGACACGCGCGCCGTCTTCTCGGACGCCAGGTAGTTGTGCACCACGGCCGAGACGGTCACTTCGTCCCCCTTGGTGAAGAAGCGCGGCGTCACCAGGCGAAGGATCAAGTCCTTCCGCACGACCACCTTGCGGACGGCGTTGCCGACCTGGGTGTCCCGCGTCACGCCGCGCACCGTGGCCCGCCAGGTGGTCAGCGAGTCGGGAAAGCTCAGTTTCGCCGTGGCGCGGCCATCGGGACCGGTGGTCAGGTGCGCGAGCCACAGCGCCGTGTCGGGGAACGCCTTGCGGACCCGCGGCTCGACCAGCGTCTGCGGCTTGAGCGCCGCCAGCGCCGATCCCGGTCTGAGCGAGGTCAGGCGCATCGCCTTCTTGCCCGAGGCGCCGTGAAAGTAGTAGCTGAACGAGGAGTCGGTTTCGACGCGGTTCGGGCCGCGGCCATAGAAAAACGACACGATGTCCGGGTTCATCTCCGGCTGGACCGCGTAGATCGCCTCGTCCACCACCCCGAGACTCAGATCCGCGGCCAGCGGCTTTCCCTGGAAGTCGCGCGCCGACACCGTGAACACCCCGGCGTCCCCCGGCCGGAACGTGTCGCGCGACGGCTCGATCTCCACGGTGAGCTGCTGCTCCACCGGCGGCACCTTGATCGCCTTCGCTCCCTGGTGGATCCGGTTGCCGCGGACGAACACGGCGGCGACGTAGACGTTCGGCGCGTACTCGGGGAGGATCGGGACGTCGACCGTCACGGTCGGCCCCTGCAGGGCGATCATCCGGTGCGTGTGCAGCTCGCGACCCTCGGTCGTCACCAGCACGTGGCTGTCCGGCACCCCGGTGATGATCAGCACGTGGGCCGTTTCGCCGGCCCGGTACTTGGGACGATCGGGAACGATCTGGATGCGCTCGCTTTCCCTCCCGGAGATCCAGGCGCTGCTCTCCCCCGCGACCCAGACGTACGTCTCGTCCTCGACGTCGCGTCTCTCGGGAGTGGTCGCGACGACCTTCGCCAGATACGAGCCGCCCTCGGGGAACGGCGCCTCGACCTTCGCCTCCCCCTGGGCGTCGGTCTCGGCATCGAACGTCCCGATCGATCGGGCCGGCCGGTTGTACCAAGTCCAGGTGGACAGCATCAGGCGAACCTTCGTCGACACCGGCTTGCCGTCGTAGTCGCGCGCCCGGATCAGGAACGCGGCCGTCTCGCCGGGGCCGTAGAGGTAACGGTCGGCCCGGACCGTCACCAGGAACGAGCCGTAAGTGGCGAGGGTGGAGGCGAAGCCGGCGATCTCCCGGTTGCTCTCGTCGGTGACGCGCGCCTCGATCCGGTACAGCATGTCGTGCTTGTCGCGCGCCACGGCGGTCGGGACGGTGATGACCAGACGCCCCTGCGCGTCGAGCCTGCCGCTCTGCTCGCCCACTTGCTCGCCGGCGCCGTAATCTCCCTCGTCGCCCTCCCCGCCTTCCTCGTCGCCGCCGCCCTCAAACTCCTCTTCCTCCTCGCCGTACAGGGCGTAGGACCAGTAGCGGGAGCGGTGCACGACCCAGGTCACCTTCGCCCCCGGGACCGGCTCTCCGAAGTAGTAGTGCGCCTCGATGGTCGCCCGGATCGCGTCCCCCTGCAGGACGCGCCTGGCATCGGGCGTCACGCTCACCAGGTACTCCGGCTTCTTGTACTCCTCGACGTGGAAGCCGCCTTCCACCTTGGAGTCGCCGGCGCGGATCTCGATGGAGTAGTAGCCCAGCGCCGCGGACCCCGACAGCGTGTAGTCGTCGTCCACCGTGCCGAGTTCCGACAACTTGAGGGCGTTCCGGTACACCGGGTTGTTGTCTGGGTCGTGGATCTCGACGTAGATCTCGCGATGCTCGGGGAGCCGGTAGCGGGCGCCGGCCTGGGTGCGCAGGATCCCCTTGAAGTGGATCGCGTGCCCGGGCCGGTAGACCGGCCGGTCGGTGTAGACGTAGCCGACGAAGTAACGATCCGGATCGCTGCTCAGGCTCCAGGAGTTCAGCGAATCGACGGCGAAATCGTCGTCGCGCTTCGCCAGGACGAGGGTGTTCTCCGGGCGCCGGGCGCTGAGGCGGGCGTCCGCGAGCCCCTGGTCGTCGGCCGTGGCGCGCGCGACTTCCTTCTTGTCGGACCAGAAGAACACCGCGCCGCCGGGCACGGGGGCGCCCGTCTGCCGATCGACCGTCGCGGCGAGGATCCGTCCGGGCGACGTCTTGCTGACCACGATCAGGTCGGTGATCAGGACGACCGTGTAGGCGCGCTGATCGCCGCGCACCGCCTCGACCAGGTACAGACCCTTGCCC
>QHXY01000029.1:3558-13138 GCA_003223145.1 Acidobacteriota bacterium
ATCGGCCGGCGCGGCGGCGGAGCGCCGCTCCCGGGCCAGCATCCGGTCGCGGATATGGGCGCGCGAATCCTCGCTGAACTGCTCGCGGAACAGATCCCGGATGGCGTCCCTCCAGCCCTTCTTGATCTGGTGGAAGCGCTCGATGGGGGAGACCACGCGCGGCATCTCCGGGACTCGTCCGCCGAAGGAATGCACGTCCTGCAGGGTCTGGAAGAACTTCACAGGATCGTTGACGCGGTAGACGCGAAACTCGAGGGCCGGGATGTTCTCGCCCCACAGGTGGACGACCGGCGTCTCGCCCGGGGCCCAGGTCCGATCGCTGCTGAGCGCGAAGTACGGCCGGTCTTCGGTATGGATCGGCGTCAGCGTGAACAGAAGGAGCGCCGCGACCAGGAGAACGGGGCGGGCCCGCCTCACGCGCCCGCCTCCCTCAGGATGTTCCAGCGGTACACCCCGGCGAAGTTGAGATTGCCCGGGAGCGGGCGCCAGCGTGGCTTCGGATGCCGCTCGAGGTCGTCGAGAAGGACCCGCCGGATCTCGCCCGGAGCGCCGTGCAGCGGGCCGGTGTGATACAGGACCCACGGTCCGGTCGCATCCTCGAAATGGCTCGGCCCCAGGAAGATGATCACGTGGTTCGGCATGTCCTGCTCGAGCTGGTGGTAGAACAGGAGGTCACCGGGCCGCGCCACCCGGACGTCGCGGCCGACCAGGTGTGTGTTCAGCCGCTTCAGCACCGACGCGTCGGCGAACTGGGCGAAGGTGCCCCCGCCGGCGTCGTCAGGTCGGAACGGCCCCGGCCTGACCCGGAACAGACCGGCGCCCAGCGGTGTGAACGGGTAGTGGTATTTCCCGATCGGCAGGATCGCCTCCAGACCGTCGAGCTGCTGCTCCGCCGCCCAGTCCGCCGTGTGCTCCCTGAGGGCCTCCCGGTAGGCGAAGCGGACGAGCGCGGCGCAGTCGTCGATCTCCACCGGCCGCCGCCCGTCGGGCCGGAAGAACTGCGCCTCGGCGAGATAGGTGAACCAGCCGCGGAACGCCTGCCGGTCCGCCTCATCGTCGAGCCGCAGGACGTCCGGAAGACCGTCGCCGTCCCGGTCCGCGAGATCGGGGATCAGCTCGAGCCGCGCCTGAACCGGGGCGAAGCCGGGTGCGCGCGCCTCGAGGACCACCGGACCGGGGAGCAGCCCGGCGCGCACCTCGGCGCGCGCGCCATCACGGGTCGCCTCCGCCGACTCGATCCGGGCCCGGCGCGCGCCCTCGACGATCGCGATCGTCGCCCCGTCGGACGGCAGACGGCGGCGCCCCGCGGGCCGGGCGATGATCGAAACCGTCGAGAATCCGTCGGCCGTGAGCGTCGTGGCGGCAGGCTCGAGGACGAGGACGGCCGGCGCGCCGCCCAGCATCGAGGCGATGGCGACACCGATGGCGACCGCCGTTGCGAGCGCGGTGACGCCCAGCACGCGAGTGCGAACCGTCCTCCAGCGCATCGAGACCGGTGGGTCTCCAGAACGTTGCGCGGACTATACCACGGCTCGCTCATGCGGCCGCCGTCGAGGCCATGTTAGGATTTGTCGCGATCTGCGAAAGTGGCGGAACTGGCAGACGCGCCGGACTTAGGATCCGGTGGGGCAACCCATGAGGGTTCGAATCCCTCCTTTCGCACCAGCCTTCTTTCCTATGGGCTACAATCGGCCTGCGTAGGCCCGCCGCGCCTGCGCGAGAGCGTGAGACGATCGGAGGCCCGCCATGAGACACCGCGAACTCATGATGGCTTTGGTTGCTTCGAGTGTGGTCATCACCCCCATGGCCGGCACCGCGACGCCTGTCGAGCAACAGCTCGCGATCACCGAAACAGAAGACTCCTTCCGGCTATCTGTACCAGTGAGTCGTCTCGTCATGACCATTCCGCGTGGCGACTTCACTGTCGTACACGAATCCGGTAGCGGCGCAACCGCTAGCTGGCGTTACTTCCACTTCGAGGACGCTCCTCACGGCATCATTATTTCTGGTTGGTTTGAATCCGCTCAGTCGTACGGCGGCATCAAAAAGTTCTGGAAAGGGGAGACCGATGCGTGGAAAAAGAGCCACCTTCCCAATCCGAAGGACACGTCCATCGTAAAGATCGACAAATGGGACGCGATTCTCTACGACATGAAGATTCCCGAGGGTAGCAATACGCATATCCGCAGCGAATGGGTCGAGCTCGGAACATGGATAGACGTGCACATCTCGGTGACCACCGCGGAGTCCATCGACGCCGCGCGAGCGAGAGCCATGAGCGTTCTCAGGAGCATCCGCATAACAGAAGCTTCGTAGGGTCGTCTGACAACGCGTGATTGGCACAATGCCCGGGAGCCGGGCGTTCAACCGGGACGGATCACGCCGACGCTGTCCTCGATGTGGATGGTCGTCCCGTATGGCTCCGACAGGCGCTGCAGGCGCTCCAGGATGACCCGGGCGGTCTGAGGTGAGGCCATGCGGGGGACGCCGCTCCGGGTCAGGCGCATGCCATAGCCGAGGTCGACAGGGTACAGGCGGATTTCGGAGGCCCGGCCCCTGTCGTAGCGCGTCACCGCCACGATCGTCTGGAACACCCTGTCCTGCTTGAAATCCCTGGCGTTCAGGAGTGCGGTGAGGTCGGCGTCGGTCGCCCGGTCGGGATCGCCGAGGGCGCCGGCGAGGAGGTCGCGGTACTGTTCGAACAGATTCCCGGGCAGCGGCTGCTGGATGTCGCCCCAGAAGAAATTCCCCAGGCCGTAGAAGATCGGCCGGCCCTTGTAGATCTCGATCGGCCCCAGATGATGAATCCCGTGGCCCAGAAAGGCCCCCGCGCCCGCGTCGATCGCCGCGTGCGCCAGCTCGCGCAGGAAGTCCGCCGGCAGGCCGCAGCCGAGCGCCTCTTCATGCGCGTGGATGGTCGCGAGCAGCAGATCCGAGTGCTGTGTCCCCAGCCGGATGCTCCGTAGATTTTCCTGCAGATCGATCGGATCGATCTCGTAGTGGTAGGCGGCCCGCTGGCCGAGCTGGAAGTGCTCGCCGAACAGATCGAGCTCGGCGGGTACCTGGTCGGGCGGGACGGACGTCGCCCTCGGGTCGGGCGTTTCCGAGGGCAGCGCATCGGGGGTCGGGCAGTCCTTCGCCGGCCCAAGAATCCCGGCCAAGCGCGCCAGATCGCGCATCGTCCCGGCGGGAACGATGGATAGGCGCTTCGTCCTGAGCGCGTTGAGACCGGGGCGTCCCGGGGCGCCGCCGCGGGGGGCCAGCGCCTCGGCGAATTCCGGAAACGTCGAGGCCATCGACACGAGACCGACGCGCCCCCGGCCGGTCTCGAGATACCGCGCCGCGCGGGCCGCACCGCGATCGCCGCCCGTCCCGGCATGCACGAGACCGACTTCGTCCAGGTGCCGATCCGTCTCCAGCATCCCCTCGACGCCCCAGTCGAGCGTGTGATTGTTGGCGCGCGCCAGAAGATCGAAGCCGAGCGTCTTGAGATCGGCGGCCACCTCGGGAGGGGCGATCAGGGTCCAGTCTCCGAGCCAGGAGTGGGGAGAGCCTTTGAACCCTTGCAGGTCGATCGCCGTGTCTTCGAAGTTTCCGAACGCGACGTCGGCTTCGCGCAGGATCTTCACCACCGCGGCGAAGGCCGTATCGCGGGCCAGCATCGGAACGTGCGGCCGACTGATGATGCAATCGCCCACCGCCGCCAGGGTGAAGCCGTCGGCGACGCCGATCTCCAGCTCGCGCTCCGGCGGACGCCGCGGATCGAACGCGCTCTTCCGGACGGGGGCGGCGGTGGCCGCGTCCGGGGGCGGGGAGGCGTCGGGGCCGTCAATGCAGACGGGTGCGACGAGCGTCAGCAGGACCAGAGGGGTGGTGACGCGCCAGCCGCCGCGCCCGCGCGAGGTTTGCATCGGTGCCGGCTCTCCGAAGCGCTTCATGCCAGCCGAGAAGCCAGGAGCGCCGCGACGCGCTCGACGAGGCGGCGCTCCTCCTCGTCGAAGGCGGCGGGGCGATCGCTCTCGACGTCGATGACCCCGACGATGGCGCCGCCTCCGCGGATCGGGACGACCAGCTCGGAACGGGTCGCGGCGAAGCACACTTTATACGTGGGGTCGGTCGAGACGTCATCGATCATCTTGGTGATCCCCGACTGGCCGGCGATGCCGACGTTTCCCTCTCCGAGACCGATGGCATGGCAGGAAGGCGCCGGGCCGCGGTAGGCGTGACGGACCAGGCGGTCCTCCTGGCGCTGGTAGATTCCGACCCAGAAGTAGCGTCGCTCCTGGTGCAGGATCTCCGCCACCCGGTCGCACAGAGAGTCGACCGGCCCGGCGGTCTTCACGGCCAGGGCGGCGCGGCGCACCAGGACGTCGGGATCGGTCAGGGTGATGTCCACGTGCAGGGCGTTGTTGAACCGGTTGAAATAGTTGAACAGGCCGATGACCGCGGCGATCTCGACGATCTGCGGCTCGCTGAAATGCCGGCGCAGCTCGGTGAAGAGGTCGTCCGGGACCTGGCCGCGGCCGTCGGTCATCGCGTCGGCCAGGAGCAGGGCCGCCTTCTGATCGGGCGGGAAAGGATGGCTCGTGGGGTCCTTCAACCCGGCGATCGCCTCGTCGCTGACACCGAACTGCTTTGCCAAAGCAGTGTGTGAGGCCAGTCAGTAATCGCAGTCGTTCAGGCGCGACACCCGGACCGCCAGCATCTCCTTGAATGGCACGGGCACCGTGCCAGGTCCCATCACGGCGCGGAAATGCGCCAGCATGGTGGTCAGGATCTCCGGACGGTGGGCGACCGTGCGAAACATGTTGGGGATGTTGCCGCGCTCCTCCAGGAACGCCTCGAACAGCGTCTTGACGTCGGCCCCGACCTGATCGGGGCGCAGCCTGCCGATTCGACCCATGACTCCTCCCCTCGACGATCCAGTTTACCGCGCAAACACCTAACGCGGGCGAATCCTCGAAGCCTGGTCGGGCATCCAAATACGGACACTGAGACTGCGAGGGCTCCGGTCAGTCTCAGGGGAGAGGTTGAGACGCTCCCCCCGGGGCGCTGCGTGTCGTCAATCTCTTGTATGGGCCAGCGGTTCCTGATATGATTCGCCGCCTAAGAAGAGGAATAGCTTCCCGTACCGACCGGGTTCCATCGCCGGGTCGTTTCCCCAACAAGCAAAGGGCGACGGTGAGTCGAGGGTCATCGCTTTGATGAAGGTGGTCGTCAACGAGCTGGAAGGCTGCAAACGGGGGCTCGAGGTGGAGATCCCGGGCGAGCAGGTGACCGAGGAGTTCGAGAAGTCGTTCAGGGAGTACTCCCGCCACGCCAAGATTCCCGGCTTCCGCCCGGGGAAGATACCGATCGACATCGTCAGGCGGCGCTTCGGCAAGGAGGTGCGTGACGAAGTGATCGGGCGCATGGTGCGCGAGTACGCGGCGCGGGCCCTGGATGAGAAGAAGCTGCACCCGGTCGACTCTCCCGTGCTGGATGAAGTGAACTACGTGGACGGACGACCCCTGACGTTCAAGGCGACGTTCGAGGTGCGTCCGGTCCTGACCGTCTCGGATTACCACAGCATCCCGGTGACGGTGACGCGGCGGCCGGTCACCGACGACATGGTGGATGCGTCGGTGCGCGACCTGGCGGAGAGGGCGGCGAAGCTGGAGCTGGTCACGGGCCGCCCGGTCCAGAAGGGCGATTTCGTGGTCGGGACCCTGACGTGCCGGTTCATCAAGGGGAAGGGGAAGCCCCTCCTCGACGAGCCGATGCTCCTCGAGGCGGGCGCGGAGGACAACCATCCGGACTTCAACGCGGCGATCCTCGGAGCCCAGGCCGGCGAGACGAAGACGTTCGAGACGACGTACCCCGACGAGGAGCGCGCCGGGACGCTGCGCGGCTGCACGGTCTCCTACACGCTGGCGATCAAGGAGATCAAGAAGAAAGTGCTCCCCAATATCGACGACAATCTGGCGAAAGAGCTCGGCGATTTTCAGGATCTCGCCGGACTCCGGGAGCGGGTCAAGAGCGAGATCGAGAAGCGCGCCCGGGCCGCGGAAGCGGCGGAGGGCAAGGACAAGATCCTGTCCTATCTGGTGGAACGCCACCCCGTCGACGTTCCCGCGGCGCTCGTCGAGGCCGAGGTGGATCGCCGCCTCGAGGCGATCGTGCGGGAGATGATCGCCCAGGGCCGCGATCCCCAGAAGTCCCAGATCAACTGGGGCGAAGAGCGCGACAAGCTGGTGCCCGCGGCGACCGGGACGGTGCGGGCGATGCTGATCCTCGAGAGCATCGCCGCCCAGGAAGGGATCGAGGTGACCGAGGACGAGGTGAACGCGTGGCTCAGAGAGGAGGCGCGACGGCGTAACGTAAGTGTCAGCGCGCTGAAGGAGCGATTCGCGCAAAATGAGCGCCTGACAGGGCTTCGGGCTCAGATCGTCAGGGAAAAGTCGCTTGACTTTGCGTTCAATGGTGCTAATATTACGCACGAGGGGAAGTAAACCGCCATGCCACTCATTCCGATGGTGGTCGAGCAGACCAACCGGGGAGAGCGCGCATACGACATTTACTCCCGGCTACTCAAGGACAACATCGTTTTCATCGGTAGCGCAATCGACGACACGCTGAGCAACCTGGTGATCGCCCAGCTGTTGTATCTTGAAGCCGAAGACCCCGAGAAAGACATTTCCATTTACATCAACAGTCCCGGCGGCTCCGTGACGGCGGGCCTGGCGATCTACGACACCATGCAGTTCATCCGCCCGGATGTGTCCACAATCTGTATCGGCCAGTCGGCCAGCATGGCGGCGGTCCTGCTGGCCGCGGGATCGCCCAAGAAGCGCTTCGCGCTTCCGAACTCGCGAATCATTCTGCACCAGCCGATGGGTGACTTCTCGGGCCAGGCCACCGACGTCGACATCCACGCCAAGGAAATCCTGCGTATCCGCGAGCGACTCAACAGCATCCTGTCGCAGCACTCGTCCCAGCCGCTGGAAAGGATCCAGCGCGACACGGACCGGGATTTCATCATGACGGCGACGGCGTCGAAGGAGTACGGTCTCATCGATCAGGTCATCTCCAAGCGCGAGTAGCACACACGATCCCAGGCAACATTCGAGGGTCCTAACCGGGAGATCGGCAATGGCCGGCAAGCGAGGCGACGGCGAATCACTTCGGTGCAGTTTCTGCAACAAGGATCAGCGCGACGTCAAGAAGCTGATCGCCGGGCCCACCGTCTACATCTGCGACGAGTGCGTGGACATCTGCCTCGACATCATCGCCGAGGAGCGCGAGCCGGACGAGCCCAAGGCGAAGGTGAAGCTCCCGAAACCGGTGGAGATTCGCGAGTTCCTCGACGAGTACGTGATCGGCCAGGAGAAGGCCAAGAAGAAGCTGGCGGTCGCGGTGTACAACCATTACAAGAGGAACGAGCTCTCCAAGCGCCGCTCGGAAGTCGAGGTGCAGAAGAGCAACATCCTGCTCATCGGGCCGACCGGGACCGGCAAGACCCTGCTGGCGCAGACGCTCGCCAAGCTCCTGAGCGTGCCGTTCGCCATCGTCGACGCCACGACGCTCACCGAGGCGGGATACGTCGGCGAGGACGTGGAGAACATCCTGCTGCGGCTGCTGCAGGCCGCGGGGAACGACCTCGAAAAGGCGAAGCGCGGCATCATCTACATCGACGAGGTGGACAAGATCAGCCGCAAGAGCGACTCGCCGTCGATCACGCGCGACGTCTCCGGCGAAGGCGTGCAACAGGCGCTGCTGAAGATCCTGGAGGGCACGGTGGCCAACGTCCCGCCGCAGGGCGGGCGCAAGCACCCGCACCAGGACTTCATCCCGATGGACACGACCAACATCCTGTTCCTCTGCGGGGGCGCGTTCGTCGGGCTGGAGGGCATCATCGAGCAGCGCATCGGCAAGAAGTCGATGGGCTTCAAGGCCGACGTGAAGGCCCGCTCGCAGCGCAACGTTCAGGAGACCCTCGAGCAGGTGCAGCCGGGCGATCTGATCAAGTACGGCCTCATCCCCGAGTTCGTGGGCCGGCTGCCGGTCATCGGCGTGCTGGGCGACCTCGACAAGGACGCTCTGGTCAAGATCCTGACCGAGCCGCGCAACGCCCTGATCAAGCAGTACCAGAAGATCTTCGAGTACGAGAACGTCACGCTGACGTTCACCAAGGACGCGCTCGAAGCGATCGCCGAGCAGAGCCTGCAGCGCAAGATCGGCGCGCGCGGCCTGCGGCTGATCCTCGAGGACCTGATGCTGGATCTGATGTACCAGTTGCCGTCGCGCTCCGACATCACCGAGTGCGTCATCACCAAGGAAGTGGTCGAGAACAAGACGGCGCCCATCATCTTGATGGAGAAAGCAGGGTAAATGATCAACGCCTTCGAAAACCGGGGTGAAAAAGTCGAGATGCTGCCGCTCGTGCCGCTGCGGGACGTGGTGGTCTTCCCGTACACCATGATCCCGTTCGTGGTGGGCCGCAAGTCGTCGCTGGTCGCCGTCGAGAAGGCGCTGGCGGGCGACAAGCGGATCTTCCTGGCGACGCAGCGTGACGCCAAGATCGACGACCCGAAGGCGGACGAGATCAACTTCATCGGCACGATCGCCAACATCGTGCAGAGCCTGAAGCTGCCGAACGGCAACATCAAGCTCCTGGTCGAGGGCGTGGTGCGTGGCAAGGTGCTCGAGATCCGCGAGGACGACGGCTCCCTGTCCGCCCTGCTCGAGCCGATCGAGGGCAAGGTCGAGCTGACGTCGGAGATCGAGACCGACATGGGCAAGGTGGTGGCGCTGTTCGAGAAGTACGTCAAGCTGTCGCCCAACCTGCCCTACGAGACGATGATCTCGACCATCCGGGTGTCCGAGCCCGGGCGCCTCACCGATACCATCGCGGCGCACGTCCAGGTCGGCATGGAGGAGAAGCAGAACCTGCTCGAGACCTTCGGGCCGGCCGAGCGCCTGACCATCCTCGCCAACCTGCTGGACGCCGAGATCGAGAAGCTGCGCGTCGATCGCCGCATCCACCAGCGCGTCAAGAAGCAGATGGAGAAGGCGCAGAAGGAGTACTACCTCAACGAGAAGATGAAGGCGATCCAGCAGGAGCTGGGCCGCAAGGACGACAAGCTCAACGAGATCGAGGAGCTGAAGGAGAAGATCGCCGCCTGCAAGATGCCCAAGGAGGCGCACGAGAAGGCGATGCAGGAGCTGAAGCGGCTCGAGGTCATGCCGCCCGTCAGCGCCGAGGCGACGGTGTCGCGCAACTACCTCGACTGGCTCATCTCGGTTCCCTGGCACAAGCGCACCAAGGAGATCCGCGATCTCGACCACGCCGAGAAGGTGCTCAACGAGGACCACTACGGGCTGGAGAAGATCAAGGAGCGCATCGTCGAGTTCCTGGCGGTCCGGAGGCTGGTCAAGAACAAGAGCATGAAGGGGACGATCCTCTGCTTCGTGGGCCCGCCGGGCGTCGGCAAGACGTCGCTGGCCCAGTCGATCGCCCGCGCGACCGGCCGCAAGTTCGTGCGCGTGTCGCTGGGCGGCGTGCGCGACGAGGCGGAGATCCGCGGCCACCGGCGCACCT
>QHXY01000232.1:0-26534 GCA_003223145.1 Acidobacteriota bacterium
GTTCACCAGGACCTGGGGGCACGGTCGGATGTCGGCGGCCCAGGCCGCCAGGTCCAATCCGGTGCGGCGCAGCAGGTCGAGGAACAGGAGACCGGTCAGGAGACCGTCGCCCGTCGTCGCCTTCTCCAGGAAGATGATGTGCCCGGACTGCTCGCCCCCCAGGACGTGGCCGCCGCGCAGCATCTCCTCCAGGACGTACTTGTCGCCGACCGCGGCGCGCGACAGGCGGATGCCCTCCTGCTGCAGCGCCTTCTCGAGCCACAGGTTGGACATCACCGTCCCGACCACGGCGTTGCCGCGCAGCCGCCCGGCGGCGTTCAGATCCCGGGCCGCGAGGCAGAGGACGTAATCGCCGTCCAGGGCACGGCCGGCGGAGTCCACGAACTGGCAGCGATCGGCGTCGCCGTCGAACGCCAGCCCGAGGCGCGCCTTGTGCCGCAGCACCTCCTGCGCCAGGCCCTCCGGGTGCAGGGCGCCGCAGTCCTCATTGATGTTGCGGCCGTCGGGCCGGGCGTTGACGGCGGTGACGGTCGCCCCGAGTCGGCGGTAGAGCTCGGGGCCCAGCTCGCTCGCGGCCCCGTTGGCGCAGTCGAGGACGATGCGCCATCCCGACAGGGAGGCGCCCGGATCGACCGTTCCCTGCAGCCACGCCAGGTAACGTGCCGCCAGATCGGCCGATTGCAGCGACTGGGGGCTGGAGGTGGCCGCCGCGGGAGCCGGCGCGCCGGGGGAGCCGCGGGTCTCCTCCTGTGCATCGAGGACCAGGCGCTCGACGGCCAGCTCCATCTCGTCGGACAGTTTCTCGCCCGTGCGGGAGAAGACCTTGATGCCGTTGTCGCGGTAAGGGTTGTGCGAAGCCGAGACCACGAGACCGGCGTCGTATCCCTCGAGCCGGGTGACGCAGGCGACCCCGGGCGTCGTCAGGACGCCGCCGTGGTCGACGCGGCCCCCGCCGTTGCAGACGCCGCGCGCCAGAGCGGCCTCGATGGCGGGGCCCGACTCCCGGGTGTCGCGGCCGATGACCACCCGCGGTGCGACACCCGAGGCGGCGCGCAGGGAATCGGCCAGCGCGCGGCCGACGCGCGTCACCGTCGGCTCGTCGAGAGGGTACTCCCCCGCAAGGCCGCGGATGCCGTCGGTTCCGAACAGTCGTTTCACGGCGAGGTCCCTCCCCCTTTCGGCGCCGCACCCGGCGCCGAGGCGGAGCCGCCGCCCGGCGCGATCACCATGCGGGCGATTTTCACCCGCACCCGTACCGGTCCCTGCGGCGACACCACGCGCACGCGGCTCCAGGACGGGGCATCCGGGATCGGCGTCGCCTCGATCTCGTAGTCGGCGGTCTCGCCGTCGAGCAGGATGGTGCCGGTCAGCGCGCGCGTCACCTTCTCCACTTCGTTCGCGGGACCCTCGATCGTCACCATCGGCGGCTCGATGATGTACCGGACCCTCTCGTAGCCGGAGGGCGGCGACCCCGAGAATTCGGCGATGACCGGCACCTCGCGCCTCGACCTCCGGTCGATCCGCACCTTGACGAGATCGGGACTGATACGCTCGACCAGCGCACCGCCCGGGGCGCGGATCATCTCGGGCGTCAGCGGGATGTACTGCTCGCCCGGTGATGCCCGCCCCAGGTCGATGCGCGCCGAAAGACGGTCCTCGGTGATCGTCCCCAGGAGAGGCTCGGTGGCGCGCAGGCGGATGGCCACCCCGTCCACCACGCGTCCCGACAGCTCGAGACCCGGCGACAGGCCCACGTATTCGAGGGGCACGGCGAAGTCCCTCACCCGCTCCTCTTCGCTGCGCACCACGTACCAGCAGACGAAGGCCAGCATCAGGGAGAAGATCTTGAGGTACAGGTTCTGGCGCAGGTTGAAGCGCATGGTCCTGGTACGCCCCTCCCCTAGGCTCCTACGCGGCGTGCGTTCTCTCGGCGGCGGGGTCGGTCTCGTGCCGGTTCGCCCGGCGGCCGCCCAGATGGCCGCTCAGGAACGCTTTGAGCGTAGCGGCATCGAGCGGGCCCGTCAGCCGCCCTTCGACGGCGCCGCGGATCGTGCCGCGCTCCTCGGAGATCACGATCACCACGCTGTCGTACTCCTCCGTCAGACCGATTGCCGCGCGGTGACGCGAGCCGTACTCGCGCGACAGCTGTGGATCGGTGGTCACCGGCAGGAAGCAGGACGCCGCCTTGACGCGACCCTCGCCCAGCACGACCGCCCCATCGTGCATCGGCGAGCCGGGCGTAAAGATGTTCATCAGGAGATCGTAGGAGATCGAAGCGTCGAGCTGGATGCCGGAGTCGATCTGATCCGGCAGCGCCTGCTCGCGCTCGATGACGATCAGCGCCCCGGTGGGTCGGGACGCCAGCGACACCGAGGCGTGCACGATCTCGTCCAGCATCCTCTCGGTCAGCTCATGGTAGCCGAGCCGCAGGAGCGAGGTGCGGCCGAGCCGCGCCAGGGCGCGGCGGATGGTGGTCTGGAACAGGACGATGATGGCGAACGGGGCGTAGAACAGGACCTGCCCGAGGACGCGGTGGAAGGTGCGCAGGTACAGGATCCGCTCCGGTGCCGTCAGGCCATAGGCGAGCAGGACCAGCAGGACCCCGATGAGGGTCTGCAGCGCCCGCGTTCCTTTAAGGAGCACGCCGAGCTGATAGATCAGCACCGTCATCAGGACGATGTCGAGGACGTCGCGCCAGCCGAAGCTGGACGCCGCGATCTGGTTCAGGAACGATTGGATCATGGTCTTGGACAGGCCCGGCCGACGAGGCGCTCCGTGGTCAGCGTACCGCGATGGGATCCCGCAGGACGGCGTCGCACAGGGAAGCGACGCGCACTCCCTCCCGCACATCATGCACCCTGATGATATCAGCGCCCTCCGCGATGGCCAACGCCTCCGCGGCGAGGCTCGCTTCGAGTCGCTCGGCCGCGGGCAGGTCGCCCTGTCCCTTGAGGAACGACTTGCGCGAGGCGCCGACGAGGATCGGCCGTCCCAGCGAGGCCAGCACCCTCAGGTGGCGCAGGATGCCCAGATTGTCCCGGCGGCGCTTCCCGAAGCCGATGCCGGGATCGACGATGATTCTATCCTCGCGCACGCCGGCGCGCACCGCCTGATCGATCCGGCCGCGCAGAAAGGCGGCGATCTCCGGCAGCAGGTGGCTGTAGCGGGGGAATCTCTGCATGGTCTCCGGCGTGCCGCGGGTGTGCTGGATCACGATCGGCAGGCCGCTGTCGGCGACGGTCGCCGCCATGGCCGGGTCGTGGGTCAATCCGGAAACGTCGTTGATCAGGTCCGCGCCCGCCTCCGCGGCGCGCCGCGCCACCTCGGCCTTGCGCGTGTCGACGGACAGGAGCGGCCGGGACTCCCTCATATCCCGGAAGGCGCCGGCCAGCGCCTCGACGACCGGCATCACCCGGCGCACCTCTTCGGAGAGCGGCACCGGTGCCGCGCCCGGGCGGGTCGATTCCCCCCCGATGTCGATCAGGTCGGCGCCCTCGCGGGCCATCGCGTGCGCCCGCTCCACGGCGGCCCGCGGGTCGAGAAAGCGGCCGCCGTCGGAGAACGAGTCGGGTGTGACGTTCAGGACGCCCATCACGAGGGTCCGCCGGCCGAGCGCAAGCCGGCCGCGGGCCAGCGCCAGGGCGCGCGGCCGGGTGGAGGCATTGATCAGGGTCTGGCGGATCTCCCCGGCCGCGGTGAGGGTGGCGTGAAGCGTCCCGGCCTGGCGCAGAAGCTCGTGGAACTGGGCGCCATCCCCCTGCAGCAGGACGATCCGACCGCTGGACCCGTCCGGAGCGACCTGAGCCCAGCCTCCGGTCGATGTCATCAGGGCGTGCAGGGCGCGGGCGGCCCGGGCCGGGACCGCTTCCAGGCGGATGGTCCGCACGTCGCCATCGGTGCGGCGCGGCGGCACGCCCAGGCGGTTGCGCTGGTCAGCTCGGGAGGGAAGGGACGTGGACGCGACGACCAGGACGTTGTAGGGCATCGGCACGCGGGGAGGGACGCGTGTCCCGGGCGGGGCCCGGAAGACCGCTCCTAGGAAGGCTGCTTGATCGGGTCGGGTGCCAGCGCCGGACCGCGGCGCTCGCCGGCCGACTCCGCGGCCGGGCGGGGCACTTGGGGGGCCGCTTCGGTCCGCTTGATCTTGGGGCGCTTGCGGGCGCTGAGCGCCGTGACGTTCTCCCCTTTGACCAGGACGGCGACCTCCTCGCCGTCGAGAACCTCGTACTCCAGGAGCGCCTCGGCGATGCGGACCAGGGAGTCCCGGTTGGCCTCGACCACCTGCTTCGCCCGCTCGTACGCCTCCAGACAGATCCGCTTGACCTCCTGGTCGATCAGGACGGCGGTCGCCTCGCTGTAGTCCTGGTGCTGCGCGATCTCCCGGCCGAGGAAGATCTGCTCCTCCTTCTTGCCGAAGGTGAGGGGTCCCATCCTGTCGCTCATGCCCCACTCGCATACCATCTTGCGCGACATCTCGGTCGCCTTCTCCAGGTCGTCACCCGCTCCGGTGGTCAGCACGCTCATGAACATCTGCTCCGAGACGCGCCCGCCCATCATGACGGACAGGGTGCTTTCCAGGTAGTCGCGCGTGTAGTTGTGGCGATCGTCGATCGGGAGCTGCTGGGTCACGCCGAGCGCCATGCCGCGCGGAATGATCGTCACCTTGTGGATCGGATCGGCGTGCGGCATGAAATAGGCGACCAGGGCGTGGCCCGCCTCGTGATAGGCGGTCAGGCGCTTCTCCTGCTCCGAGATGATGAGCGAGCGGCGCTCGCTGCCCATCAGGACCTTGTCCTTGGCGGTCTCGAAGTCCTCCATGCCGACGACCTTCTTGTTGTACCGGGCGGCGTTCAGCGCCGCCTCGTTGACCAGGTTGGCCAGATCGGCTCCGGAAAAGCCGGGCGTGGCGCGCCCCAGCACGGCCAGGTCCACGTCCTCGCCGAGCGGGATCTTGCGCGTGTGCACCTTGAAGATCTCCTCCCGGCCCTTCACGTCAGGGCGGGCCACCACGACCCGCCGGTCGAACCGTCCTGGCCGGAGCAGCGCCGGGTCGAGGACGTCCGGGCGATTGGTGGCCGCGATCAGGATGACGCCGTCGTTCGACTCGAAGCCGTCCATCTCGACGAGCAACTGGTTGAGGGTCTGCTCACGCTCGTCGTGGCCGCCACCGAGGCCTGCCCCGCGGTGCCGTCCGACCGCGTCGATCTCGTCGATAAAGATGATGCAGGGCGCGTTCTTCTTGCCCTGCTCGAAGAGATCCCGGACCCTGGATGCGCCCACCCCGACGAACATCTCGACGAAATCGGACCCGGAGATGGAGAAGAACGGCACGTTGGCCTCGCCGGAGATGGCCCGGGCCAGGAGCGTCTTGCCGGTCCCGGGAGGGCCCATCAGCAGGACACCCTTGGGGATCTTGCCGCCCAGCTTCTGGAATTTCTGCGGCTCCTTCAGGAACTCGATAATCTCCTCGAGCTCCTCCTTGGCCTCGTCCACGCCGGCGACGTCCTTGAAGGTGACCTTCTTGGCCTGGCTGCTCGACAGGCGGGCCTTCGACTTGCCGAACGACAGCGCCTTGTTGCCGCCGCTCTGCATCTGGCGCATGAAAAAAATCCAGATCCCGATGAGAACCAGCATCGGGAGCCAGGAAAGGATAGTGACCAGGTAGGTCGACTCCTTCGGCTTGTGCGCTTCGATAGGCACGTTCGATTTTCGGAGGTCCTTGACGAGATCGGGGTAGTCGGGAGCGTAGGTGGTGAAGCGCTTGGGCTGGCCATCCGGACCGGCCTGGCTGTACTCGCCGGTGATCTCGCTCCCGGTGATCGTGACCTTCTGGATCTTCTGGGCCTCCACATCGGTCATGAACTGGCTGAAGGTGATCTCCACCTGGTCGGGGCGGTTGGCGCTCAGAAACTTGTAAAAGAAGAGGACCGCCAGGATGATGAGCGTCCAGAAGGCAATGTTCTTCAAAAGGGTATTCAACGCCCTGAGCTCCTTTGCATAGGCCTAAATATAGACCGAAACAGTCCGTCTTTCAATTGCGGCGACGGTCCGGCGACGTCTCTGTCAGCTATTCGACGTAGGTCAGGAACGGAAGGTTCCGGTACTTCCCCTGGTAATCCAATCCGTAACCGACGACATGCCTGTCGGGGACCTGGAATCCGACGAAATCGGGCGAGAAATCGACCTTGCGACGGTGGGGCTTGTCCAGGAGGCTGCACACCCTCAGCGATCGGGGCTGGTAGAGCTGGATCTGCTCGCACAGGTAGGCCAGGGTCACCCCCGTGTCCAGAATGTCCTCCACCAGGAGCAGGTGCGTCCCCTCGATGCGGAACGACGACGAGAAGCGCAGCGCGGTGGCGAAGATGATCTCGGTGAGGGAATCGGACCGCCGCGACGCCACGCTCTCGACGAAGCCGAGCTCCATGGGCAGCCGGATCTGACGGGTGAGATCGGCCAGGAAGATGAACGCCCCCTTCAGGACACCCAGAACGGAGATCTCCTGTTGGGCATAGGCGTCGGTGATCTCCTTGCCGAGCTGCCGGACGCGCTCGGCGATCTGGGATTCGGAACGCAGGACATCTCGCGACAGCTTCACCGTGGGGCCTTCTCCAGGACCAGGATGCGGCTGGTCCTGTCCGTGACCTTGAAGCGATCGTCGATCTCGTGGTCGACCACCCAGGCGATCCGGTCGCCCGAGAGGACCAGGGGGATCCGGCCGCGCTCGTCGACCGGCACCTTGCGGTCGATCAGGAACGATTTGACCTTGCGCGTGCCGGGCGCGCCCAGAGGCACGAAGCGGTCACCGGGGCGGCGGGGACGAATCAGGAGCGGTCCGGGCAGCAGGTCGGCGTCGAGGTAGGCGCGGTCCTTGCCGGCCGACCGGAGGTCGACCGGCGCCTCGGCGCGCGGCACCACCGTCGCCCGGAGGCGCAGCCCGAACCCCGGGAGCGCGACCTCGCCCGGCACCGGGCAGAGCGCCTCGCGCAGAGAAGCGGCTTCGCCGGACCCGGGCGCCTGGTCGGCGGCCGGGATGCGGCGGACGATGCGCAGATGGTCGCCCTCCCTGTCCACCGCGGTCCCGTCGGGCAGGGACACCCGGCCGCGCCGCCGTCTCTCTTCCAGGAGGCTCAACGACTGCTCGACATGCTGCAGCGCGATGCGGCGCAGGTCGCCCCGGGCCTCAGCGAGGGCCAGCCTGAGGATGCGCCGGCGGAGCGGCACCGGCAGCTCCTGGACGGCGCGCGCGCGCAGCACCACGCTTTCCCCTCGGCGGGTCGCTATGTCCCGGAATTTCTCCTGAGCCAGCTCGCCCAGATAATTGTCCTCGTCGCGCAGCAGGTCGGCGGCGTGCGCCAGCGCCTCGACCACGTTCGGGTTGAACTGCCTCTCCAGGAGGGGCAGGAGGCTGCGGCGGATCCGGTTGCGGGTCAGCGCCAGATCGCGGTTGGTGGCGTCGATGCGATACGACAGATGCCGTTGCCGGAGGTAGTCGAGCAGGTCGCGGCGCCTGACGTCGATAAGTGGCCGGATGATCACGCCGTCCACCACCGGGTAGGTGCCCGCCAGCCCCCTCGGGCCGGACCCCCTCAAGAGCCGCATCAGGAAACTTTCGGCCTGGTCGTCGCGGGTGTGGCCGAGCGCAACCTTCTGGGCCCCGATCTCGCGCGCCGTCTCGATCAGGAAGGTATTGCGCAGCTCGCGCGCCCGCGCCTCGCGCGAGGACTGCCGCCGGGGGTGAGACTGCCAGACACGCGCCCCGAGATGGCCCACGGTGACCGGCAACCCCAGGCGGACCCCCAGGCGCCGCACGAACTCGGCGTCCCGGGCCGACGCCGCCGCACGCCACCCGTGGTCCAGGTGGGCGACGTGCAGCTCGAGATTCATCTCCGGCGCCAGCCGATGCAGGATCGAAAGGAGGGTCGTCGAGTCGGGCCCGCCCGACACCGCCACCAGCACCCGCTCGCCGGGGCGCAGCATGTCGTAGCGCGCGATCGTCCTCCGCACCTGCCGTTCGAGCGCTCCAGCGGCGTTCTTCATCGGTTGATCCAGCGGCCTTCCCGTCGCGGGCGAGAGTCGTCCGCGGCCTCGGACGGGCCGTCAGCGGTCCTGTGGCGTCTGGTAGCGGTGCAGGGATTCGAACCCCGGACTCCGCGGATATGAGCCGCGTGCTCTAACCATCTGAGCTACACCGCCTTGCGACGTGGAGGTCGATTCTAGGGGGAGGGGCGCAGGAGTGTCAAGCGAAGCCGCCGACTATGGATTATCTCCGGAGCCGTGACCTATAATCCCCGCGCGCCACAGGGGAAGCTTTGTGCAGCAATGCAAGGAGTGCGCGGCCGGGGAGGACGACGCCTATCTCCACGAGGAGCACAAGTTCGTGCGCAGTGGCCGGATCTTCTGCAGCGCCTTCTGCGCCGCCTACTTCTTCCACGAAGGGGACGATGACGACTGAGGAGAGGGACTGATGGGCTTCCCGGCGCAGCGACCGCGGCGGCTGCGGCGCACCGAGATCCTCAGGTCGCTCGTTCGCGAGACCGACCTGTCGGCCGGCGACCTGGTCTATCCCCTGTTCGTCCGCCCGGGGAAGCGCGTGCGTCAGGAGATCTCCTCCATGCCCGGCCAGTACAACCTGTCGGTGGACGAGGCGGTGGCGGAGGGGCAGCAGGCCCGCTCGCTCGGGGTCCCGGCGGTGATCCTGTTCGGCATCCCTCCGGCCAAGGACGCCAAGGCGTCGGGCGCCTATGACGCGCACGGGATCGTGCAGGAGGCCGTGGCGGCGCTCAAGAAGGAGGTCCGGGACCTGCTGGTCATCGCGGATGTCTGCCTGTGCGAGTACACCGACCATGGGCACTGCGGCGTCGTGCAGGGTGACGAGATTCTCAACGACCCGACGCTCGAGCTGCTGGCGAAGACCGCGGTGTCGCAGGCGCGGGCGGGCGCCGATATCGTCGCCCCGTCCGACATGATGGACGGGCGGGTGGCGGCCATCCGCAAGGCGCTCGACGGGTCGAATCTCGAGCAGGTGCCGATCCTCTCCTATGCGGCGAAATACGCCTCGGCTTTCTACGGGCCGTTCCGCGAGGCGGCCCAGTCGACGCCGAAGTTCGGGGATCGCCGCAGCCACCAGATGGACCCGGGGAACGCGCGGGAGGCGGTCAAGGAAGCCCAGCTCGACGTCGAGGAAGGAGCCGACATGGTGATGGTGAAGCCGGCCCTGCCGTACCTGGACGTCATCTACCGCATGCGGCAGGCGGTCAACGTGCCAGTCGCCGCGTACCACGTCTCCGGCGAATACGCCATGCTCGAGGCCGCGGCGAAGCACGGCTGGATCGACCGCGACCGGGTCATGCTGGAGTCGCTCTTCTCCATCCGCCGCGCCGGTGCCGACCTCATCGTCACCTACTTCGCCAAGGAGGCCGCGCGCCTGCTCGGGCGCTGAGCCGATGGGGGCCATCTCGCGCAGCCTGTTCGAGAAGGCCCGCCAGATCATACCCGGCGGGGTGAACTCCCCCGTGCGCGCATTCAAGGCGGTGGGGGGGGACCCGCCGTTCTTCGCGCGCGGCCTCGGGGCACTCCTGTGGGACGTCGACGGCAACGAGTACGTGGATTACGTCTGCTCGTGGGGCCCGCTGATCCTCGGCCACGCGCACCCGGAGATCGTGCGCGTGGTGCAGGAGACGGTGAAGGACGGCACCTCCTTCGGCGCCCCCAACCCTCACGAGGTGGAGCTGGCGCGGCTCGTCGTCGACTCGGTGCCGGGCATCGAGAAGGTGCGCATGGTCAACTCCGGGACCGAGGCGACTCTGTCGGCACTGCGTCTGGCGCGGGCCTTCACCGGGCGCGATCTCATCGTCAAGATGGACGGCTGCTATCACGGCCACGTGGACGCGCTCCTGGTGAAGGCGGGGTCGGGCGTGGTGACGCTCGGGCTCCCCGGCACTCCGGGCATCCCGGCGCGCGTCGTCGAGCAGACGCTCGTCGTGCCCTACAACGACATCGACGCCCTCGCGGCGCTGGTCAAGGGCCGAGGCAGGGAGATCGCCTGCGTGATCGTCGAGCCGGTCGCCGCCAACATGGGGGTGGTGCCGCCGCGGCCCGGCTACCTGGAGGGCCTGCGCGAGATCACGGCGAAGCACGGCATCCTGCTGATCTTCGACGAGGTGATCACCGGATTCCGGCTGGCTCTCGGCGGGGCGCAGGAGCTCTATCGCGTCGCTCCCGACCTGACGACCCTCGGCAAGATCCTGGGTGGCGGACTGCCCATCGGGGCGTACGGCGGCCGCGAGGAGATCATGGATCGGGTGGCGCCGGAGGGGGATGTCTACCAGGCGGGAACGCTGGCGGGCAATCCTCTGGTGATGCGGGCGGGCATCGCCATGCTCAGGCAGCTGCGGGCGCCGGGCGTGTACGACGCGCTGGAGAAGACATCCGAGCGCCTGGCGGCCGGGCTGGCCTCGGCGGCCGAGGGGGCCGGCATCCCGGCGCGCGTCGAGCGGGTCGGGTCGCTCCTCACGCTGTTCTTCACGTCGCGCCCGCCGGTCGACTGGGACAGCGCGTCGCTCTCCGACCCCCGCAGGTACGCGGCCTACTTCCGGCGCATGCTGGACCGGGGGATCTACCTCCCGCCGTCGCAGTACGAGGCGCTGTTCGTGTCGTTGGCCCACACCGTCGACCAGATCGACAGGACGGTTTCAACCGCCGCCGAGGCGCTGAAAGGCATGCGCTGGGGGCCGGAAGTCTAAGAGACGGGGTGCGGGACGGTGTCTCCAGAGTTCATCTACACCATGAAGGACCTTCGCAAGGTGGTCCCGCCGAAGCGCGAGATCCTCAAGGGCATCTGGCTGTCGTTCTACTTCGGAGCCAAGATCGGCGTCCTCGGCGCGAACGGTGCGGGGAAGAGCTCGCTGCTGCGCGTCATGGCTGGAGAGGACGGTGAGTTCTCGGGCGAGGTGTTCCCGGCGAAGGGGATCAAGGTCGGGTTCCTGCCGCAGGAGCCGCGACTCGATCCGGGCAAGACGGTCCTCGGCAATGTCGAGGAGGGGGTGGCCGGGACGCGGGCGCTCCTCGATCGCTTCAACGAGATCAGCTCACGGCTCGCCGAACCGATCGATTCGCACGAGATGGAGCGTCTGCTCGAGGACCAGGCGAAGGTGCAGGACCGGATCGACGCCGCCAATGCCTGGGAGCTCGACCGGACGCTCGAGATCGCCATGGATGCGCTGCGCTGCCCCCCGCCCGACGCGGACGTGACCGCCATCTCGGGCGGCGAGCGCCGCCGCGTGGCGCTCTGCCGTCTGCTGCTGCAGCGCCCCGACCTGCTGCTCCTGGACGAGCCGACCAATCATCTGGACGCCGAGTCGGTCGCCTGGCTCGAGCGCTTCCTGAAAGACTATCCCGGCACCGTCGTGGCCGTGACGCACGACCGCTACTTCCTGGACAACGTGGCCGGGTGGATCCTCGAGCTCGACCGGGGTGAGGGGATTCCGTGGCAGGGGAACTACTCGTCCTGGCTGGATCAGAAGAGGACGCGGCTGCAGCAGGAGGAGAGAGCCGCGTCGGCGCGGCAGCGGACGCTGGAGCGCGAGCTGGAATGGGTGCGCCTGGCGCCGCGCGCCCGGCAGGCGAAGAGCAAGGCCCGCGTCAATGCCTACGAGAAGCTGCTGGCGCAGGAGATGGAGAAGCTCCCCGAGACGGTCGAGATCTACGTCCCGCCCGGGCCGCGGCTCGGCGGGGTCGTGGTCGAGGCCGAGCGCCTGCGCAAGGGCTACGGCGAGCTGCTGCTGATCGACGACCTGTCCTTCAAGCTGCCGCCGGGCGGCATCGTCGGGGTCATCGGGCCGAACGGCGCGGGCAAGACGACGCTGTTCCGCATGATCACCGGCAGCGAGAAGCCCGACGCGGGACGGCTGCGGATCGGCGAGACGGTGAAACTGGCGTACGTCGATCAGAGCCGCGACGTCCTGAACGGCGACCAGTCGGTGTGGGAGGCGATCGCGGAAGGGAACGAGGCGCTGCAGCTTGGAAAGCGGACTGTCGGCTCGCGCTCGTACGTCGCGTCGTTCAATTTCAAGGGGCCCGACCAGCAGAAGAAAGTCAAAGACCTGTCAGGAGGTGAGCGAAATCGCGTGCACCTGGCGCGCATGCTCAAGAGCGGCGCCAACCTGCTTCTCCTGGACGAGCCGACCAACGACCTCGACGTCGACACGCTGAGGGCCCTCGAGGAGGCGCTCCTGGAGTTCGCCGGGTGCGCCGTCGTGATCAGCCACGACCGCTGGTTCCTCGACCGTATCGCCACGCACATCCTGGCCTTCGAGGGGGGCAGCCAGGTCGTCTGGTTCCTTGGAGCCGAGGCCGATCAGCCGCATCGCATCAAGTATCGGAGACTGATCCACGACTGAAGACGCGCGAACGGGGCGGATTGCTACGGCGTCGCGACGGGGCGTCCAATCAGCGCACCGACGACGACCAGGACGAGGCCGGCGAGCTGCAGCAGGAACGAGGTCTTGTTCTCCCGCCAGTTCTTGAACAGAAAGACCAGCCCGATGGGGGCCAGAAGGATGACACCGAGGCCCCACACCACGCTCACTTTGAAGGCGTTGACGATGAACATGATGCATCCGATCAGCAGCAGAACCCCTCCGGCGAGCATCAGGACCGCTGACAGCACGAGGAATCCCTCCGGTCGAGTGTTCTCTCCACCACGATGGCGCGCGGCTGCGTGCGCCCGGGATCAATGTTGTGAGAGGGGAGGCAGAAGGCAACCGAGTAACGAATTTGTAACCTAGCGCCTGTTTGACACTGCCGAACCGGGTGTGGTAAATGCCGCCCTCCATCATTCCCACAAGGCGCGGCACCCCGCGCGAGGGTCCGATGAAGAGAGCCCTGTTCCTTGTTGCTCTGGGGTTGTCCCCGGTCGCGGGCGTCCGCGCCCAGGAGGCGCACGTCGTCACGGCTTTTCTGGGGGAGCAGTTCTATGACAGCTCAGCCGCCGCCGAAGCAAGCGGAGTCCTGGGGGTGCGCTGGGCCTGGTACGCCCGCACCGGTCATGGGTTCGAGTTCAGCCTCGACTATGCCCGGACGCGCCTCGAGGCGGGGGCCTTGCCCGCGTTCCTCGGCCTCAACTTCGATGATCCCCAGACTCTCCCGGAGGAGCTGGAGCGCGTGGCCGTGGATTACAGCCACGTGTCCCGCGGCGGCCTGGTGCGGCCCTACGTGAACGCCGGTCTCGGATACCTCCGGGCCACCATCAGTATGAGCGCAAGGGCCGAGAGCGTTCTCACCTCCCTGGGCCGCACGTTCGATACCGGCGACAACGCCCTCACCTATGGGGCCGGCGCCGGCGTGCTCGTCGGCGAGGATCGCCTGAGATTCCGTTACGATGTGCGGGTGATCCGGTTCGGTAAGCTGTTCAACAACGGAAACGGCACGACCCTGCAGACGACCGGCGGATTCGCCTGGATCTTCTGAGTCGGGTCCCCGCGCCCGGGGCTCCCGCACCCCGGCCTCTCAGAAATCCTGATCCGGTAGACGCCCGCCGAGGGGTGCCGCGCCGAAGCGCAGCACACCGATCTTCCCTTCGGGTACGAAGACGGTCCAGGTGCTGCGGCTGCGGTTGTCGACGCCCAGCCCGGGGATGAAGCGGATCCGCTCGGGAACCTCTTTGATGAACGCTTGGTCGGCCCTCACCCGGTAATAACCGTACGCCATCGATCCGAGGTTCGTCACCTCCACGCCGTTCAGGAAGAAGCGGGGGCCGCGCGCGCGGTCCACGGGCTCGATGGTGAGAGCGAAGCGGGCCGGCCCCAGGACGACCGGATCGACATCGGAGGTCTCCGGGACCACGAAGATGCGGTCCAGACCGCTTCCCGGTCGTCCCCGCAAGCGGTAGGTTCCGGGAGGCAGCGGCACGGAGAACGTCCGCTGGCCCGAGGCGATCGCCTGGCGCAGCAGTCTGGCCCCACCCTCGACAGGAGGGCGGTCGGGCGTCTGCATCGGACTCCCGGCGGACAACTCGAGAGTCAGATCGCCCAGATCCCTTGCGGGGACGCTGGTGAAATCAAAAGCGACCGGACGCGCCCGCGACCACAGCGCCCGGAGGGCAGCCTCGAACTCTTCGAGCGTCAGGTAGCGCGTGCGCGAGAGCAACGCCCGCCCGGGTGCTCCCTCCTGGAGAACCGACCACTCGGCGCGGAATCCTTCGGCCGCATCGGCACCCAGGATCTCGCGGGCGCGATCGACTTCGCCGCGGGCGCCCTCGAAATCGAAGACGCGGGTCTCGTACAACGAAAGTTGAAGATGTGCCGCCGCGGCCGTCTGCCGCAAGGCCAGCGCATCGGCTCGTGCCGGTCCGAGGGCCGGGGCGCCCGCCACGACCCGGTCGATCTCCGCGACGGCGCGGCGGACGTCGCCCAGGGCGGCCGAGAGCAGCTTCGGATCCAACGGACCTTCGAGGAGCGGCAGGAAGGAGCGCACCTGCGCCGCGTACTGCCCGGCGAGGCGGATCGCGGCCTCGAAAGCCTCGTCCGCGCCGGACGCCACCGCCGTCGCGGCCAGGGAGACAGCCAGACAGGCGATGGCGGGCAGGGCCCGCCGCGCCCCAGGCATCCCGGTCCGGGTCGCACGCACCCGCATCAATGCACCCCCAGGGAGGATTCCTGCGCCAGGATGCGGGCCGCCTGCCCCTCCTCCCCGAACTGACGGAGGACGTTGATGTAGTTCTGCGCATAGGGTTGCAGGGTGCCGCTATCAGTCGAGCGCTTGGCCGTTCGGTAGGCTTGTTCGCCGTGCGTGATCGCCTCGTCCCTCCGGCCGAGCTCTGCGGCGGCGCGGGACAGATCGAAGTGGGCCAGCTCCTCCCCCTGCCAGTCGAAATGCACGGCGTCCCGCGCGTAGCGCAGCGCGTCCTCGAAGCGCCCGCTGGCATAGGCGCCGAACGACAGCAGGTGCAGGGCCGAGCCGTACTGCCGCCGAACTTCGGGATCGGCGGGGTTGAGCTCGTAGGCCCGTCGCGCGAAGTCCGCCGCCTGCTCGCGGCGCTCGGGAACGTCGAGGACGGACAGGTAGTCGGCCACCTGACGATTGATCTCCGCCTTGCTGCGGTCCTGGCGGGAAGCATCGATCGCCGTCTGGAAACGCGTCACCATCTCGTCCACGGCGAGGGAGCGGTCCTGCAGAGAGTCGAGGGCATACTGCCAGAGGGCCGCCGCCTTCATGTTGCCGCCGTCGAAATATGTGAGGTCGTCGATCTGCCGGAACCGATCGGCGTACTGGGACGAGAGACCCCAGGGCGCCACCGACCGGATCCTGTAGAGGTAGAGATCCGGTGTGGCGGAGCGGCGCGCCAGCTCGAGGCACCGGTCCAGATAGAACAGAAGGTAGCGGGCGAACCTCTCGGAATCGGCGGGGTCCAGGGTAAGGAGCGGCGTCTCGCTCTCACGGATGAGAATCGACTTCAGAAAGTACCAGTGGGCCTGGGCCTCTGCATCGGCGTCGCGCCGTCCCCCGCCGGTCCAGAGCTCGAAGTAGGCGTTGCCGAGAAGGAGGGTCCGGAAAGCGGGATTGTCCTGCAGGATGCGGAAGCTTTCCTCCAGGGGGAACACGACGTCCGCCCGGTAATCACCGGGGTAAGGCGCCTGGCTGCGATGCTGGATTTCGTAGCGCGAATGTCCCAGGACGAACTGGATCTCGGCCAGCTTCCGGCCCGTGATGCCGCCCCGACGCGCCGCTTCAATGTACCGTGAAGCAAGCCGCTCGGCCGCGGGATAGTCCGAGGCGTTGTACGCCGCCAGTGCCTGGTCGGCCAGCGCCGCGGGCGCGTTCGGCTGCTCGGTCACGGGTGGCTGCGCCGCAAAGACGGAGCTTCCGGTGAGAAAGCCCGCGACCAGCGCGGCGCCGAGGCCGGCGGCCCCGTACCGGAGCCACCGTGGCCGGCCCCGCCTGAGGCCATGCGTGCGTCGCGCACGGTTCACGAGCTCACCCCGTCGTGCGCCAGACGCCGCAGCGCGCCGAGCGCCCGCTGAGCCTCCTCCACCTTGCCGCGACCCGCCGCCCCTCGAGTGACGTACAGAGCGACGAGCCCGTCTTTCGTCGGCGCGATGACGTGCCGCGTGCCGTCGCGGTAGGCGATGATGACCGCATCGGGATCGACCCGGACGCTCAGGATGTCAGCACCCATGTCGTCACCGGACGGGGCCGGATGTCCGGCGCCTTCAATCCGGTGATAGACCTCGCTCAGCATCGGGACGAGGAGGTTGTAGCGCCAGCCGTCGTGCGTGCTGCGTCCGAGGCTGCTGGCGTCGATGAGATCGACGTTGTACCGGCGGCCGAGCAGCGTCGCGGCCTGCTCGTCCGACCCCCCGGCCCCAACGCCGGATCCCGGGTCGCCCGGGGACGCGCTCGCGACCGGGTGGCCACCCCTGGCCCGGTCCATGGACGAGGCACCCATCGGCAGGACCGAGCCTTCCGGAAGCGTCGGCGACCCTGCCGGGGCGCCGGCGATCGGCCGTCCGACGCCGGACCGCGCCGCTGTCGGGGCGGCCGGCTCGAGACCGGCTCCGTAGCCCGCGCGGCCGGTGGCCACTGAGGCGAAGGTATCGACGTTGCCGGGCATCAGGGCGAGGTCGCGCAGTCCGGTGCGCATGACCGCGCCCGGCGCAGGCACCGGCGGTTCGAACGTATCGTGCGGGGCCGCCACGACGGCGGCGGGGGCCGCTGCTGTCTCCGGCAGGGGCAGAGGCGGGGGCGGGACGGCCTCGGCGACGGCCGGACGCGGCGTGGGAATCGGTCGCTCGTCGATCGGCCGCGGCGCGGGCGCCGCCGGCTCCTCGGGAGGAGTCGTTTCGGGTGCCGTCGTCCGGCTCACCACGAAGCGCGGGGCGAGAGGCGGCAAGGTGACGAATCGAACGACCGTGGGCGGCGCGGCCACCGGCTCGATGACGACGATCCAGGTCAAGGACGCGGCGCACAGGGCCGCCACGTGCAAGGAGATCGACAGACCCACCGCCCGCCGCAGGAGACGGCGCCGCACCGACGGCGGCTGCCCGGTCGCCGGAAGCTCCGACGCGAAGAGCGGTCTGAGAGACCTGGTCTCCCTCATGGTGTCCCACTCGGCGCGCCGCCGACCTGAGCCGTTCCCCCCGGCGCGCCAGGGGGAGTCTCCCCCTGCGGCGATGGCTGCGTCTTGACGATCAAGACCTCGACCTCGGTGCCGGAGCCCCCTTCAGCCGTCGCCGGTCTGATGCGGATCAGGTTCGCTCCCGGGGCGGGCAGGTGGTAGGCCGGGACCTCGAAGTACAGGGACCGCACGTCGGGGTCGGAGGGCCCGTCAGCCAGCAGCTCGGCCGACTCCTTCGCGCTTGCCGGGCGCAGCAGGGCCTTCTGCTCCCCGACCTCAATCCAGGACAGCGCCTCGCGCGTCAGCACCAGTCCCCGGATCGCGACGGTGTCGCCCGTGGCGCGATCGGGAATCGGCTGCAGGACGATGCTCGTCCCGGACGAGCCCTGGAGGATGAGCGCATCGAGCTGACGCAGGTCATCGGCCCCGGCGTCGCCGCGGCTGCGCGCGATTTCCAGGTGGAGCCGGGCGTCGCGCAGGTCGCCCAGCCGGTAACTGTCCATGGCCAGGTGGCGGTGGGGCAAATAGTCGACCAGACGATTGCCGACCGCGGTCTGCAGCTCCTCACGGTCGTTCGAGGACAGGGCCAGCTCCAGGAGATCGACGGCGCGGCTCCACAGGCCCGCCTGCTCGAGAAACAGGGCCATCCGATAACGCAGGAACCAGCCGGGCACCGGGTGGACGCCGGAGCCGGCGGCGAGAAGCGCGCGCGGGCGGGGCGCAATCAGCAGAGGTCCCGGAAGCGGCAGGGGGAGACGGAAACCGCCACCGTGGGCGGAGCCCGGCAGCACCCGTCGGTCGTGGAACTGGACGGGTTTGTTCGGCAGAGCCTCCTCGAGGTCGGGGTCGATGGAGAGCGCGCGGTCCATCTCTTCGACGGCTCCATCCAGATCGCCGGTGGCGGCGAGGACGGCGCCGAGCTGGAACCTGGCCGGCGAGTAGTCTTCGTCGATGACCAGAGCGTCCTTCAGGATCGAGCGCGCCCCGTCGAGATCGCCCCGCGCCGCGGCGATCAATCCCAGGGCGTAGCGCGCTTCGAGGAAGTAGCGATCGGCCCGCACCGCCCCGCGCAGCTCCTCATCGGCCACATGGAGATCGCGTGCCAGATACCTCTGCACACCCATGACGTAACGCACCTCGGGGGCTCCGTGCGTCAGATCGTCGGCCCGCCGGATGGCCTTGTCGAACTCCCGCCGGTCCCCGCGTCCGAGCGCCGCCAGCCCGAGGCCGAAGTGGGTCCAGGCCAGATTGGGATCGAGCGTCGCGGCCTGGCCGAAATCCTGGGCAGCCTGGGGGAAATTGGAGTGGCGGAGCGCTGCCGCCCCCGCGTTGATCAGGTCGGGGGTGGTCGGGTCGGGCGCCGTATCCGGCGCGGGTGCCGCGGCGGCCCCGCCCGTCAGCAGGGCGGCGAGCGCGGTCAGGAGCAGGGCGCGGGGGCAGGCCGGGTGGCGGAACGGGCCGCGTCGCATCAGATCTTCTCCAGAGGCGCGTAGCGCGGCAGGAATTTTCTGGAGCCGTGGATGGAGAACGACACGGTGAGCTTCAGCTTGTCGCCGCTTCCCTCCACGCCGATCACCGTGCCGACGCCGTATTCGGGGTGGTGCACCTTGCAGCCCAGGTTGTAGCGCAGGCCTGTGGTTCCGGCCGCCCGGTCCTGCACGTCCTCCGGGCCAAGCTGCGACTCCGGATCGCCGACGACCCGGTCGCGCCGGTCCGCCGGGCCGCCATTGCCGGTGTCCCGCCACTCCCGGCGGCGGGCGGCGATCGCCTCTGCGGCGCTCCACAGGCGCCCGGTGTAAGCGTCGTCCTCGCTCTGCTTCAGGAGATGGGGCGGGATCTCCTGCAGGAAGCGCGACGGCTGGGCCGTCACGTTCTCTCCGAACAGGCGGCGCTCCCGGGCCCGCGTCAGGATGAGACGCTCCCGGGCGCGCGTCATGCCGACGTAGAACAGGCGGCGCTCCTCCTCGATGTCCTCGTGCCCTTCGGAGGAGCGGATGTGAGGGAACAGGTTCTCTTCGAGTCCGGCGACGAACACCACCGGGAACTCCAGCCCCTTCGCCGAGTGCAAGGTCATCAGGCGCACGCCCGAGGTACCCTGGACATTTTCGGTCTCGGAGAGGAGCGCCGCCCGGTCGAGGAACAGGCGAAGGCCGTCCTCGACGCCGTCGAAGGCGGAGAGGGCGCTCACGAGCTCCTTCAGGTTATCCAGACGCGAGGATGCGTCCCCGGGCGATGTCCTCTCGAGATAGGCCTCGAACCCGGCGCGCTCGATGACCGCCGCCGCCAGCCGGGCCGGCGAGGAGACCCTCGCCTCCTCGCGCAGGGCCGACAGGAGCGCCAGGAATCCGCGCAGGGCCTTCGCCGCGCGGCCACCCACCACGCCCGCGTCGATGGTCCGGCGCATGGCCTCCTCGAGAGGCGACGAGTCCTCGCGGGCCGCGTCCAGGACGGCGTCGAGGGTCGTCTTGCCGATATCGCGGGGTGGCGTATTGACGATGCGCCTGAGGCCGACGTCGTCGCGCGGATTGAGGACGACGCGCAGATAGGCCAGGACGTCCTTGACTTCCCGGCGATCGTAGAAGCGCGTGCCTCCGACCATGATGTAAGGCACTTCATGGCGCGCCAGGGACTCCTCGAGGGCGCGCGACTGGGCGTTGGTCCTGTACAGAATGGCGACATCCTCCAGCCCATGATCGCGGCGCGTTCCCTGGATGGTCGCGATGATGAGGTCCGCCTCGTGACGCTCGTCCATCGCCACCAGCAGTTCGAGTGGCCGTCCCTTGGGCGCGTCGCACCAGAGCGCCTTGTCGATCCGGCTGCTGTTGTGACGCACGACCGCGGTCGCCGCCTCGAGGATGTTCCCGGTGGAGCGATAGTTCTGCTCGAGCTTGATGAGCGCGGTGCCGGGGAAGTCCTGCTCGAACGACAGGATGTTGCGGATGTCGGCGAAACGGAAGCGGTAGATCGACTGGTCGGGGTCGCCGACGGCGCACACGTTGCCGTGAACCGCTGCGAGATGCCGGATCAGCCGGTATTGCGGCCGGTTGGTGTCCTGGTACTCGTCCACCATCAGGTAGCGGACCTGCTCCGCCGCCGCCCGCGCCAGGTCCTCGCTCTTCGAGAACAGGTCGAGAACGTTGCCAATCAGGTCGTCGAAATCCATCGCGTCGCATTCCCTGAGGCGCTTCTGATACAGGGCGTACGTCCGCGCAATCAGCTCGTCCTGGAAGCCCTCCTGCCCCCGCTCGAAGGTCTCCGGGTCGAGTCCCTGGTTCTTGGCGCTGCTGATGCGTGCCCGGAACAGACGGGGCGGGTAAGCCTTGTCGTCGATCGAAAGATCCGCCAGACAATCCTTCATGAGGGCGGCCTGGTCCGCCTCGTCGTAGACCAGGAAGTCATTGCTGTAGCCTAAGCGATCGGCGTGCCGCCGCAGGTAGCGCAGGCACCAGGAGTGGAAAGTGGACACTTGGGCGCCGCCCCGGTCGGCCCCGACCAGGCGCTCGACGCGCTCCTTCATCTCCCCCGCCGCCTTGTTGGTGAACGTCACCGCCACGACCTGGTGCGGCGCGGCCAGCCGGCGGGCGAGGATGTGGCCCAGACGATGCACGATCACGCGGGTCTTTCCCGACCCGGCGCCGGCCACGATCAGGAGCGGCCCCTCGGTATGCTCCGCTGCCTCCCGCTGCCGCGGGTTGAGCGGATCAAGAATGGGATCCATTGGGGGAATTATCTCACAGGGCGAATCGCTTCGGGCGCCGGGGTTTATTCGACTGTAACCGACTTGGCGAGGTTGCGCGGCTGGTCGACGTCGCAGCCCCGGCGCAAGGCGATGTGGTAGGCGAGGAGCTGCAACGGCACGATCGCCAGGATCGGCGACAGCAGATCGGACGTGCGGGGCACCGTGATCGTCCGGTCGGCGTGGCGCGGCACCTCGTCGTTCCCCTCGTAGGTGACGGCGATGATCGCCCCGTCGCGCGCCCGGGCCTCCTCGATGTTCACCATCATCTTCTCGTACAGGGTATCGCCGAAGACGAGCGCGATCACCGGCAGGTTCCGGTCGATGAGGGCGATCGGTCCGTGCTTCATCTCGCCTGCCGGGTACCCCTCGGCATGGATGTAGGAGATCTCCTTCAGCTTGAGGGCCCCCTCCAGGGCGATCGGATAGTTGATCCCGCGTCCGAGGTAAAGGAAGTCGGGCGCCCGGAAATAGTCCTTGGCGATCTCCTCCACCTGCGCATCCTTCGCGAGCACCTGCTCGATCTGCGTCGGGAGGTGAAGCAGGCCCTTGAGAAGGTCCTTCGATTCCTCGCGGGTCAGGGTGCCGCGCAGGAGCCCCAGGCGCAGCGCCTGCAGGAACAGGGCGATCATCTGCGCCGTGAACGCCTTGGTGGAGGCGACGCCGATCTCGGGACCGGCGTGCGTGTAGATGATCCCCTGGGCCTCCCGGGTGATCATCGAGCCGACGACATTGCAGATGGCGATCGTCTTGATACCGCGGGCGCGCGCCTCGCGCTGCGCCGCCAGGGTGTCGGCCGTCTCCCCGGACTGGCTGATGACTTCGACCAGATGGTCCTTGTCGAGGATCGGGTTGCGGTAGCGGAATTCCGAAGCGATGTCGACCTCGACCGGCAACCGCGCCAGGCGCTCGATCAGGAACTTGCCGACCAGGGCCGCGTGCCAGGACGTGCCGCACGCCACCAGATGCAGCTTGCGGCAATTGCGGAACTCCTCGTCGGTGATCTCCATCTCGTCCAGGAAGATCTCGCCCGTGTCCTGTGAGATGCGCCCGAGCATGGTGTCGCGGATGGCCCGGGGCTGCTCGTAGATCTCCTTCAGCATGAAATGCTTGAAGCCGGCCTTCTCGGCCATGATCGGGTCCCAGGTGATGCGCTGCACCTGTTTCGAGACCGGCCGGCCCTGCTCGTCGGTGATGACCACGCCGCCTTCCGTGATCACGGTCAGCTCGCGGTCATCGAGAAAGAAGACGTCGCGCGTGTGGTGCAGAATTGCCGGGATGTCCGAGGCGACGAAGTACTCGTCCTTGCCGAGCCCGACGACCAGCGGGGGCCCGTTGCGGGCGGCCACGATTTTCATCGGATCGGTCGAGGACACCGCGGCAAAAGCGTAGCTACCGCTCAGTCGGGGCACGATGCGGCGCACGCCGTCCTCGAGGGGGCGCTCGCCACCCTTCCGGGCCTCCTCGATCAGGTGGGCGATCACCTCGGTGTCGGTTTCCGTCTTGAACTGGTGGCCAAGGGCGACCAGCTCGCGCTTCAGGTCCTTGTAGTTTTCGATGATTCCATTGTGCACCACGACCAGGGTCCCCGTGCAGTCGCGGTGCGGGTGGGCGTTCTCCTCGGTCGGGCGGCCGTGGGTGGCCCAACGGGTGTGCCCGAGGCCGAACGACCCCTCCAGGCTGGTCAGGCGGAGGTTCTCCTCCAGGTCTCGCAGCTTTCCCGCGCTGCGGACCACCTGGACGTTTCCGCCGTTGATGACGGCGATTCCCGCCGAGTCGTAGCCGCGGTACTCGAGCCGTCGCAGCCCGTCCAGGAGGACGGTGCTGACCTTCTTGTGACCGATGTAGCCGACGATGCCGCACATGTTCCGACCGAGAATATAGAGGAAGGAGGGCCTGACGCCAAGCGGGAATCTTCGGAAAACAGGGATCGCGTGCCCGACGGGTCAGCGATCCTGCCGGCTCCCGCCGCTCTTGCGCCGCGCCTTCGGGCCGTGTCTCCGGGCCCACTCTTCCTTCACCACCTGCTGGGCCCGCGACAGGGCGAGGGCGTAAGCCGGGACGTCCTTGGTGATGGTCGAACCCGCGCCGATGAAGGCGCCCCGGCGGACGCGCACGGGGGCGACGAGCTGGGTGTCGCTGCCGACGAACACCTCGTCCTCGATGACGGTGCGCAGCTTCGAGACTCCGTCGAAGTTGCAGGTGATGGTACCGGCGCCGATGTTCGCCCGGCGCCCGATCTCCGCGTCGCCCAGGTAGGTGAGGTGGTTCGCCTTGCTCCCCTGGCCCATGCGGATCTTCTTCGTCTCGACGAAGTTGCCGAGGCGGACCTCCTCGTCGAGATGGGTGTCGGGGCGGAGGTGCGCGAACGGCCCGATCCGGCAGGCGCGTCCGACTCGCGACTGGGTGATCACGCAATACGGCAGGACGACGGTGCCGTCACCCACGACCGAGTCGGCGATCCGCGACCCCGTCCCGATCGTGGCGCCGCGGCCGATCTCGGTCGCACCGAGGAGCATGACACCGGGCTCGATGACGGTGTCAGAGGCGACCTTCACGTCCACGTCGATATAGGTCGTCTCCGGATCCAGGATGGTGACCCCCGTGTCCATCAGGGCGTTGGCCTTGCGGCGGTGCAGGGCCCGGACCGCCGCCGCCAGCTCGCGCCGGTCGTTGACACCCAGAACCTCGTCGGCGTCGGGGTGGCGGTAGGCGGCCACCTTGTGGCCGTCGCGCCTCAGGATCTCGACCAAGTCCGGCAAGTAGATCTCCCGCTGCGCGTTGTCGGCACGGGCGCGTTTGAGAGGGTCCCACAGCCAGGCGGCATCCACACAATAGATGCCGCAGTTGATCTCCTTGATCGCCTTCTCCTCGAGTGTCGCGTCGGTTTCCTCCACGATGCGCGACACGTCGCCGCTGTAGGTCCTTACGACGCGCCCGTACCCCTGCGGCTCCTTCAACACGGCGGTCATCAGGCCGAGGGGCGCTCCGGAGGCGCGGTGGAACTCGATGAAGGTCTTCAGAGTTTCCGGAAGCAGGGCGGGCAGGTCGCCGTTCAGGATCAGGACGTCTCCCTCGTAGCCGGCGAGCTGCGACTCGGCGCACAGGACCGCGTGCCCCGTGCCACGCTGCGAGTCCTGGTAAGCAAAGCCGATCCGCTTGTCGCCCTCCCCGACGGCGCGGCGCACCTCGTCCGCCTGGCTGCCCACGACGACCACGGTGCGCGCCATCCCGGCGGCCTTCGCCGCCTCGACCACGTGCCGCACCATCGGTCGGCCGGCGATCGCGTGGATGAGCTTCGTCGACTGCGATTGCATCCGTTTGCCGAGCCCCGCGGCGAGGACCATGGCGCAGACCTCGCGCCTGCGCGAGGCCAGGGAGGGGCGCCTCGAAGTGCGCCCGGTGATCGCGGGACCGGAGGCCGGGGACACGGGTCGCAAAGAGAAGGGACCGGAAGCGGGCCGCGCCGGAGAAACCCTCGTCGGCGAGGCCGGCAGGCCTGGCACAGTGAGGCGCGGCCTGAAAGCGCCGGAGGCCGGACCGTTGCCCTGCGCCCCGGGTGCTCCGGCCGGGGAGCCGCGGATCGTCCTGGCGGCGCCGGGCGGGGACGCGAGGGGTGCCCCGGAGCGCAGCGCTGAGGCGTGGGCGGAGCTGACGACGATGACCGGGCCGCGGCCGGCCGCGGCGGGCGGCGGAGTGCGCGCAGCAGGGGGCGTGGCAGACGGCTTCGACCGCGCCGATTTCGAACGCGCGGATCGACCGTGGGCCGGGCCGGCGGGCCGCGGCAGGAGCTTCACCCGTCCCGACGATCGCCGGGTCTTCCGGGCCCGCTCCCTGCTCTGTCTTCGCGTGTTCGCCATGACCGGCCTCGCCGCCCGGAGCCTGTGACCCCTACATCTCCTCGGGGTGAATCAGGTTCTGGAAGTTCTCGTCGTCCCGGAGCGGCTCGAAGTCGGGGTCGTTGCGCGCGTAAATCCGGTTGGTCGCATTCAGCTCGATGGCCTGTTGCAGGTGCGCCAGCGCTTCCCGCCGTTCCCCCTTGAGGGCCAGCGTGGACGCCAGGACGTAATGCACCTTTTCGTCCTTCGGATTGTTCTGCAGAGCGCGCTCCAGCAGCTTGACCGCCTCGTCGTAGTCGGCCTCGTTGGCCTTGATGACGCCGTAATAGAAAAAGTCCTCGGGCTTGCGGGGCTGGGGCTCGCGCTGATCAAGCAGGTTGCGGCAGATGCGCGTGTAGGCCTGGGCGCGGTCCGTCAGCTCCTTTTCCTGGGGGAAGCCGGTGACGATGGTCTGGAACCGCTCCAGCGCCTCGCTGTAACTTTGCTTCTGCAGCAAGCCCACGCCCCGCTCGAACTCCTTGAGTGCTTTTTCGTGGATCATCCAGGTGTTCGCGGGCGCCGCGGTGGCCGGCGATTTGCTGCCTTTTCTGGCTGCTACCTTCTTCATTGACTTGCCCGTCCCTGCCGGGAACGTCACCGGTGGATGGCCGGGGAACGTCCCGCGGCCGTTCAAACCAAGCTGTCGACTCGAGGAAAGAATGATTGGCGAAATAGCGATGCTAGCAAATGCTATCTTTATGTGTCAACGCGCGTTCGGGGCTTGGTGTGCCGAAACGGCTGGCTTTCATCGGACTCGGTTCGAACCTGGGTGACCGCCCGGGATACCTCGCCCGCGCCATCCAGGGCCTGGAGATTCGTGGTCTGGAGGCTGTGCTGCGCTCCTCGGATTACCTGACAGAGCCCGTGGAAGTTATTGACCAGGAAGAGTTTATCAATAAGGTACTGGGATGCGAGACCGACCTCTCGCCGGAGCGAATCCTGGAAGCTTGCCTGGCCGTTGAGAGGTCGATGGGCCGGATCAGGACGCGACACAAGGGGCCCAGGGTCATCGATCTTGACGTCCTGTTGTGCGGGAGCGATATCAGGTACGAGGAGAGCCTGAAGGTACCACACCCCAAGATGCACCTGAGAAGGTTCGTTCTGGTTCCGCTGGTGGAGATTTCGCCGGCTGCCTGGCACCCGGTCCTCAAGACGACGGCAGCGCGGCTACTGGAATCCTGCCCCGATCGGTCCCGGGTCGAGCGGGTGCTGCTATAATGCGCCGCTCATTTCGGTTAGAGGCGGATGAATTTCAAGTTCATCGCTGTCGAAGGCCCCATCGGCGTCGGCAAGACGAGCCTTGTCGATCTTCTGGCGCAGCGCTTCGACGCCGGCAGGGTCCTCGAAAAAGTCGAGAACCCGTTCCTGCACGACTTCTACCAGGACCGCCCCGGCGCCGCTTTCCAGTGCCAGCTGTTCTTCCTCCTGAACCGCTTCCGGCAGCAGCAGGAGCTGGCGCAGGGGAGCCTGTTCCAGAAGACTCTCATCTGCGACTACATCTTCGCCAAGGACAAGATCTTCGCCTACTTGAATCTGGACGATTCCGAGCTGATGCTGTACGAGAAGCTGTACGGTGTGCTGGAGCCGCAGGTGCCGCACCCCGATCTGGTCATCTTCCTGCAGGCGCGTGACGCGGTGCTCCTGGAACGTATTCGCTCGCGACAGAGAGACTACGAGCGCGAAATCTCGGAGGCCTACGTTGCCGAGCTGAACCGGGCGTACAATTACTTCTTCTTTCACTACAACAGGACGCCGCTCCTGGTCATCGACACCTCCGAGATCGATTTCGTGAAGAGCCGCGAGGACC
>QHXY01000232.1:26605-27736 GCA_003223145.1 Acidobacteriota bacterium
AGGGGACCGGGACTGGCACGGGCGTAGGACGGCACGCCCCGGCAGGTTGCGCTACGACTCGACCCATTCCCTCTACCGGCCGCCGTCGTGCCGGAGGGGAGAAGGAGGCTCCATGAACTTCCCGCCCGAAGGTCCCGGTTCTCCCGGCCTGAACGTCCAATCCGTCCCGAAGGTCACCGTTCCCGATCTGCGCTCGGTCCGGGGGTCCGGTCGCAAGATCGTCATGCTGACCGCCTACGACTACCCCACGGCACGCATCCTCGATACCGCCGGGGTCGATGTCCTCCTGGTCGGCGACAGTCTCGGGAACAATGTGCTCGGGTACGAGAGCACCCTCCCGGTCACGATGGAGGAAATGCTCCACCACACGCGCGCCGTGGCGCGCGCGGCGCGCCGCGCCCTGGTCGTGGGGGACATGCCGTACATGTCCTTTCAGACCGGCCGGCGCGACGCGATCAGGAATGCGGGCCGCTTCCTGAAGGAGGGGGGGGCGGCGGCGGTCAAGATCGAGGGGGGGCGCAAGCGGGCCGCTCTGGTCCGAGCCCTGCTCGACGCCGAGATCCCGGTCATGGGGCACATCGGCCTGACGCCTCAGTCGGTGCACCTGATGGGCGGCTACCGGGTGCAGGGGAAGAAGACCGAGCAGGCGCGCGCCCTCGTGGACGACGCCGTCGCGCTGGAAGAGGCTGGCGCATTCGCTCTTGTGCTGGAAGGGGTGCCGGAGACGGTCGGCCGCGCCGTGACCGGGGCGGTCGGCATCCCGACGATCGGCATCGGAGCCGGCCGTTTCTGCGACGGGCAGGTGCTGGTGTTCCACGACCTCGTCGGCCTGGGTGAGGGCGCCCCGCCTCGGTTCGTGCGCCGTTACGCGGCCGTCGGCGAGGTGATCGCCGCGGCGGCGCGCCGCTTCATCGGGGACGTCCGCGACGGCACCTTCCCCTCCGATTCGGAGAGCTATTCCGCCCCCGCCGCGGTGGAGTCCCGCAAGACCGGCGGCTCTTAGTCAGAATGGAACGACCGGCTCCGATTCGCAGCGCGTAGGTTACGCTGCGGGTCGCGAGACCAACGTAGCGCAGAGCTACATGCGAAAGGAGCCGGTCTATGAAGAATGATAACCGATACGTCGGGTTG
>QHXY01000233.1 GCA_003223145.1 Acidobacteriota bacterium
GAGAGCGGCAACTTGAACTCGTGGACGCAGGATCCCGCGACCGCTGGTCGCTACAGCTTATCGAGCGACCCTACGCGGGTGCATTCCGGCAACTCTTCCCTGCAAGCGCTCTATACCCCGACCAATGGCTACGGCTTAATCACCCGCTGGTTCATGCCGGGCTACGACGAGGTGTACGTCAAGTTCAACGTGATGTTCCAAGCAGGGTTCGAGAACATGCGCAGTGACGGGAATGGGATGCACTTCTTTACGCTCTGCGGCAACAATGTCAATAACAATCAATCCTGTTGGGGGCAAGCCGCGGTCGTTCCGAACGGCACGGATTTCTTCTACGCCGGCCTCGACCCCTCCTACGTCCAAAGGGATCCGACGCTGCGGCCGTTCTCGTTCTACACCTATTGGCCGGACATGAGCTGTTGCTATGGGAACCTTTTCTTCGAGTCGCCGCAAATCGCGCTCGTGGGGGGCCAGTGGCAGGAGGTCGTCTTCCATATCAAGCTCAACACGATCGGCCAGTCCGACGGGAGTCAAGAACTGTGGATCAACGGCGTGAAGGTGATCAGTGGGCAGAACATGCGCTGGCGCACCACGACGGATCTGCGCCTCAACGAAATCATCTTCTTCAACTACATGCCCGGCGGGCTCCAGACCCAGTACATCTGGGTGGATGACGTCACCGTCTGGCGGCCCTGAAGTCTCTCACCAGTTGAATGGCCTTGGCGCCGGGGGTGGCCTTACGCTCCCCGGCGCTGTTGTTTTTAGTGACGCTCCTGTGGTCCGAAAGTTGCTGACTCGGGAGGGACGATGCCTCCACTCGGCGGTTAGACGCTGTCAGCAACCGAGCTGGCGTTGCTGCCCGTCGCGCTCGCCGCTCTGGTGCTCAAGGGCCAGACCCCCTCAGGCCCGCACCCGGGGCCGAGCGACACGATCATCCTGCAGGATGACTTCGAGAGCAGCAGCCTCAGCCAGTGGGCGCAGATTCCCGATAGCGCCCGCTACAGCATCTCGACGGACCCGAGTCGGGTCCATTCCGGCACGCATTCCCTGCAGGCGCTCTACTCCCCCACCAATGGCTACGGCATGATCACCCGCTGGTTCATGCCGGGTTACGACGAGGTGTACGTCAAGTTCTTCGTGATGTTCGAAGAAGGCTTTAAGAACATGCGCAGTGACGGAAATGGGATGCACTTCTTTGCGCTAGCGGGCAACCGGATCGATGACGATCGCTCCTCCTTCGGCAAACCCGGGATCGCCCCCAACGGCACCGACTTCTTCTACGCGAGCCTCGACCCCGAGTACGTCCAGCGCGATCCAACGCTGCTTCCGTTCTCGTTCTACACCTACTGGCCGGACATGCGCTGCTGCTATGGAAACGTTTTCACCCAGAGCCCGGCCAAGATCCCGCTGATTGGCGGGGAGTGGCAGGAAGTCGTGTTTCACCTCAAGCTGAACACCCCAGGGCAATACGATGGCAGTCAGACCGTCTGGATCAACGGGATGAAGAAGCTCGACAAGCAGCACATGCGCTGGCGCACCACGACGGACCTGCGCCTCAACGAAATCCGCTTCGACAACTACATGCCGGGCGGCCTCCGGACTCAGCACGTCTGGGTGGACGACGTCACGGTCTGGCGGCCATTGAGGAGCTCTCGATAGACCCGCACATGCTGTTCGATCCACTGTTCCGTACCATGGCGTTCCAACAGACGTGCTCTGGCGGCGGCTACCCGCTCCCGCGTGCACAACCGTCCCGACCGAATATCCTGGAGGCAGGCCGCCAGGGCTTCGGGGTCATCTGGACGTACGAGGCACGCTTCCGATTGGGAGACGACGTCACCCACGCCCCCGACCTCGGTCGCCACGATCGGCACCCCCGCGGCCATCGCCTCGAACAGCACCATGGGGGTGCCCTCCGATCGCGAGCTGAGCACCCACACGTCGAAGGCGCGGAACAGGTTCGCGGCCCCTTCCCTGCAGCCATGCGTGGACTGTGGGATCGCACAGCCTGCTGACGGCGCGCAGGAACACGTCGCATCCTTTGACGGGAATGAGCCGCCCCACCCAGCCGACGACGAACGCATCGCCGGGAAGACCGAGCGCGCTGCGGGCCTCGGCGCGCGACAAGAGCTGGGAACGACCATCCCACGCGTTCGGGACCAGGTGAATCCGGTCCGGGGGAACCCGAACTCGTCTGAGTTCGGCGATCAGCGGACGTGACACAGCCAACACGGCGTCAAATCTGCGGGCCAAGCGATACTCCATCGCCTCGTACACCGCCGTTCGCCAGCTCATCAGGCTCGACCCGTGAATCGTCGTCACCGTGGGGATACCCATCCCGCGGGCGATGCCGGAATCCAGCAGGTCCGGCCGATACCCATGGGTGTGGACGATGTCAGGTCGCTGCGCCTCGAGGAGACGCCGGACTGCGCGACGCTCCCGCAGGTATCCCCGATGCGGCACCAGGATAGGATACACCGACACCCCCCCGTCTCGCAGCGTGCGGATGACGGGATTCCCGTCCGGGTCCGATTTGACGACGGTAGCCACGGTAACGCCGGTGCCCCTACGGTGGAGCCCGAGCGCCAGCCCCACGAGCACGCTTTCCAGCCCTCCCACCCCGAACGGCCCCGGCGCGGCGATATGGACGACGTTCAGAGGGGGTCCTCCCCGGTCCTCGGCCCTACCATTGGGGCTCCGGCACGCCGAGAAACCCGTGGTGCCGCAGCCAACTAGCGCTGAGAGCGAGCCCGCGCGACACGGGGAACTGGGAGCGATATCCGAGCAGCCCCCTTGCCTTATCGACCGGCAGGAACACGTTCCGTCTGAAGAGGCGGTATTCTGCGGGAGAGGGAGTGCGCCGGATGGCGCCTTCGACGCTCCGCATGAGCCGCTGCGCCACCGGGCTCCTCTGATAGACGGCCATGATCGGCTCTCGGTAGCGCGCGAGCACCCTCCGAGCGGTGGCGCGAACCGGAGCCAGGGCCGCGGCGCGAACCCGCCGGGCCAGCGGGTGTCCACCGTTCAACGATGGAAGACCGATCGCCCGGCTCAGGTCGTTCAGGTATTGCCACCACGTGAGGCGTTCTTCTCCATTCACGTTGAAGGCGTCCCCCGCCGCTTCGTTCCGGTCGAGCGCCAGCACAATGGCTGCAACCAGGTCGTCGACGTAGAGGAGGTTGCAGGTCCCCTGGCAGTCCGCGCGACCGGGAAAGGTTCCGCCGGCGACGAGTCGCTCGGCGAAGCCGACCGTCCAGTCCCGACTAAAGGGTCCGTAGACGATGGTCGGTCTGAGGATCGACACTGGAAGCCCACGGTCCACGTAGCGTCGACACAGGAGCTCGGCTTCGATCTTCGAGTCCCGGTATGGCCATCCGGTGCTGCGGAGGGGAGCGTCTTCGAGCAGGTCTCCCTCTACCTCCCCGTACACTTCCATGGTGCTGAGGTGAACGACGCGGTCGACGCGTGCCTCGAGGGCTGCCTGCAACACGGCGCGGGTACCCTCCACGGTCGCGTGCGGATCCCCGTAGGCGCAGTGGACCACCGCACCGATTCCCTCCATAGCGCTGCGGACCTGTCTGGGGTCCGTCATGTCGCAGAGCACGATTTCCACCGGGAGACGACCGACGCGGACGGCGCTGCTCCAGCGACGAACCGACGCTCTGACCGACGTTCCCCGCAGTCCGTGCAGCACCTCCACGACCCGCCCGCCGATGAAGCCTCCCGCGCCCGTAACGAGAATCGGCTGGTCAGAGGGCAACATCGGAGGTTTCCCGCACGATGTCTAACCACGGCATGGGGAAGCGCTCCCGCCTTCTCCGCGCACCGCCCCAAGAAAGTTCGCGATCACGTGGTCTTTCACCTGGGGAAACGACCGAACCTCGGGCCGCAACCTCAGCCTGCGAGAACGCCCGCCGGCTGCGGTGAGCCGGATCGCGTCCCATGCCAGGATTCCGCCTTCTACGGTCCCCTGTTGTCCCTCCACGCGAAACGCATTCGGCAGCCGGCTCAACCAGCTCAGGTGGACTACCCCGGCGTACCCGTCGCCCGCGAACTCGACCCGAGCGACGGCTTCACTGCCCCCCATCGCGTCGTCCAAGTATCGGGTGATCCTCGGGCGCTCGCCCAGCCACCAACAGACCATGTCCAGCGCGTGGGCGCCGACATCCTGCAGCACCCCCTTGCCCGTTCCTCCTCGTCCGAAGGTGCTCCCGCCCGCCAGGGGCCAATTGAAAGAAGCTCCCTCATGGATCTCGACCCGTCGTATCGGGCCCAGGCGCCCGGACTGGATCCACTCTCGCGCCGCCCGAACCGCCGGGTAGAATCGCCGGGTGTTGTTGACCGCCAGCACCGTGCCGCCGGCGTCGGCCGCGGCGACGAGCGCCGAGGCGTGCTCCAGGGTCGTCGCGAGGGGCTTCTCGCACAGCACGGGAACTCCGGCCCGCAAGAAATCCATCGCGACTTCCGCATGGAACTCCTGGGGGACCGCGACGATCGCTCCGTCCGCCTCGTGGATCACGTCCCGATGGTCCGTGGCGGCACGGCTGGCTCGGAACTCTCGCTCTGCGGCCGCGACGCGACCGGGATCGCGATCCACGACCGTCAGATGGTCCGCCACCCCGCGGATGGATGCCAGCGCTGGAAGATGAAAGGACCGGGCGATGGCTCCACATCCCACAACGGCAATCCGAAGGGGGACCGGGGGGGCATGCGTCACGTGGCGCTCACTCCTTCCTCCAAAGCGTGGGGTCTACGCCCCAATCGTGTGGCCTGCGCTCCCGGGTTGGGTCGGGCAAGAACCGTGCTCATCGCCGAGTGCTGCGTCGGCGCCACAGCGCGGCGCGCCTGGCACCGTTCCTGCGCTGGTGGAGCCCGACGGGAATCGGAAAAGGGGTCCCCGAGATGTGCGGCCTTGTCGTGATGCTCGGTCTTGCCGGTCGCAAGGCAGACACAGCGATCCTGACCCGGATGGCGCAGAGGCTCGCGCACCGGGGCCCCGACGATTCTGGCCTGTACGTCGATCAGCAAGTGGGGTTCGCGTTTCGCCGCCTATCCATCCTCGACCTGAGCCCCACCGGCCACCAGCCCATGGCGTCCGAGGACGGCCAGCTCGTCATCGTTTTCAACGGGGAGATCTACAACTACGTCGAGCTGCGCGACGAGCTGCGGGCCGCCGGATTCTGTTTCCGCTCGACCAGCGACACCGAAGTCTTGCTCGCGGCGTACCGCCACTGGGGCGCGGAATGCCTTGCCAAGCTGAACGGGATGTGGGCGTTCGTCATCCACGACCGCCGCCGCGGCGTGCTCTTCGCGGAGCGCGCGACCGCTTCGGGGTGAAGCCCCTCTTCGTGCACCGAGGAAGGGATTGCTGGCTCCTCGCCTCCGAGATAAAGGCCATACTGGCTTCGGGCCTTTATGCACGAGACACAAACTGGCAGGTCGCTGCCGACTTTCTGATCGACGGCAAGCTGGATGAGACCCCAGCGACCTTTTACGCGGGCATCGAGCAGGTCCCGCCGGGATGCGCTTTCGAGCTCCGGCTCGATGGCGGCTGGCGGCAGTGGACCTACTGGTCTCTCCCGGCCGTCGAGCCGGAGTCGGCTGCGAATGTCGAAGACACGTTGGCAGAGCTGCTCGAAGACGCTGTCCGCATTCGCCTTCGGAGCGACGTTCCCGTGGGCGTCTGTTTGTCCGGGGGGCTGGACTCGACGGCGATCGTTTGTGCCATGGCGCGAAACCGTGAGGGTGGTCAGGCGGCCCCGCCCCTGGCCTTTTGCTATCACGAGTCCGCGTTCGATGAACGCGCCTTCATTGCCGACACACTCGCGCAGACAGGTGCGCTACTGCGACGGATCTCGCTCACCCCAGAAGAGACGTGGGAGAGTCTGGCAGAGGTCTTGCGGTTCCACGACGAGCCGATCATATCGGGGTGGCCGATTGCAGGGTTCCACCTGATGAAACTGGCAGCCAGTAGCGGCGTCAAGGTTGTGTTAGACGGTCAAGGGTCCGATGAAGTATGGGCGGGCTATTCGGACTACTTCCACGATCACTGGTACACGCTGCTCCGCACCGCCCAAGGTGTCAGAGCGTGGCAGGAGATACGGGCGTACGCCACCCGCCACGGCGCGAGTGCCCGGCAACTGGCTCTGCACTCGCTGGGCCGCCTGTTCCATCGTCAGTTGCGGCGTTTCAAGCCGTATCGCAGCCTCGCGCGGACGTGGCGTTGGCGACGGCTCGAGCAAAAGCGCTGGTTTGCACCATGTCTTGTCGAGCGCGCCGCGCCGAGCGACGCGGGCTACGAGGA
>QHXY01000234.1:0-2373 GCA_003223145.1 Acidobacteriota bacterium
GGGATCGGCGTGTCTGGGTCGTCGGAAGGCTGGTCGACGATTCCGTCGGCGAGGGCGGTGACGAAGCCCTGGTTCGAGATCACCGTGCCGTCGGGAACGGTCGGGCTCACGACCACGTCGAAGGTGATGGTGGCGGTGTTGGGCGGACTGCTGGACGGGTCGGCAGGCATCGCGCCCGGCGTCGGATTGGACGGCGGGTGGATCGCCAGGCCGTTCACGAGGGGCGACAGTCCGGCGACATCCGCGACCGCGGCGCCGTTCAGGGTCGTGCTGCCCGCGACATAGGTGGTGTTCACAGGCACGGCGTCGCGCAGCACCACGTTCACAGCATCTTCATTGCCGATGTTCTTGACCGTGATGGTGTAGCGCAGAGTCTCGCCAGCGAGCAGGACGTTCGGATCGCCGGTCAGATCCGTGGAGATCTTCTGGATCACGAAGGCGGGCGCCGACACGATCGTGACCCGCGTCGTGTCCTCGTCGCCCGGGACGGCGATCCCGTTGACGTTCGGGTCGTCGCTCACCGCGATGACCGTGTTGTTGGGGAGGCGGGCCACCGCCTGATCGCTGACGATCTTGCCGTTGGGGAGAGCCGGCCGGAGCCTGACGTCGAACTGGATCAGGGCCGTGCCATTGATCGGCAGATTCAGGCTGCGAATGTCGACAACACCGGTGCCGTTGGCGCCGCCGGTGCCGTTGGTGAAGGTGGTGTTGGCGCCGGGCGGGACGGTGACGAGGGTGAGCGTGCCGGCCGCGAAGGCCGGCGGCGCGTTGAGAGCATCGAGCTCGTCGAAAATCCGAAAATTGTTGAGCGCCTGGTCGGTGGTGCGGAAGCGCAGGGTGTAGCGCAGCGTGTCGCCCGGCGCGGCTGTCGTGGCGGGGTTGGCGCCGCTCGTGAGATCCGCGACGGTCTTGTCGAAGAAGAACCCCTGCAGGTTCACCGTCACGGTGTGGGCGTCCTCGTGGTCCGCGATGCCGGGCGTGCCGTTGGTCAGGGTGCGGTTGGAGGCGATGCGGTTGGGGTTGTTGTCGTCGTCGTTGAACCACTGGACGGCGCCCGCGACGTTCGTGAGCGCGACGCCGTCCTGCGTGTTGGCGTCGAGCCGGGTCCTGTAGGTGACGATCAGTCGCTCGTTCGGGCCGATCGACGCGGCGGCCGGGACCGGGGTGACGCCGTCGGCCGCGAAGACCCGGGCGCTCAGGATCTCGGGCGTCAGATCGCACATGCCGCCCGTCGGGCCGTCCGGGAGCAGATCGCGCAGGGAGACGTCCCAGGCGGGGCTGAGCCCGGTGTTCTGGACGTCGAGGGCGAAGGTGCCCCACTGCCCCAGGTTCATCGTCGCCGGACCCGACTTCGTGACGACGAGCACCGGGGCGGCGATGGTCATCGGCGCCGTGATCCCGTTCTCGCCCGGCAAGGGCTGGTAGAACACGCCGTCGATCAGCCGTCCGAAGTCCCACTTGGCCGTGTTGATGAACTGGTTCCCGACGACGTTCGCCGGCGTGTTGTTCAGGACGACGGTGAGATCGATGACGAACTGCCGGCCGGCGTCGACGATCGGGATGTTGTCGAACGTGAGCACATTGCCGACGTTCGTGAACGTGTGCGGGACCGGCGTGCCGTTGTCGAGCCACGTGGCGGTGTGGCTCAGGTAGGTGAGATCGGCGCCCGTGGCGGCGAGGTTGAGGTCGTCCGTGACCGTGATGCTGTGCAGGTCGTTCACAGACCCCTGGAAGTCGATGACCGTGCCGGTCGCCGGATCGAACAGGACGGGGATGATCAGCCGCCAGATATCTTCTCGACCGGGATCAGGATGTTCTGGCAGCCCTGATTGAGCGTGCTGGTCGAGCCGTTGACGAACCAGAGCTTGTTCTGGTGACTGGCGTCGCACGACATGTTGCCCGTGAACACGACGCTGTCGAAGACGACCAGCACCCCCCTGAGGGTGCCGTCGAAGCTGAAGTTGCTGGTCATCGGGTTGGACGCGGGGTAGTTCTGGATCCTGCAATTCCCGTCGATGTTGATCTGGGGGGGAGGGACGGGGTAGTTGACGAATCCGTCGACGATGCCGCCGGCATCGGCGACGCAATTGATCGCCAGCGCCTCGGTGGACGCACCCAGGAGCAGAGCGGAGAGGGACACCAGCAGGAAGATCGCTTTCCTGCCCGCCCGCACTCGGATGGAATCGCTGACCTTCATGACCCTCGTTCCACTCACCCGGTGATTTCGTCGCCGCAGGGAGGGGAGCGAGGCCGTCCACGGTGCGAACCCGATTCCGGCAGCCCCGCCGTCGTAGGGCCCCCCTCCGGGCCCGTTAGACCGGTGACTTTGCGCCGCCATCTTTCGATGGCTTTGCCTTTTTCAAAATCGCGTCA
>QHXY01000234.1:2390-2661 GCA_003223145.1 Acidobacteriota bacterium
CGGCTTCACTCCGCCGGCAGGAAGTCGATCGGGTACGAAATCGTCACGGCCTGCACTTCCTTCGCGCCGAAATTGATCGTCAGGACGATCTTCACGACCTGGTCGGCGAGATCCGGCGCGTTCATGTCGGACGACTGCAGCTTGCACATCGACACGCTGCCGTCCGGCTGGATCGTCAGGCGCAGCACCATCTGGCCCCTCAAGGTCGGGTCGTTGCGCAGCGCCCGGTTGTACAGCCGGTAGAACGACGCCTTGTAGCGGTCGAACACGA
>QHXY01000235.1:0-263 GCA_003223145.1 Acidobacteriota bacterium
TGAAGCGCTGCCTGGACGACCCCCACCCCGACATCCGGGCGCGCGCCGCGCACGCCCTGGGGCTCATCGGCGATCCCGCGACGGCGGACGACCTGGTCCGGGCGCTGAAAGACCCGGAATGGCCGGTGCGGGCGATGGCGGCGAAGGCGCTCGGCCGCGTCAGCAGCACCGCGGCGATCGGGCCCCTGCGCGAGGCGATGAAGGATCGTCAGTGGTGGGTGCGGGCCAACTCCGGCGAGGCGCTGCGCAACCTGGGACCTCCC
>QHXY01000235.1:437-3321 GCA_003223145.1 Acidobacteriota bacterium
CGTGCGGCGGGCGCTGTCCGACATTCTGAAGACCCCCGCGACGGGAGGCGCCCGATGACCTGGATGTCGTTCCTCACCGCGTTCGTCCTGGCGTTCAACCGCTGGGTGATCTACTACTTCGGGGTGTTGAACGGCGTCTACCTTCTGCTGTTCCTGGTGTCGTTCGTCGAGGTGATGCGGTTCGTCAAGAGAACCTTCTTCTCCGACTACGAGCAGATCCTGAAGTCGGAGATGACCTGGCCGATCTCGATCATCGTGCCGGCGTACAACGAGGCGCGCAACATCGTCGACACGGTGCGCTCACTGCTGGCGGTGAACTACGGACAGTTCGAGGTGGTCGTTGTCAACGACGGTTCCGCCGACGGCACCCTCGACCGACTGCTGGACACCTTCGAGCTGAAGCGCACCGACAAGATCTACCGTCGCACCCTGGTGACCGGCCCGGTTCGCGGGATCTACGCCTCCCTCGACTACCCGAACCTGATCGTCGTCGACAAGGAGTGGGGCGGCAAGGCGGAGGCGCTCAACACGGGCATCAACGTGTCGCGCTACCCGCTGTTCTGTTCGGTGGACGCCGACTCGATCATCGAGGAGAACGCGCTGCTGCGTGTGGTCAAGCCGTTCATGGAGCATCCCCAGGAGATGGTCGCAGCCGGCGGCATCGTGCGCATCGTCAATGGCTGCGACGTACGCGAAGGACACGTCATCCGCATCGGTCTGCCGCGCAAGGCCCTGCCGGTCTTTCAGGTCGTCGAGTACTTGCGGGCGTTTCTGGGTGGCCGCATCGGATGGAGCAGCCTGCGGTCGCTCCTGATCATCTCCGGCGCGTTCGGGCTGTACCGCAAGTCCGAGGTGATCGCCGTCGGCGGCTACGACCGCTGGTCCGAGACCGAGGACCTCGAGCTGGTCCTGAAGCTGCACGAAAACTTGAGGAGAAGCCACCGCAGGTACCGCATCGTGTTCGTGCCCGACCCCGTCTGCTGGACCGAGGTGCCGACCACCTTCCGCGTCCTGGCCCGCCAGCGCAACCGCTGGCACCGCGGTCTCCTGCAGAGCCTCTGGCGCCACAAGCGGATGCTCTTCAACCCCGAACACGGTGTCATCGGCATGCTGGCGCTGCCCTACTTTCTCGCGTTCGAGACCCTTGGCCCGTTCATCGAGATCCTCGGCTACGTGATGATCGCTCTGTCCTGGTTCCTCGGCCTCCTGAACGTCGATTTCTTCATCCTGTTCATGATCCTCGCCATCTTTTTCGGCGTCTTCCTGTCCGTCGCGGCGGTCCTCCTCGAAGAGATCTCCTTCCGCCGCTATCCCGGCTGGGAGCAGCTCGCCCTCCTCGTCGTCGCGGGTGTTCTGGAGAATTTCGGCTACCGCCAGGTCCTGGCGATCTTCAAGGTGAAGGCGTTCTGGGATTTCCTGCTCCGCCGCAGGATCTGGGGGCGGATGGAGCGCGAGGGGTTCAGGCCAGCGCCGGCGCCGCCGACAGTCCCTTCTTGATCTCACCGACAAGGTAGAGCGACCCGCTCACGACGACAAGACCCTCGCGGCCGGCGGCGTCCCGGGCGAGAGCCAGGGCGTTCGCGACCGATTCGGCGTGCGCGACGGCGTGGTGGCGTGCGGCCGCGAGCCGGAGAAGGTTCTCGGGCGCTTCGCCGCGCGGAACGGGAACGCGTGTGACGATCACCTTGCGCACGAGGGGACAGAGCAGATCGAGCATCTGATCGGCGGGTTTGTCCTTCATGACCGCGAAGACCAGGATGATGTGGCGGCCCGGTTGCTGCTCCCGCAGATAGGCGGCCAACGTCTCGCAGCCTGCGGGATTGTGGGCGCCATCGAGAAGCAGTTCGGGCCTGCCGGGAACGAGTTCGAGGCGGCCGGGCCAGACGGCCGTGCGGAAGCCCGCGGCGATGGCACGGGAGTCGATGCCGGGAACTCCGCGGTCGGCAAGCTGCTCGGCGAGGAGGACGGCGACGACTGCGTTGTCGACCTGATGGGCACCGCGCAGCGACAGGGCGAGTTCCGGGTAGCGACGACCGGAGGGGGTCACGAGCGAGAAGACAGGCGGATCGGCAAGACATCCGGGCCGGCCGCGCCCGACCTTGCAGTCGGTTGTCAGGGTCAATGGCGTCCCGAGTTGGGACGCTTCGGCTTGAATCACCTCGAGAGCGGCGGGCGCCTGCTTCGCAATGATCGCCGGGACGCCCGCCTCGAGAATGCCGGCTTTCTGATAGGCGATCTCGCCGAGAGTCTTTCCCAGCCACTGCGTGTGGTCGAGCGAGATCGGGGTGATGGCGCAGACCAGGGGGCGCACGACGTTGGTGGCGTCGAACCGTCCGCCCATCCCGACCTCGAGGACGGCCATCGGCACGCGGCGCCGGCTGAAATGGAGAAACGCCAGGGCGCTAGTCGCCTCGAAGTAGGTCGGAGGGTCTTCGTGGAGACGTGTCCCAGCTTCGATGGCGCTGCGCACCTCGCCGGCCAGGGTCGCGAGGTCGCTCTCGGAGATCATCTCGTCCCCGACCACGATGCGCTCCTCGAAGCGCACCAGGTGCGGCGAGGTGTAGACGCCGGGTGCGTGGCCGCCCTGCCGCAGAATCGACCCAAGAAACGCGGCGACCGAGCCCTTGCCGTTCGTCCCGGCGATCAGGACCGACGGAAAGGCCGTCTGCGGGCTGCCCAGACGTGCCAGTAACGCGTCGATCCGGTCGAGACCAGGCCGGATCCCGTGCGCCTCGAGCGAATCGAGATAGGCAAGCGCCTCGCGATACGTCATGGAAAGGTAAGGATATGCGATCGCCCCGCCGGACAGGAGCCTGGCGACTCCGGCCGGTGGGCTGGCCGCATGCGGGCGCGCCTAGGTGATTTCGGGAGTGGGGGTGGTGAT
>QHXY01000236.1 GCA_003223145.1 Acidobacteriota bacterium
CGGCTTCTCGGCGCGCACCATCGCCGTCTTCAAGGAGATCGGCAAGCCGTTCAAGACCGTGGACATCCTGCCGGACCCGCGCATCCGCCAGGTCCTGTCGTCGTTCAGCCACTGGCCCACCGTCCCGCAGGTCTTCGTCGGCGGCAAGTTCATCGGCGGCTGCGACATCGTCACGGAGATGTACCAGAAGGGCGAGCTGCAGCCGCTCGTCGAAGGGGCGTTCAAGAAGCAGCCGGCGGCGCCGGCCCGCTGATCCTCCCCGCCGGGGTGGCGCGAGTCTCCTCCAGGTCCTAGATTCATCCGCCGAGGTGTTCTGCCTGCGGCGGGGGTCTGCCGTCGCCCGGCGGGCCGCCCGGACGAAGAGGGGAAGCGCCGATTTCGACACCGGCGGAGTACTCCAAGAGGGCCAAGCAGGCGGCGCGCGCCGGCAACCACGACCAGGCGGGGGACTTCTACCGGCTGGCGGGGGACTGGCAGCGCGCCAACGAGATGTACCTGCAGGGCGGGCACTACGCTCTCGCCGCCCGGCTCGCCGAGGAGATGGGCGACCTGCCGAACGCCTCCCTCTATTATCTGAAGGCCGGCGACCTGACGGCGGCCGGCGAAGTCGAGCTGAAGCTGGACAACCGCGAGAAGGCGGCCTGGATGTTCAACAAGTGCGGCCAGTTCACGCGCGCGGCCGAGCTGCTCGAAGCCCTGGATCAGTACGCGGAGGCCGCCGTCAACTACAAGAGGGGCGGCTTCAAGGACAAGGCGGCGATCCTGTACGTCAAGGCGGGCAAGGAGGCCCTCGCCGCCGCCCTGTTCGAGGAGCTGATTGAAGAGCTGAACCGGCAGGAGCCGGGTGGCTTCCGCGCAGATGAAGCTCGACCGGCCGGACCAGGCCGGCGCGCACTTCGAGCTGGCGCTCATGTTCGACCAGGCGGCTGAAGCCTGGCGGCGCGCCGGGCACGCGGAGAAGGCGGCCGACATCCTCTTGAAGCTGCAGCGACCCGAGGAGGCCTTCCGTGTCCTGCAGGAATCGGGCCGGGCCCTGTCCTCGCTGGCACCCGCGGTGCAGGCGGAGATCCTGGCGCGCCAGGGAAAGCACAGCGAGGCGGCGGAGATCCTGGAGAAGTCCGGCAGTCTGTTCAAGGCGGCCGAGGCGTGGAAGGAGGCCGGCGATCTGACCAGGGCGGCCGTCCTGTTCGAAAGGGATGGGGAGCTCGATCAGGCGGCCGATCTGTATGTGCGCGCCGGCAAGCACGACGACGCGGCGCGCCTGTTCGAGGCGGCGCGCGACTACAAGAACGCCGCCGACCTGTACAAGAAGGCGGGCAAGACCGACGATGCGGCGCGCGTCTACCTGAAGGCGGGCGACCCGGTCTCCGCCGCCCGGCTGCACTACGACAAGAAGAACTTCGACGCCTGCATCAAGGCGCTGCAAAAGGTCGCGGTCGATGACCGGGACTTCCGCAAGGCCTCGTTTCTCCTGGGACGGATCTTCGCCGAGCAGGGGCTGCACACGCTGGCGGCCGACAAGTTCCAGGCCGCCATCAATGACGAGGACGTCAACGACGACACGGTCGTCCTGTATTACTCCCTGGCCCTGGCGCACGAGGCGAACATCCGGCCGCGCGAGGCGGTGAGCGTCTACCAGAAGATCCTGTCGTTCGACTACGCCTACAAGGACGCGCTGAACCGGATGAAGGCCCTGGAGGAGATGCCGCTCGTCCGGCTGAGCACGCGGGGAGGGGCCAGGAAGGCGGCCCCGGAGAGCGGCTGGTCCGAGCCGAACCGCTACCGCATCGAGCAGTCGCTCGGGAAGGGCAAGCTCGGCGAGGTGTTCCGCGGCGTGGACACGTCGCTCGGCCGCAAGGTCGCCATCCGCCGCCTGGTCGAGGGGCCGAACGAGGCCGGCAAGGCGGACCGCTTCCTGAAGGAGGCGGCGACGGCGGCGCAGCTCAGCCACCCGAACATCGTGTCGATCTACGACACGGGAGCGGACGACAACGGCCGCTTCATCGTGTCGGCTCTGGCCGAAGGACGCACGCTGAGCGCCCTGCTCGAGGCCAAGGTCCGCTTCGAGATCAACCGCGTCGTCGACATCGGCCGGCAGATCCTGCACGCCCTCGAGCACGCCCACGGCCGCGGCGTGCTGCACCGCAACCTGCGCCCGGAGAACGTCTTCGTCACCGACGACGACCGCGTCAGCGTCTCCGACTTCGGTCTCGGCGTCCGTCTCACCGACCTGACGACGCAGGAGCTGTCGACCGGCCGCATCATCATGTATACCCCGCCCGAGGCCCTGCTGAAGGATCGTGTCGACCAGCGCTCCGATCTCTACTCGTTCGGGATCATCCTGTACGAGATGGCCGTCGGCCGTCCGCCGTTCGAGGGGAGCGACGTCGGCCACATGCAGGCGCACGACGCCGTGCCGCTGCCGGGTCCCGGAGACCGGCCACTGCCTGACTTCCTCAAGCCGATCATCCTGCGGCTCCTGGAGAAGGACAAGGAGCGACGGTACCCCGACGCATCGACCGTCCTGGCGGCCCTCGAGCTGAAGGAGGTCGTCCCCGGCATCACCGTCGGCGGGCGCTACGAGGTCCTGGCCGAGGTCGGCCGGGGCGGCATGGGCACCATCTTCCGCGCCCGCGACACCGAGCTGGACGAGACCGTGGCCCTGAAATTCCTCAAGGGGGAGATCGGCGCCGACGTCGCCGCCCGCTTCGTGCAGGAGATCAAGACCGCGCGCAAGGTGAACCACCCCAACGTCGTGCGCGTCTCCACCCTGGAGAAGTGGCAGGACCATCGCTTCATCGTCATGGAGTACATCGACGGGCTGGCGGTCCAGCTCGCGTCGGCGCTCGACGCCGCCCACCGCATCGGCATCGTGCACCGCGACATCAAGCCCGACAACGTCCTGGTGACCGCCGCGGGCGAGGCCAAGATCCTCGACTTCGGCATCGCCCGCCCCGAGAACCCCGGCCACACCCTGACCGCCACCGGGGCCGTGGTCGGCTCCCCGATGTACATGTCCCCCGAGCAGATCCAGGCCATGGGCGTCGATCGTCGCACCGACATCTATTCCCTCGGCGCGGTGCTGTATTATCTGTTCACCGGTGTCGAGCCGTTCGCCGGCAAGGACATCCAGGAAATCCTCATGAAGCACCTGTCCGCGCGTCCCAGACCGCCGCACACCATCGACAAGAGCCTGCCCCTGCCGCTCTCCGACGCCATCATGCGCGCCCTGGCCTCTGACCGCGACCGGCGCTTCCAGACAGCCGCCGACCTGGCGACCGCTCTGTCGATGGCCGTCGAGTCGGCCGCGTAGGCGAGGCGGAGACGCCCATGCAGCACAAGATGACCACCACCGCCTTCACCCTCGAGGGCTACCGCGTCACGACCACCATCGGCGTCGTGCGCGGCATCACCGTCCGCTCCCGCTCCGTGATCGGCACTCTGGGCGCGTCCCTCCAGACCATCTTCGGAGGGAACATCACTCTGCTCACCGATCTCTGCGAGCGCACCCGCTCCGAAGCGTTCGACCTGATGCTGCAGCACGCCCGGCAGCTCGGCGCCAACGCCGTGGTCGGCATCCGTTACGACGCCACCGAAGTCATGGCGGGCGTGACCGAGGTCCTGTGTTACGGGACCGCGGTCATGGTCGAGCCGCTGGCCGGCTGAGCCGTTCCCGCGTGGCGGCCCGGGCGGTTGTCTTTGTCCCGCCCACGCGCCCTGGGTTATAGTCCCTCCCAACGATCGGTTCGCGCGGGAGGACGCCTGGCATCATGAAGAAAGCAAATCTCACGGCCACGCTCCTTCTGGCGTGCGTGGCCCTCGCCCACCTTCTCCGCTTGATCTTTGGCGTCCAGGTGACGGTCGCGGACCGATTCATCCCGATGTGGGTGAGCGCAGTCGCCTTCCTGGTGGCGGGAGGGGTGGCCGTCATGCTCTGGCGTGGCCGCCGATAGAGCGCACGGCCAGGAGGCGGGGTGCCCAAGGCGATCCGATTCCACAGGCACGGCGGCCCCGAAGTGCTGCAATGGGAAGAGGTCGCGGTCGGCGATCCGGGGTCCGGAGAGGCGCGCGTCCGCCACAGTGCGTGCGGGGTCAACCTGATCGACGTCTACCAGAGGACCGGTCTCTACAAGGTGCCCTTGCCGTCGGGCGCGGGGAACGAGGGCGCGGGCGTGGTCGAGGCGGTGGGCGCGGGCGTCAGCCACGTCAAACCGGGGGATCGAGTCGCCTACGCCGGCGGGCCGCCCGGCGCCTATTGCGAAGTGCGCATCCTGCCCGCCGATCGACTGTGCGTCCTCCCTGAGGGCCTGACGTTCGAGCAGGGCGCGGCGATGATGCTCAAGGGCATGACCGTGCAGTATCTGATCCGGAGAACCTACCGAGTGCAGCCGGGGGAGACGG
>QHXY01000237.1 GCA_003223145.1 Acidobacteriota bacterium
ACTCGGTCGGACAGATAGCTGCCGCATCGACCACTCATCGCAACGCCCGTGCCATGCGCCCGCGCTTGCTCCAGTGTCACTCGCGCATGCGTGTAAGTGGATGAATCTGAGTGGATTAACTCTGGGAGCCCGTGACAATCCGCGTCCCTCAGCCATACCCCCGACGGACCGGTACCTCTGCTTCTGGACAGGCTTCGTACACGCCGGCGCGATGGCAAGATGACAGTCGTACAACTGTTGCAGATGCCGCTCTTGCCATACTCCGACCGTGTCCAAACCACGCTCCTCGGCCGCCCTTCTGTGCAGATTCCGCGCATGAGTATCGAAGTCCCCGGGAATCGTGCCGATCGCCGACGGGCAAGAAAAAGGCCGGTCCCGCTGCCAGGTCGGGACCGGCCGGCCGCAGGCGTCGCCTGCGTGTCAGCCATGCACGAATCGCCTAGAAGGGCACGCCTCCTTTCGTCCGCACCAGCCTGTCGAGGCAGGCGCGGTAGGTGAGGTAGAGGATGCCGGGGAACGGCAGGATGGCGAAGGCCGAGACCACCCCCAGCTCCCGGACGACCAGGAAGACGACCGCTGCCGCCACCGAGCCAGCGAGATATGCCGAGCCCGCCCAGGGCGATGAATCCTGCCAGATGGCGATGAGCGACTGCTGCTCCTTCAGAGCCACGACGCCCGAGACCAGCGCCGTGTTCAGGACGTATTGGGTGAACGCCAGGGCCGCCACGGGCACCATCAGGTCGATGGCCGAGAAGCGTGCCCCCCACAGTCCGCCCTGCGGAAGAAGCCATGCAAACACCCGGGCCGACAGGTTCACCGAGAGCGCCATGCCCGTCGTGTTGAACGCCTTCTTGTGCCAGGTCCCCTTGTCGCGGCTGGACGATGCGAAGCCGTCGAGGGCCGCCGTCAGCGTCGCCAGATCGCCCCCGAAGACCATCACCGAAAGGAAGATGAAGGCGTCCGAGAAGGAGACACGGCAATTCGGCAGCGGCAGCTTCACCGAGAGCCTGCCGACCAGCACCGTGAGGACGGCGATCCCGAGCCACGCCAGCTCGCTGCCCTGGAGCCCGAGAGCGAGGATGTTGCCCACGCTCGCGACCAGCACCGCTCCACCCGCCGCGGCCACCACGCCGATGTACAGGTTGCCCTTCATGTCATCTCTCCGGGGGTCCATCGGCTTACCAGGCATTGGCGTTCCCCCAGATGAGGCCTGAATCATAGATGCCCCAGATGAGACCGGCGTCGTAGCCGCCGTAGCCGTTGAATCCCCAGATCAGACTCGAGGGTCCGACGTTGAAGAAGTCGTTCGAGATCACCTGGTTCTGCCAGACGTCCCCCGACCCGGAGAGGCTGTCCGACCAGATCAGACCGCTCGGTTGCGGCGTGCCGGGACTCCAGGTCACGTAGTTCCATTGGTTGTCCTTGCCGAACGCCACGTAGCTGGTGGTAAACAGGTCATCGAAATAGGTGACGCCCTCGCCCCACGCATCGTACCGGCCGATGCCCCAGATGAGCGACTGGGAGAAGGCCGCCTGCTGCGTTGTGAAGATCGAGTCACCGCGCAACATGCCGATGCCCCAGATCAGACTCTGGCCCCAGGCTACGGTCTCGCCCGCGATGAAGCTCTGCGGAGCGGGCAGACCCGAGGGAGCGAGGGTCATCCCCGCCGGCAGGGCGTAGCCGTACGGGCTGAGCGATTTCGCCAGCCGGACGGCGCCCTCGACGTTGAGCATCCCGGCGCCCTGCTCGAACAGGTCGGGTCCGTTCATGATCTGGGCGGTGTACATCAGGATCGCCTTGACCATGTTGGGGGTCAGACCCGGATTGGCCTGCAGCATCAGGGCGACGGCACCGGAGACCACGCCGGTCGACATCGAGGTGCCGCTCAGGACCATGTAGCGGCTATGGTTGTTGACGTTGTTACCGGTGTCGACGTGCAGGACCGGGTAAGAGCTCACCAGATAATCGCTGTACCGCTCCAGCGACACGGTGCGGCAGCCGGGTGCGACCAGGTCCGGCTTCGCGAGGTTGTCATAGACCACGGCGCCGGTCAGCGGATCGGTAAGGTGAGACAGCGTCGGTCCGCGCGAGGAGAACGGGGCGATGACGTCGTCCGAACGGACGTCGGTGCCGCGCGTGTTGGTCGCGCCGACGGTAATCGCCGAGGGGGAGATACCCGGCGAGGTGATTCCGCCGTAGACCTTGTTGCCGTTCTGGTCCTGCCCGAAGTTGCCAGCCGCCGCCACGACGACGATGCCCGCCTTCGTCGCACGCGCCACCGCCTTGCACAGCGCGTCATTGACGTACGAATCAACGGGCGGCGCCGCCAGCGACAGATTGATGACCTTGGTGTTGTAGAACGACCGGGTGGCGATGACGAGGTCGATGGCCGACAGCACATTGCTGACGTAGCCGTGGCCCCTCCCGTCAAGGACCTTGTAGTTGAGCAGGTTCGCGCGCGGAGCCATGCCCGTGTAGTCACGCCCCACCGTGTAGGAGGAGCTGCCGTCACCGGCGATGATCCCGGCGATGTGCGTCCCGTGGCCATACGGATCGTCCAAACTGCCCGAGCCGGTGAAGTCCATCGACAGGATGACCCGGCTTCTCCCGCTCGCGTTGTTCCTGAGATCAGAATGATTGGGGTCGATACCCGAGTCGAGGACGGCGACGGTGATGCCCGACCCGTCCAGGCCCGAGGTCGTCGTCATGCCGCCGAGCGAATAGGCCAGGCTGGCCCCGGTCGTAGTCTCCAGTTGGCTGGCGACGCCCCCCACCTCTCTGTCGGGAGCGATGTAGTCAATTCCTTCTACCTCGGAGAGCGCCCCGACCGATTCCAGGGGCAACTCCACGAGCATATGGTCGACGTGGCGGAAGTACTTCCGCACCACGCCGCCCAGCTCCTCGACCCGGTTGGCGACGAAGAGGGGGTCCGCTCCATCCAGGGAAACCACCAGTCGGATCGTGTTCGACGGTGACCCTTCGTGCGTTGCCTGAGCGAGGTCGGTGGCGATCCCGGCCTTTCCGCCGCGAGCGGCGAAGGCTGGGGTGAGAGTCAGGGTAACCAGAAGGACGGCGGCAAGGGAAAGAACCACGCCGCGGAACAGGGTGCCACCGTCTCCGAGGACGTTTCCATGGCCGGCTGCTACTGTCCGCGATGCTCTCCGCATGACGCCTCCAGCAGTTCAACGGAATGGCTTCCGGCCTTCCCGTTGGCGGCCCGGCTGTCTCTGAGAGACCCGCGGCTTTCCGTCCCACCCTCGCAGGTGGTTTGGCTTGAGCAACTGTTTGCCCGTACTAACGCAACCAGTGTGCCACTCCACCCGCGGCGTCCGGGGTTGCTCCGACGCTGCTCTGATAACCGGCCAGCTTGCCAGGGGTTGGACTGAAAACCGACCCGCCTGGAGAGGGTCGATCGCCGGGACACTTACGAATCTGGAGCTATTGGTGCTGGGCAGCTCCTGGACACGATCCGGCCAGAAGTTCGTCATTTGGCTGCAGGCCTTGATGCTATGTGACTAATAATGAACAACTTAGGAATCCTGTCCAGGATACGCCAAAGACTGTCTTCGTTCTGTCGGGGGAATGGACAGCGGAAGCGCCACAGCGGTCCCCGGAAGGCCCTTCTTGACCGGTCTCTCTCTTAGCGATATGATCCGGGCACTTTGACCGCTCCCGGACGCCCACAGAGGACCCGGCCGTCACGGAAATAGCGTGGTTCAAGAAGATCCGCAAGCCGAAACAACCGGTCGAGCACAAGCGGATCCAGGTCCCCGAGGGGCTGTGGGTCAAGTGCAACGGCTGCAAG
>QHXY01000241.1 GCA_003223145.1 Acidobacteriota bacterium
GTGCCCCGGACAGTCCACGTGCGCGTAATGCCGATTGTCCGTCTCGTACTCCACGTGCGCCGTCGCGATCGTGATCCCGCGCTCCCTCTCCTCCGGCGCGTTGTCGATCGAATCGAACGACCGCACCTGCACCTTCGGAAACTTCTTGTTCATCACCATCGTGATCGCCGACGTCAGCGTCGTCTTCCCGTGATCCACGTGCCCGATCGTCCCCACGTTCACGTGCGGCTTCGTCCTCTGGAATTTCTCCTTGGCCATTTCGACCCTCCGCTCGCCGCGGCCCGCTGCATCCGGCGCCGGCGATCCTCGTCGCGCGCCGTGGCCGCCCGGGGGCGCCTCCGCGCCCTATGTCATCCGAAAGGTGGAGCCCACGACCGGGATTGAACCGGTGACCCCTTCCTTACCAAGGAAGTGCTCTACCACTGAGCCACGTGGGCCCGGGAATGAAGCCATGGAGCGGGAAACGGGATTCGAACCCGCGACCCTCAGCTTGGAAGGCTGATGCTCTACCCCTGAGCTACTCCCGCGCTGCCTGCGTCCGGCTGGGGTGAAGAACCACCTCGCTACTGGCTCCTCGCCGCAGCCGCCGTTCCCCGTCGAACATCCTGAATGTGGCTGTTGCGCCGTCTTTCGGGCCGGCGCAGCCACCGCTCGTTCTCCGCGCCACCCACCGGCGGGTGGTGGGGAGAGGAGGATTCGAACCTCCGAAGCACAACGGCGGCAGATTTACAGTCTGCTCCCTTTGACCGCTCGGGAATCTCCCCACGGCAGCAACCGCCGCCGCTCGCGACAAAGATCGATTAAGATCCCACGTCCAAAAAACAAACGCCCGCTCACGCGGGCTGGAGCTGGCGAAGGGATTTGAACCCCCGACCGGCTGATTACAAATCAGCTGCTCTACCCGCTGAGCTACGCCAGCTTGACAAACGTTGCATGCTAGCATGCATTTACGCACGCCGCAAGATGTCAGGACAATTTTTTTCCTGGGCCTGCCCGCCGCTGGCGCACGACCTCGAACAGACCGATGCCGGCGGCCACCGAGAGATTAAGCGACTCCACACCGGGGGCCAGGGGGATGGTCAGCACCACATCGCAGGTCTGGCGCGCCAGCCGCCGGAGCCCCTTCCCCTCACCTCCCAGAACCAGCGCTACGGGGCAGGTGAGGTCGAAGGAGGTCCATGTCGACTCCCCGGCGGGGTCCAGGCCGACGATCCAGACCCCCCTGTCCTTCAAAGACTTCAAGAGCGCCACAACATTCGTGACCCGTGCGACCGGCAGGCGCTCCGCGGCCCCTGCGGAAGCCTTGACCGCGACGGGCGTCAGCCCCGCGGCCCCATGCTCGGGCAGGAACAGCCCTTGCGCCCCGGCGGCTGCCGCGGTGCGGACGACCGCCCCAAGATTGCGCGGATCCTCCACGCCGTCCAGCACGATGAACAGGGCCGACGGTCCCGCCGTGTCCACCAAGGCGTCGGGATCGGCGTAAGCGGTCCCCGCCACGAAGGCGACCACCCCCTGGTGTGTTTCGCCGCCCGCCAGGCGGTCGAGGGCCCGGTCTGGCTGCCGCTGCACCGGGATTCCGGCCTGGCGCGCGGCCTCGACGATCTGCCTCACCCGCGAGTCGTGTCTCGACCCGGAGATCACCACGCGCGTCACGCTCCTGCGCGCCGACTGCAGGGTCACCAGGACGGGATGGATCCCGAACACCCGGTCGCTCACCCGCTGGCCTTCCGGGTCGCGTCCAGGAGTGAGCGCGCCCGCTCGGCGCACGCCGGGACCCGCTTCGGCAGCGGCAGACGGCTCCCTTCCTCGATGACCGGCAGGAGCTTCACCATCTCCGGCCCCGAGGAGGCACCGGTAAGCGCAATGCGCAGCGGATGGTACAGATCCCGCCCCTTGGCGCCCGTCTCGCGGCGGGTCTCCTCCGCCAGCGCCTGAAAGCGAGCGGCGGTCAAGGGCTCGGCTCCGAGGCGGCGGGTCATCGCTTCGATCACGCCGCGCGCCCTGGGATCGGCCAGCGCGACGCGAACCTCGGGGTCTGCCAGGCTCCTCTCGGGAGAGAAATCGAAGAGAAAGGCGCTCGCCGCCGGCAGGTCGCTCATCCTGGGCAGTCGGTCCGCATACAGCATCGCCAGACGCCCGACCCAGTCTGAGGTCCCGGGCGCCGCTCCGGGACCGAGCAGCCCCGCCCGGCGGAGATGCTCTGCCGCCAGGGAGGCCAGCCGTCCCGCCGGCATGCGGATCATGTGGCGCGCCGCCAGCGCGTCCAGCTTCTGCCGGTCGAAGATTGCCGGGGCGCGCGACACCCGATCGAGGTCGAATTGGGAGATCAGCTCCTCCTGCGTCAGGAGGTCCTGGCCGGCCGGCGGCGACCAGCCAAGGAGCGCCAGGTAGTTCATCAGCGCCTCGGGCGGATAACCCTGCGCGCGGAACCAGGCGACGGAAGCGCTCCCTTCCCTCTTGCTCAATGGCGCGCCCCCGGGGCCGGCGATGAGTGGCAGATGGGCGAAGTGAGGAAGCGCTCTCGCTGCGAGGGCGCGATACACGATGATCTGTCGAGGCGTGTTGGACAGATGATCGTCGCCGCGTATCACGTGCGTGATGCGCATCTGGATGTCGTCCACCACCACCGCGAAGTTGTAGGATGGCCAGCCGTCGCGCCTCAGGATGACGAAATCGCCGAGCTGCGAGACCGGGAAGCGGACCTCGCCATGCACCAGATCCGTGAAGCCGATCGACGGGTCGCCGCCGGCGGTCGCCTGGACGTCGAAGCGCACCGCCGCCCCCTCGGTCGCGCGTCTGCGCGCCGCCTCCTGCCGGGGAATGCGCCGGCAGCGACCGGGATAGATCGACGCCCGTCCGGCTTCGCGCTGCGCCGCGCGCTCCTCCTCGAGAAGCTGCTGCGAGCAGAAGCAGGGGTACGCCAGGCCGCCCTCGACCAACGCGTCGGTCTTGTCGCGATACAGGGTCAATCGCTCCGATTGGCGGTAGGGCCCGTCCGCGCCGCCTTCGCCCGCCCCCTCGTCCCACCCGAGCCCGAGCCAGCGCAGATCATCCTGCAGGGCCCCCTCGTGCTCGGCGGAAGATCGGGCGGCGTCCGTATCCTCGATGCGCAGCACAAACGTGCCGCCGTGCCGGCGCGCGTAGAGCCAGTTAAACAGGGCGGTACGGGCATTGCCGACGTGCAGCTCCCCG
>QHXY01000242.1:0-1044 GCA_003223145.1 Acidobacteriota bacterium
CACCGCCTCCCCGAGGTTCGCGTAGGAGGCGTCGCAGTAGTAGTCTCCCGCGTCGAAGCCCTTCGGGTAGCCCGCCTCGGCCAGGAGCTGCCGCGCCTTCCCGAGGTCGTACGTCGGGACGGGAGCCGGCCAGTAGAAGTCGAAGGTGTGCGGGATGATGCTCCCCGTGATCCGCGACAGGCCGAGCGTCTCCGCCTGGTTGATGGCCTGCCGGTCAATCGCGTAGCTCGCGGCGAGCCGCACCCGACGGTCCGCCCACGGCGACTTGGGGTCGAGCCACTGCTCGGGGAAGACGAGCCAGAAGGTGCCCGGGGGATGGTTCGGCTTGAGCGTCAGCCCCGGCGTTCGCTGCAGCTCCACGGCGAGGGCCCCGCGGATCGAGTAGGCGATGTCCGCCTCACCGCGCTTGAGCATGGCCAGCCGCGTCGATTCGTCCGGGATCGCCTTGAAGACCAGGCGCTTCACGCTCGGCGTCTTGCGCCAGTACGTCTCGTTGGCCTCCAGGATCAGCTCCACCCCGGGAGTGAAGGAGACGAAGATCGGCGCCTTCTTGAAGCCGTCGTCGCCGACACGCTCGACGTACTTCTTCGGGACGACCCAGCCGGCGCCGGTCGCCATCGTCCCGTAGAAGGTCAGGAAGTCGGGCCACGGGTGCTTGAACCGGAAGCGGACCCGGTAGGGGTCGACCACGTCCACGCCCGCGATCCTGGCCTTGAAGGGCCCCGAGGCGGCGCCCCGATAGCGCTCCATCGAGAACTTGACGTCCTCGGCCGTGAGGGGGTCGCCGTTGTGGAACCTCACCCCCTTCCGGAGGGCGAACTCGTAGCTGAGCCCGTCCGGAGAAACAGTCCAGGACTCCGCCAGGCTCGGCGCCATCGGGTTGCCGGGCATGGGCTTCACGAGGGCGTCGTGAAGGGCGTAGAGGAACATGAAGGGCGTGATGATCCCGGTCGTCTCCGCCGGATCGAACCAGCTGGGCGCGAGCGAGACGTGCACGGCCCACGTGAGCTCGCCCTCGGGAGCGGCCGTCACGACGGCCGGGGC
>QHXY01000242.1:1120-4863 GCA_003223145.1 Acidobacteriota bacterium
CACGGCGAGTCCTCCTGCGCGTCGCGAGTACGCGACGCGGAAATGACTCTTCTCGGCCACCGATCCCATGAGCCGGGAACGCGGGAGCCAGGTCCGCGGACGATGGGATCCCTCGGCCGGTCGAAGCCATCGGCCGAATGAAGCCGGCTCCCACCGACGTGATAGTGCTCCGGCGCCGGTGGCGGCGTCAAGGGGCGCATGGGTGTCCATCAGTCGCTTGACGGTTGTCGCTGGCCCTGGCTAGGATGGCGCCCAGGCACACGGGCCTCAAGGCTCGCGCGGGGACGTTTGTGTGCGCTGTGCCATCGACTCTTGCCATCGGCTCTGTGCTGTGCGAACTCAGTGACCAGGGTCTGGCGTGTACGAAGGCGATCTGTAATTACATCTACGACACCTATGGCAAATTCCCCGGTACGGTGGACACGATGCATCTGATGTGGTTCATGCAGGTCCACCACCTCGACCTGGATTTCTACGACCGGTTTTTCAAGGCGGGGGCGTACGGGCCCACCCATATGGCCCACATGTCGACATGGCATTCCTAGGGGTTCCCGAGACCACGCGCGGATGTCCCGCATTCTCCAGCCGACGTGTCCGCTCGCTCCTCGTTCTGATCGTAGCCGTCCTCCTCGCGCTCGCGCCCGGCCCCGCCCCCGCTGCCGAGGGCGAGCTGCGCTGGGGACTGCACGTGACCATCGCCCCGCGCTGGGTCGACCCGGCCGAGACGGAGGCGCTGAGCACGCCGATCATGGTCCTCTACGCGATCCACGACGCCCTGGTCAAGCCGATGCTGGCCGGCATGCTCACCCCGAGCCTGGCCGAGTCGTGGGCGGAATCCAAGGATCACCTGAGCTACACCTTCACGCTCCGGAAGAATGCGCGCTTTCACAACGGCGATCCGGTGACACCTGAGGACGTGAAGTTCTCCTTCGAGCGCTACAAGGGCGCCAGCGCCAAGATCCTCAAGGACAAGGTCAAGGAGGTCCAGGTGGTCGGCGCCGGCCAGGTGCGTATCGTCCTCAAGGAGCCGTGGCCGGACTTCATGACCTTCTACGGAACGACCGCGTCGGGGGCGGGCTGGATCGTCCCGAAGAAGTACGTCGAGCAGGTCGGCGACGACGGCTTCAAGCGGGCGCCCATCGGGGCCGGCCCCTACTACTGGCGCAAGCCGCCGAGCGTCAAGCGCCTGGTCATGCGCTCGATGACGGAGGAGACCACGCGGGCCGCCGCGCTCAAGGCCGGCGAGATCGACATCACGTACCTCCTGACGGGCCCGACGGCGGAGGAGATCAAGCGGACGCCGGGCGCGCGGCTGGCCGCCCCGCTCCTCAGCGCAGCGTTCTGGCTCGACCTGCCCGATCAGTGGAATCCCAAGTCGCCGTGGCACGACCGGCGCGTCCGGCTGGCGGCGAGCCACGCGATCGACCGCAAGGCGGTGAACCAGGCCGAGACGCTCGGCTTCTCGCGGCTCACGGACAGCATCGTGCCCCGCGTCTTTCAGCACGCGCTCCCGTTCGACCCGCCCCCCTACGACCCGGCCAAGGCCAAGCAGCTCCTGGCCGAGGCCGGCTTCCCGAACGGCTTCGACGCCGGGGACTTCACCCCGTTTCCCCCCTACTTCTCGATGGGCGAGGGGGTCGCCGGGTATCTCCAGGCCGTCGGCATCAAGAGCCGCATCCGCACGATGGAGCGCGCCACCTTCCTCTCGGAGTGGCACGACAAGAAGCTCCGCGGCATCGTGCTGGCGATCACGGGCGCGTTCGGCAATGCGGCGACGCGGCTCGAGCCCTTCGTGACGAAGAACGGGATCTACGCCTACGGGTTCCTGCCGCAGGTCGACGACCTCTACGCGCGCCAGGCCCGCGAGTCCGACCCGAAGAAGCGCGAGGCGCTGCTCCACCAGGTCCAGGAGATCGTGCACGATCAGGTCCTGTACGTGCCGATCTACGAGCTGGCCTTCATCTGGGGGGTGGGGCCGCGCGTCCAGGAGCCGTGCGCCGGCCTCATCGTCGGCTTCCCCTACTCGGCCCCGCTGGAGGACGTCACGCTGAAGAAATAGCGGGGGAGACACCCCGTCCCACGCCAAGCGCGGGCTGGCCGCGGTCCGCGAAGGGCGGCCCGCGATCCTCAACGTGCTGTGCCAGCGACGCGTCGTGTGAGCGTGTATCTCCTGGGGCACTCTGTTCACGCCGCGGCGGCCGCGGTACGATCGCGCCATGGGCCTCGGACGGATCACGCGATTCGCGAAGACTCCAGTGGGCGCTCGCCGCGTCAATGCGATGCGCGCCGGCCGCGTCGGGGTCAAGGCGCTGGCGCCGCCCGACGACCTCTTCGCCGATTTCAGCCGCGAGAAGAGCGAGGCGAAGCGCGCGGGAGCGTCCGCCGAGGCGGCGCATGCGGCGGCGTTTGACCGCACCCGCTACCGGGAGCGGTTCCGGGAGCACATCCGGTCCAGCGGTGACTCGCGCGAGGCCCTGCGCGCGCTCGTCGAGGAGTCGAAGACGCGCGACGTGTACCTCATGTGCATGTGCCCGGCATTCTGCCAGAGCCGCGTCCGACGGTGCCCCCCAGGAGGGGCCAGCCCGCGAAGCGGTCGCGCTGAGAGCCGCCGGGCTGTCTGCGGCCGATAGCGGCAATCCCTCCGAGAAGTCTTATGCGGGCGCCTCCCAGGCGACGCCGAGACGTCGAAAGTCCTTTGCTCGATGGCCGACTGGCCACCACCGCCACCGACGAGTACACCACGCACAAGGCGTACAAGCTCGCGGGAGACACCATCGAGACCGTGTGCGGAGGCCACAACGGCATCGAGACGCGTCTCCCGGTGGCGTTCACGAAGTTCGTGGTCGAGCGTCGGATGCCGCTGTCGCGGTTCGCGGACATCACCTCGGCCAACGCGGCGCGGATCCTCGGCCTCTACCCGCAGAAGGGCGCCATCCAGCCGGGCAGCGACGCCGATGTCGCGCTCATCGATCCCGCCCTCAAGAAGACGATCGCCCTGGACGACCTGCACGCCGACTCCGACTACAGCATCTGGGAAGGCTTCGCCTGTCAGGGCTACCCGGTGACGACCATCCTGCGCGGGAAGGTGATCGTCGAGGACGGCCGGCTGGTGGGCGCCGCCACGGACGGTCGCTGGGTGAAGCGGCGGGTCGCGGGCGACGTGCTGAGCCGGCCTGCCGTGTGAGCGGCGCGCCGCGCGCGAGGAGGGCGGAGCATAGACTGAGACAGCGTTCCAGTTGGTGACGTTCCTCAATGCAACGGGGACGGGTCGCGTTCTAGACTCGCAGTCGACCGCCACGTTGGTGAGTGGATCCGCGACGTTCAGCGTGAACGGCGAGATCGTGTCCGGCTTTGAGCTCGAGCGGCCGGGGCGAGGGTTGCGCACCGTGCCCTGCGAGGCGACGGCGTCCTTCACTAGCCCCAACGGCAACGCCATCCTCATCACGATCGTCGATGCTCAGTTCCTGCTGACACCTCCGGGGCCGCCGTGAGAACCGAGCCAGGCGCCGTTTGTGCGGACTACGCTCCCCGGTTGAGGCGAACGGAAGGGATGTCATTCCGCAGATCAAGTCCTGTGAGGATTGGAACCGAGGAGAGTCTACGCTCTAGCTGTCCAGCGAGAGGTTCCAGAGGATCGGCGCGCCAAACGTGAGCACGCCGCGGACGTTCTTCCGATAGACCGAGGGCGTCACGAACTCTCCCCAGAGGACGTAGGGGACGTCGTCGTAGGCGAACTTCTGGAT
>QHXY01000238.1 GCA_003223145.1 Acidobacteriota bacterium
CAGCTCGCTGGTATTGCCGGAGCCGTCGAGGGAATAGATGCGACCCTGCGCGCTCGATCCCAGGAGCAGCTCCCCCGAGCGCGCAACCGCCAGGCTGAGGATCGCCTCCTGGCTCCCCGACCAGACCTCGCGCGCGTAGCCGTCCGGCGAGATCTCGAGGACCTTCCCTTCCATGCCGATCGGGACGCGCTGCTCCGGCGGCGGCGTCTGCTCCTGGGGAGGGGACGGGGACGGCTGGGGCACCGGCCCTTCCGACGCCGGGGGTGGCGGCGGCGCCGCGACGGAGGCCGGGGACGGCGGCACGGGCCGCGGGCCGCCCCGCCCCGTCTCTCCCGCAAGCGCGGCGTAGATCGTCCCGTCCTTGCCGAGGGCGAGGGCGACGATCTCGTTCATGGGAGCGTCGTACAGGACGAACCCCTCCCCCTTGGGCGACACCCGGAACACCAGGCCATGGCCGTCGGACCCGGCGATCAGGTCGCCCTTCGGATCGATCAGGAGCGAGCGGATGTGCGTCTCGGCGCTGTCGAAGAAGACCCGGCCGTGGCCCGCGGCATCGACCTTCAGGATCCGTCCTTCCACGCCGGTCCCCGCGTACAGCGCTCCCTCGCGATCGAAGACCAGCGCCCAGACGTATTTCTCGCCGCTGTCGTAGGTCCAGATCGTCTTCCCGTTGGGGCCGATCTTGTAGATCCGTCCGCCCGGCGAGGCGCCGGCCAGGACGTTGCCGGACCCGTCGATCGCCAGGGCGTGCACCTCGGGCTCCTGCGCCCGGAAGAACACCTCCGCCCCCCGCCGGTCGATGCGATAGACCGCTCCCTCGTTGCCACCCGAGACATAGATCGTTCCGTCGGGGCCCTGGGCGACCGCCCAGAGATACGGTTGCTTCGCCTCATACAGGAGATCGAGGCGTGGAGACAGACGCAGCGACCCGTCGGCCGTCAGGGAGACGCCCTTCAGCTCCCCCTTCACGAAATCGTCCTTCTCTCTCTGGCGCCAGGTCTGGGAGGTGACGGCCGACGAGGACGTGGTCCGCAACAGGACGAGGAGAAACCCGAGCGCCACGGCGGCGAACGCGGCGGCGCGTTTCATTTCACCCTGATGGAAACGCGGCGCCCGCCGATGACGACGACATCGAGATCCTTCGGGATCTCGACGTACGGCGCCTCGCTCATCAGGGTCGTGTCGGCGCTCAGCCGCGGGTTGTTGAACACGCTGAAGATCGACAGGGGGAGGTCGGGGAGGACTTCGCTGCGCACGATCGCCGTCGGCGCACGGCGCGACAGTCTCAAGTACAACGTCCGGCTCTTGCGCTGGCGGCTCGCCAGGCGGATCAGGTCGCCCAGCCCGCCGGCCTGGACGATCTGGCGCTCGAGGATACGGCGGTCGAGCCCGTCGATCGCCGGCCCGCTGCCCGCGATGATCTCGGTGTCTCCCTGGGGCGTGTCCTCCGGAAGGGTGACCTCCCAGGACTCCTCCCACTCGCGCCCCCGGAACAGATCGAGGACCGCGGTGACGGTGAGGGTCTCTCCCGGCCGGACCTCGGTGCGCGAGGCCCGCAGCGACGAGATCGTCGCCACCTGCGAGCCCTGCAGCGCCTCGATGTCCAGCTCGGCGGAGCGCACGCGCGGCTCCTCGAACCGGTTGTTGTAAAGCAGGTTGAACAGGCCACCCGCGTCGTTCGCCAGGGCCAGATGCACCGGCTGCGACGGGTTCGTGCCGGAGTAAAGATCGTCGTAGGTCACGGTCGGGTAGCCGTCGATACCGATGCGGCAGCTCAGCGCCAGTGTAGAGGAGGCGTCGTAATCGGTCGTGCGCACCAGGCTGTTGGCGGTGGTGATCGCCAGGAGCACGGACGACCAGGCGCGGCTGCGCAGGATGTCGTAGTGGAACTCGCGCCGTCCGGCCCCCGAGCTGACGCGCACCGAGACCGGGATCGTCGGCGCCGGCCGCCCCACCTCGCCGACGATGGCCGTCAGCCCGTCCTGGAAGATGCTGCCGACGGGCGGCGTGGCGTTGGCGATCTTGAACGAAGCCGCGGCGGACGGAAAGGTGAGCAGGACCTGCGCCTGCGTCATCGGCATCTCCATCGCCCCCGTTCCCAGGAGCGGGTGGCCGAAGGCGAACACCCGGTTGTGATCGATGTGGGTCAGCGTGCCGATCCCGACCACGCTGAGGTCTCCGGTCGCGAGCGCGGCGCCGATCGGCGTGCCGGGCGCCAGCGGCCGCGGGCTCGAGACCGAACGACTCGAAGATCGGCGCGTAATAGCGCAGCACGCCGGCGTCGCAACCGGAGCAGACCAGGGGGATCCCGATCGGCTGAAATCCTCCCGCCAGGCCTCCGCCCGCCGCCATCGTCAAACCTTCGGGCCCCGGGCGCGCCGCCGGCCGCGCGCCGGGTCCCTGGATCGCGCTGTCCCCTCCCCCCTGCGCTGCCAGGAAACGGCCGAGCAGGTCGGGCTCGTGGGACGGTCCCGCGGCCTTCCGCGCCGGGCCCGCGAGCTTCACCATGTCGGCGATCGGCGTGATGCCGGCGATCGCCTCCTTGGCGAACGGGCCGAGGCGATAGGAGATGGCGCCGATCAGCTTGCCATCGACGTAGACCGGGCTGCCGCTCATGCCCGAGACGACCCCCGTGTACTCCACCTTGTCACCGTGCAGCCGGGCGATGATCATGTCCTGCTGGGGTCCGATGGCGTTCTTCAGGACCCCGAGGATCTCGACGTTGAACTCCTCGAGAGCGTCCCCTTCGAACACGGTCCGGGCCGTGCCCTGCATCCCCGGACGGATCTCTTCGAGCGGCAGGAAGGCGATCGGTCCCGCGGCAGGCGGAGGAGGAGCGGGGGCGGGCGCAGCGCCTCCGACCAGGGCCGACAGCACGACGGCGGCGAGCGCGCCCCGCCGCCGCGCGCGTTCCGCCACCCCGACCCGCGCGCGGGCCGTCGACGCCGCCACGGCCCGGCTCATTCCTCGTCCTTGCTGTTCTTGAGGGCCGCCTTGATCGCCTCGACGATGTAGTTCTGCATCGAAGGCTTCAGATGATTGACGCTCTCGTAGACCAGGCAGGGAAGCTTGAGCGAAATCTGAATGCCTTCGGCATCGAGCGAATCCAGCCAGCGGCAGAATCTGTCCCATGAATCCCAGGTCGTCTTCTTGATCGCGCCCTTGCTGTACAGCTCGATGAGCGACACGTCCTCCTTCAGTCTAAACAGGACGGACCGTTCATCGTATTCCTTGAAGTCGCTGTAGGCGAAAAATTTCACCTCGCCGGCGATCTGGTCCTTCCCCTTGATGCTGATCTCGGGCGCCTTGTTGCAGCGCATCAGGATGTAGTCGTCCTTCCCCTTGAAGTGAAAGGCGACGATCGGATCGGTGGTGCGATCGCTGTCGCTGGGGGTCTTCAGGGACCGGTAGACCCGCCGGGCGATCTGCTCGTTCGTCGTATACGTCCCGCCCTCTCTGGCTACTCGTTTCATTTCGCGGCGAATATACCACATGACAACTTCATCAATGGAAGGCCGGGCCTGTCCGTTCTTTGACATTGAACCTGTCGGCCTCTCGCCGTACATGGAAGGGCCTGATGCGCTCCCCACGGAACGGGCTCCAGGCAAGGCTTTCCCGGGTGGTCCTGGTCGCGGCGGGAGTCTCCATCGGCGTGGCCGCGCATGCGCTTGCCGCCGATGGCGCCGACCAGCCCGGTCTCGATGCGCCCGCCCTCCTCCACGCGCTCGCCCGGATCCACCCGGACTACCGGCTGTACATCTCCGGCCTGAGACCGCTGGCCCCGGGCGTCAGCCGCCGTCTTTACATGGCGCTGGTGCGCCCGGGCGCGGACGATCCGGCGGGCCGTGACAGCGCCCCCTACGCCGGTCCGGGCGCGAGGAACGACATCGTGTACGACGGGGAGGCGATCCTCGCCGGGCACAGCCCGGCGTTTCGCTACCTGCTTCTCGACCACGAGTACTTCCACGCGCGTCATCTGGCCGGCGGGACGCTCCTGCCCCTGGCCAGCGGCGCGGGGGCGGAGATCGAAAGGCATTACAGCGAGGCCGCTGCCTGGGGGTTCAACGTCGCCGAGGCACGGGCCGGCCGCTACCCCGGGCTGAGGCCGGACGAGTTCCGCGAGGCGCTCGACCGGCAGGGCGAGCACTTCGCGTCTCTGAAAGCCCTGATGAAGGAGAAGGACCCCGGGAGATGGAGCGGGATGGCCGATCTGCTGCGGCAGCCCGAGCTGCTCATCAAGACCGGCGGCTCACCGCTTGCAGCAGATCGTTGGCATCCTTCTGGCTGGGGTCGATCGCCAGCGATTCCTTGAGGTACTGCACCGCCTTGTCGCGCTGGTGGTCCTGCAGGTAGGCCAGCGCCAGGGCATTGAACAGCGTCGTCGTCCGGACCCCCTTGCTGCGCGCCGTCTCCAGGGCCCGGATCGCCTCACGCGACCGGCCCAGCCGCCCCTGCGCCGCCCCCAGGTTGACCCACGACTCGACGTTGTCCGGATCCTTCGCGACGGCCCTGGTCAGGATGTCGACCGCCTCCTGCAGGCGGCCGCTGCGCCCGTAGAACGCGCCCAGGTTCGCCATGGTGGAGGCGTAGTCCGGGTCCAGCTCCATCGCCTTCCGGAAGGCGGCCTCGGCTTCCGGCATGTTCTTCTTCCACTGCTCGATCAGCCCCAGCCAGTTCAAGTGGACGATCGACTTGCCGTTGATCTCCAGTCCCTTGCGGACGATCGGCTCGAGCGTCAGGACACGCGGCGAGTCCCTGTAGATCAAGTGCAGATCGGTGAGCGGCTCGGGCAGCGCGGGGTTGAGCCGCAGCGCTTCCAGAAGCTCCTTCTCGGCCGCCGATTCCTGAGCGTCCTTGAGCAGGAGCGAGCCGAGCGCCGCCCGGATCTCGGCGACCTCCGGGTGCTCGCCGGCGATCTGCCGGAAGTAGGCGACCCCGTCCCGGGCCCGGCCACCGTCCGCGTAGATGCGTCCCAGCTCCGAGTAGATGCCGCGCTCGTCGACCTGGTGCCGCGCGATGAACTGCCTGGCCATCTCGATGGCGCGGTCGTAGTGCTTCTGGGCCTGCTCGATCTCGATCGCGAGCAGGAGCGCGGAGACCATGTTGGGATTGATTTTCAGCGCCTCGGCGACCTCGGTCTGGGCGCGGGCATAGTCTTTCTTCTTGAGGTACAGGCCGGCCTCGTTGAGATGGCCTGTCCCGAGCGCCTGGCCCTCCGCCTCCGCCCCCGCGCCCTTACCCTCGCCCGACCCGTCGCCGGCCGCAGCGCCCTCTTGCCCGCCACCCACGTACCCCAGGGACTTCAATCTTGCGATGACTTCCTCATCCACGCCGCTCGCAGCGGCCGCCGGCCGGACCTCCGCCAGGGACCTGCCCACCATCTCGTATGAGGAGAGCGTGCGCACCGGATAGCGCGCCTGGAAGGCATCGTCGATCGCCTCC
>QHXY01000239.1 GCA_003223145.1 Acidobacteriota bacterium
ATTCGCGATCGTCCAGGTCCACGAGCCCGTTGCAGTTGTTGTCCTTGCCGTCGGAGCAGTTGGCGTTGCCCGGCGGCCCTTCGGTCAGGCCCGGGCTTTCCTGCGCGTCGGCATCGTCGCAGTCCACCACCGGGCAATAGCGGTTGAAGCATCCCGAGCAGCTCGCCGTGTAGCCGTCGTGGTCCGCGTCGGCGCAATTCGTCAGGGAAGCCGGCGTCAGGAACAGGCGGTCGATGGTGACCGTGTCGGCCTGATTGTCTCCGGCCTGGTCCTCGATCTTGATGCAGAGGAACGGGCTACTGTTGGTCACCGTCCCCACGGCGGCGGTCTGCAGCGTGTCCAGGTCGGACCCAATCTTGCTGACCGACACCGGCGTGCTGGTGTAGGTCTCGGTCGTGCCGCAGGCGGCGCTGTTCGCATAGCCGATCGAGAAGACCTCCGACGTGTTGTTCTTGAATCCTTCGAAGTTCACGTTGTAATCCAGATTGTTTACGCCGGGGAAGGTGTAGATCACCTTCATCCGCTTGCTGCTCTTCGAGCCCCCCTCGGTCAGCGTCTGGTAGACGTTGTTGGGAGAGGAGGTCGCGTTGATGTTGCTCAACGGTCCGCTGACCACTGCCTGCAAGAACGGGGCATAGGCCGTGGGGTTGACGGCGCAATCCAGATCGATGAGGCCGTCGCAGTCGTTGTCGATTTGATCGCGGCACGCCGGCAGGTTCGTGATGTCTTCCGGAGCGGGAACCGACGGGTTTAGGTCCTGGCAGTCCAGAGTGCAGGAGCCCAAGTTCTGGCAGTCGGCGTTGCAGAGCACGCCGTCGCCGTCCGCGTCGCAGTCGACGCAGTTCTTGATCCCGTCGCCATCGAGGTCGGGGAACCCTTCGTCCACGCTGCCGTCGCAGTCGTCGTCCTTCCCGTTGCACGCCTCGGCGGCGCCATGGTGGATCGTCGGATCGAAGGGCGCGCAGTCGAGGTCGTCCGGGTCGCCGTCGTCGTCGTCATCGTTGTCCTCGTCGGCGCAGTTGATCACCAGGGCGAAGGGCTGACGCATTGGGTTGGAGTTTCCGAAGCCGATGTGTGTGCCGGTGACCTCGACCGTCCAGGTGCCGAGCGTCAGGGGCCCGAGGACGATGACCCCTTCGACGTTGTTGCGATCGTCCGGCCTGAGGTTCGGGTCGGTCTCCGGGTCGGCCACCGAATGAGCGAACCCGGGGCTGGCGGTCCGGGAAAAGACGTTGCCCCAATAGACCGTCCCCTGGGGCGATCGGACGACCAGGTCGAGATTGTTGACGAGCGTCGGGTCCGTGAGCTGGGTGACGACGGGGTTGCAATTGATTTCAAGGCCGGGTGCCGGGTCGGTCCAGACGAGCGTGGCCTCGAGCGGTCCGCACGGCGGCGTGACGTTGAACGCGTAGCCCATCGTCTGGTTTTCTGTCACACCGACCCTCTCGTCGTGCACCTCCAGGAGCTGCGCCTCGCCCTGGAACTTGAGCGATTGATCCAGATTGATCCGTCCCCAGCCCTGCTGGTTGTTTGGGAAGAAGGTCTCGCCGTTGTCGTAGGCCCCCGCGCCGGTCATCTCCACCGCTCCGTTGATCAGGGTCGCCTTGACCAACGCGCCCGAGGGAGTGATCACACCGCCCGGGTAGTAGCCGCCCATGTAGTACTCCCGGACGAGGGCGGCGGCCCCCGCGGCCACCGGGGTGGCCATGCTGGTGCCGGTGAGCCGGCGGTAGCCTCCGCAAGCATCATGCCGCGGAATGCAGGCCTCCAACGGGCATGGATGCTGAGCGTCGCAGGGTGCGCCGCTGGCCTCGCAGCCGTCCACGCCGCACGTCTCACGGCATTGCTGGGAGGTGTCGCAGTCCCTGCCGATGTACTCGCAGGTCCCGTATCTCGGGGTGTCACAGCCTGCAGCCGACCAGAGGGATCGCCCCGGCGCCATGACGTCGGGCTTGATCCGGCCGTCGCAGGTCGGTCCGCGCGAGCTGAAGTGGCGGGTGCCGGTGTTCGGATCGGTCGCGAAGTCATTCGCATCCTCCCCGTTTCCGGACGCGCCGACGGTCAGGCTGTTCTTGGCGGAGGCGTGCGGTCCGATGGAGTAATCCGCGTCGAAGTAGCCGCGATTGCCGGCCGCGAAGAGCACGAGGAGGTTCGGGTTGTCCCACATGGAGTCGTCGATCTCGCGCGATTTGGTCGTGTAGCTCGGGTCCGTGAACGCGCCCCAGCTGTTGGTGTGGATGAAGGAGGCCGGCGCGGGCGGCGTCACGGGAAGGCAGGCCGGTTCGCCGAGGTCCTGCGTTCGAAGGCTCGGGTCCACGGCCGTAAGGAAGAGATCATGAAGATCGCTGGGAGGGTGGATCCCGATGCTGAATCGCGACAGGTCCTGGACCTGGAGCTGCGCCCGATAGGCGATTCCGTCATGAGGGCCGGGGGTTTCGATCGGATCCGATTCCATGATCCCGTTGCCGTCGAACACACCCCAGGTCGCGTCGTCGCCGGCCGCCGTGCCCGCGACGTGCGTGCCGTGCTGGATCGGCGCCGGGGTATCGGGGGGAGCATAAGGGTCGTCCGGGTCGGGATTCTCGTGACAGTCCCCCCCCGCATCCCCCGGCACGTAATACGCCGTCACCTTCCGGTGACCCGCGCCGGGCGGCTTGTGCGTGCCATCCCCGAGGAAATCGACGAAGGCGTCGTGGTCCCAGTCGATCCCGGAGTCGCCGACTGTGATGGTCTGGCCGAGCCCGGAGAGTCCGCGCAGGTGCTCGGTCCTCTGTTTGGTCTGGACATCGTTGCTCTGCACGACCCAGGCCGCCCGGTCGTTCGCGAAGGAAACGGGCAGTTCCCGCTCGATCCAGATCACCCCCGCTTGTTGCGCCAGGCGATGGAGGAGGCCGCGCGGCACCTTGCCCCCCACCGTGCCGCCCTCGTGCCGGGGCTCGGTCACCTCGGTGGCGTCATTGCTCCTCAGGAATCTGGCGACGTCCTGCGCCTTGCCTCGCCCCAGGACGCGCAGACGCACCGGCAGAACCAGCGTCGAGTCAACTTTCTCCGGACTCTGGCGCTCCTCGGACATCCTGTTGATCACCTGATCGAACTCGACCGTCAGATTGGGCGAGAGCTTGAACGCCGGCTCCAGGAGCCCGGCCCAGCGGACCGAGGCGAGATCCCTGGCGTCGTCGACCTGACGCGCGTCCGCCTCCACGAGATAGGCATCGACGGGGATGTACCCGAGCACGCGGATGCCCAGGGCTTCCAGCTCCTGCCTCATCGAGCCTGTGATCGACGTCTTGAACTGGACGATGTAGGCGCAGCCCCGCCGGCAGGTCGGGCAGGCCGATCAGAGGATCGAAGCGGTACGTATTGACGTAGACGTGCTTGGATGGCTGGCTCTCGCGTCGAGGAGCCCTCGACGTCTTCGCTCCTGTTTCGAAGGACCAGAGCAGCAGCGCTGCCGCGATGACCAAAATCGGCGCGATACGTGTTCGCATCGTCGACCTCCCCCTGCGGACCGTCTCTGATGATGATGGACCGGCGAATCCTTGTGATCCTTCGGTTTCGCCTCGTCCTGGTTTCCAGGAATATTTTCCGAGATCCGCGTGAAGCCTGCGGCCTCGTTCAGGCGAGCGTTGTACTATTGTCCTGATCTCACACAACGGTTGGAGTCGAGATTGGATCCACGCGGCCTGGTCGTCGCATTCCTGCTGCCGGCGCTCGCCCTGACCGCCGGCCTGTCTCGAGGCGCGGAGGACGACTCTCTCGAGACGATGCGACGGCTGGTGGCCGACGGCGCCTACGCGCAGGGCGAGACGCTGGCGCGCCGGTACATCGAGCAGGAGGAGCAGGCCGGGCGCGGAGAGACGACGAACGTCGCGGAAGCGACGCTGGTGCTGGTCGAGGCTCTCTGGAGAGGAGGCAAGGAGCGGGCCCCCGGAACGCGCGAGGCGGCCGAGCGCTGCGTCGAGCTCTGCCGCAGGGTCTACGGCGAGGAGCACCCGAAATACGCCACCAGTCTCACCGCCCTCGCGATCGTGCTCAGGCGCAACGACGACGTGGAAGGAGCCAAGGCTCTCACATACCGCGTCCTGGCGCTGCGGGAGAAGATCTTCGGTCCCCGCAGCATCGAGGTCGCGCAGACGCTCAGCAATCTGGCCGCTCCCGAGGGCATGTCGGGGAACTTCTCCGCGGCTCGGGCGGCGCTGGAGCGCGCGTCCTCCATCTGCGAGGAGCTGGGAGCGCGGGACGAATTCTTCAGCAATGTGCTCTACAACCTCGGGTTCCTGAACGAGCAGCTCGGAGATTACGCGACCTC
>QHXY01000240.1 GCA_003223145.1 Acidobacteriota bacterium
CGCGCACGGGACGCCCCGCGGACGCGCGGCCCCTCCAGGAGCGGGCGCTGGCGATCCTGGAACGAGCCCTCGGAAGCGACCACAGTCGCGTCTCGCAGGTGCGCGGCGATCTGGCCTCCCTCCTCGCCGGCATGGGAGAGGGCGCGGAAGCGAAGCGTCTCCTGGAGATCACCGTAGCGAACCAGGAGCGTGTGTTCGGTCCCGACCACGCCGACTTGGGACGGAGTCTGAACCGGCTCGCCGACGTGGAGTTGCAGCTCGGCGATCTCGCCGCCGGGCAGCGGCACCTGGCTCGCGCCCGGGCCATCCTCGAGGCGATCTATGGCAAGGCGCACCCGGATGTCGCCGCCAGC
>QHXY01000244.1 GCA_003223145.1 Acidobacteriota bacterium
TCAGGCACAGAGAATCGATCCAGGACGGGTCGTAGCGCCCGAGACGCGCCGGCAGGATGTCCTCTTCCCACGCCGCCGCGGGCGCCTCGAACCCCTCGAGCAGGTCCACGACCGAGGCGAAGCCCGCCGGCCCCTCGGCGCGCTCGTCGGCCGAGACCCGCTGCCAGCCGATCAGAAAGCGCATGAAGTCGGCCGCCGGCACCGGCTCGATCTCGCCCCGCAGGCGGTTCAGCGTGTAGCGGTGGATGCGCGACAGGAGAGAGCGGGCGCACCACTCCGTGGCGTCGGCCCCCGGTGTGAACCGGCCGCGCAGCACGAACCCCTCGGTCTGGTCCACGACCGAGGCGAAGCCCGCCGGCCCCTCGGCGCGCTCGTCGGCCGAGACCCGCTGCCAGCCGATCAGAAAGCGCATGAAGTCGGCCGCCGGCACCGGCTCGATCTCGCCCCGCAGGCGGTTCAGCGTGTAGCGGTGGATGCGCGACAGGAGAGAGCGGGCGCACCACTCCGTGGCGTCGGCCCCCGGCGTGAACCGGCCGCGCAGCACGAACCCCTCGGTCTCCAGGCGGAGCAGCGCCTCCTCGATCGGCGGTCGCGGCAGCCCGATCGCTTCCGCCAGGTCGTCCGCCGTCGCCGGGCCGACTCCCTCGAGTCGGCCGCGCAGGATTTCCGCCAGGGCGTCCCCGGGCGCGGGCTCGCCCTGCGCATCGCCGCCGGGCGGGGCGGTGATGACCGGCTGCAGCACGCCCGAGGGGAAGATCGCCCGGAGGTGCGGCAGACGCTCGGCGGAGACCCACAGGAGCGGGCCGTCGGGCGCGGCGCGCAGCACGGCGGCGCGCCCCTCGCGGGCGAGCCTCTCGAGGTAGGGCTCCCAACGGCCGGCGCCCGCCTCCTCCCCGGTCACGAACCCGAGAAGATCGAGCCCGTCCTGCATCGCGTCGTCGCTGTCCACGCGCGGCCAGGCCTCCTCGCGGACCTTCCGGATGGCGGCGGCATCCAGCGTGCCCAGGTCGGAGGCGGTCGCCGGATCGAGCCAGCGCCGGCTGAGCACCGCCTGCGTGCGCCGCTCCTCGAGAGGCGCGTCGTCGAGGAACGCGTACGGCCGGGCGTTCAGCACCTCCTGCGCCAGCGGCGACGGCTCGCGCACGTCCTTCGCCAGGAGCGTCCGCTCGCCGCGCTCGATGCCGGCGAGGATCTCCTCCAGGCCCGCCAGGTCCATGGCCTCCTCCAGGCAGTCGCGAACGGTCTGCCGCACCAGCGGGTGGTCCGGGATCCGGCGCTCGCCGGTCAGGTTCTCGGCGCAGGCGATCTGATCGGGGAAGACCGCCGCCAGCAGGTCCTCGGCGAGCATCCGCTGCAGCTGTGGCGCCGTCTTGCGGCCGCCGCGGAAGCGCGGCACCGCGAGCGCCCGGGCGGCGTTCCAGCGCCAGCGGACCGCGAACATCGGCGCGTCGAGGAGCGCCTGGACCAGGACGTCGCGCACGGAACCGGCCCGCAGGTAGCGGAACACGTCGTCCAGCGGGAAGCTGTGCGAGGGACCGAGCGACAGCACGATGGCGTCCTCGGTCGCCGCGGCCTGCAGCTCGATGTTGAACTTGCGGCAGAAGCGCTTGCGCAGCGCCAGCCCCCAGGCGTGGTTGATGCGCCGCCCGAAGGGGGCGTGCAGGACCAGCTGCATCCCCCCGCTCTCGTCGAAGAACCGCTCGAGGACCAGGGTCTTCTGGGTGGGCATGGCTCCCAGGGCGGCGAGGGCCGCGGCCAGGTAGTCGGCGATCTGCTCGGCCGCCGCGGCTGGGAGCCCGAGGGTGGTCTCGAGATGGCGGCGGGCCGAGGGCGCGTCCCCCAGGGCGGCGATCTCCTCGCGCAGCCTCGACACGGAGGCCGACAGCTCGGCGGTCCGGGCGGGCGCCTCGCCGATCCAGAAAGGAATGACGGGTGGCTGGCCGCGCGCGTCCTCCACCCGCACCCGGCCCGGCTCGACCCTGAGGATGCGCCACGAGGTGTTGCCAAGCTGGAAGATGTCACCGGCCATGCTCTCGATCGCGAAGTCCTCGTTGACCGAGCCGACCACCGTCCCCTCGGGCTCGAGGACGACGGCGTAGTCCGCCGTGTCCGGGATGGCGCCGCCGGAGGTCAGGGCGACGAGACGCGCCCCCCGGCGGGCCCGCAGCCGCCCGTTGACCCGGTCGCGGTAGAGATGGGCGGCGCGCCGCCCGCGCTTCAGAGAGAAGCCTTCCGCCAGCATCACCAGGACCCGATCGAAGTCGTCCCGCGACAGGGTGCGGTACGGCCAGGCCCGGCGCACCAGGGCGTACAGATCGTCCTCGCGCCACTCCTCGCAGGCGACCGCGGCGACGATCTGCTGGGCCAGGATGTCCAGCGGCGCCTCCGGGATGGAGAAGCGATCGAGCTCGCCGCGCCGCACCGAGTCGACCAGGGCGGCGCACTCGACCAGCTCATCGCGGGTCAGGGGGAACAGGCGCCCGACCGGGAAGCCGCCGACCGAGTGTCCCGAGCGGCCGATACGCTGCAGAAGCGTGGCAATCGAGCGCGTCGTGCCGATCTGGCAGACCAGGTCGACCGACCCGATGTCGATGCCGAGCTCCAACGACGCCGTGGCCACGAGGGCCTGCAGACTGCCGCTCTTGAGACGCTGCTCGGCGTCGAAGCGGTGCGCCTTGGACATGCTGCCGTGGTGGGCCGTCACCTTATCGGCGCCGAGCCGGTCGCTCAGCTGCCGGCTGAGACGCTCCGCCAGACCTCTTCCCAGACCTCGTTCGGCATCACGGCCTGCAGAGGCGAGCGGGGCACTTCGATCATCAGGTCCAGGTCGCGTGCATGACCGGTGTCGATGATGACAGCGCGCGGCGCGCCGCCGGGGTCGAGCCCTCCTGTGCCGACGAGAAAGCGCGCGGCCTCCTCGATCGGACGCTGCGTCGCCGAGCAGCCGATGCGGACCAACGGGCCGCCCGCGAGAGCCTCCAGCCGCTCGAGCGACAGCGCCAGGTGGGAGCCGCGCTTGTCGTCGATGAGGGCGTGGATCTCGTCCACGATCACCGTGCGGGTGGTGCGCAGCATGCTCCGGCCGCTGACGCTGGTCAGGAGGATGTAGAGCGACTCGGGAGTGGTCACCAGGATGTGCGGCGGCCGGCGGATCATGGCGGCGCGGTCCTTCGCCGGCGTGTCGCCGGTGCGCACCAGGGTGCGGATGTCCGCGATGTCCTCGAGTCCCATGGCACGCAGCTCGTCGCGGATACCCGCGAGAGGCGCCTGCAGATTGACCTGGATGTCGTTCGACAGCGCCTTGAGGGGAGACACGTAGACGACCTGCGTGACGTCCTCGAGCGGCCCCGCAACCGCCTGCCGCACCAGACCGTCGATGGCCGCGAGGAAGGCGGCGAGCGTCTTCCCCGATCCGGTCGGAGCGGCGATCAGGACGGACCGGCCTTCCAGGATGGAGGGCCAGGCGAGCGCCTGGGACTCGGTCGGTCCGGCCGGGAAACGCCGCGTGAACCAGGCTGCCACGGCCGGGTGGAAAGTTCCGGAAGACAGCGTCATCGTCATGGGAACTCTGCGCCGGTCATGGTAGCACGCGGG
>QHXY01000243.1 GCA_003223145.1 Acidobacteriota bacterium
GGACGAGGGAACACGCTACCACAGTCGGTTGCCGCCCGCGTCTTCGAGCCCTAGATTGCCTCTCATCGTGAAGGCCTCTGGCAAAGCGGCGGTGGAAGTCCCCGGAGGTCGGAGGCTCGCTCTGGAAGGTTCGTTCCAGTCTCTGGCTCAGGGGCTGGGCGAGACTTACCTGGGCGCTTACGCCCTGCTACTGGGAGCCGGCGGCCTGGCGCTCGGCTTGGTCGCCACGCTGCCGACCGCCGCGACCTCGGCGGCGCAGATCCTGGCACGTCGCGCCTCCGCCGGCGGCTCGCGACGCCTGCTGGCGCGCGCCTGGACGGCCCAGGCCGTGGGCTACGCCTCGCTCGGCCTCTGTCTGCTGGCTCCCCATCCGTGGTCGGTGGCCGTTCTGATTGGACTGGCGTTCCTCGCCTGGGGCTGCGGCGGGCTCGTCGTGCCGGCCTGGACGTCTCTGGTCTCTTCCCTTGTGCCGCGCGCGCAGCACGGCTGGTTCTTCGGGCTGCGCGGCGCCGCGCAGGCCGCGGGGGCGCTGGCGGCGATCCTCAGCGGCGGGGCCCTCCTGTCGTACATGACCGGCAGGGAGAGGGAAGGCGCCGGCTTCGCGCTCATCTTCGCCGTGGCGGCCCTGGTGCGTGCGATCGGCACGGTCCTCCTGGCGCGACTCCCCGACCCTGCCCGCCTCGTCCTGGAGCGCAGCCGCCCGTTCAATCTCAAACCGGCGCGCGCCTCGCGCAAGACCCGCCGCCTGGCCGTGTACCTCTGGAGCCTGCACCTGGCGACCTACGTCTCCAGCCCATTCTTCGTGCCGTACATGCTGAGGGAGCTCCGGTTCTCCTACTTGCTGGTCGGGGCGCTGATCGCCGTCCCCGCTCTCGTCAAGATCGGCACCATACGGCTCTGGGGACGCGTCGCCGATCGGGCCGGCCCCGGCCCTCTCCTGAGGACGGCCGGCTGGCTGGTCGCCCCCGTCCCGGCGCTGTGGTTGCTGTCGCGCAGCCCCTGGTGGATCCTCGCCGCACAGGCGTACTCCGGACTGGTATGGGGCGCGTTCGAGCTGGCGCAGGCGTCGTCGATTCTCCAGACCACACGCGCCAGAGAGCGGCAGGTCGCCTGGTTCAACGTCGTGGACGGCGGCGTACTGATCGGCGGGGCGCTTCTCGGCGGCGCGATCGTGAACCTGGTGAATGGGCAAGGCGGGCCGGGCTACCTCGCCGCGATGGCGCTGTCCACCGCGCTGAGACTGCTGCCGGCGCTGGCGATTCTGGGACGCGTGCGCGGCATCGGCAGACCGGAATGGTCCCATCTGAAGGTGCCGCTGCGCGTCTGGACCGTGCGCCCGACCCGCGGCCTGGCGCTGCGCGCCTGGGACGGGATCGGCTTCGGTGCGGAATCACGGCGCTCAAAAAAAGAGGACGGCGAGGCGCCTCGCCGTCCTCCAGGACCTCAATCGGGGCTACGGTCGACCGCTCAGGGGGTGCAATCCTTCACGGCCGGGCCGAAAGTCTGACGAAGATGTTGTGACCGCTCTTGTGCTTCGGGATGATCGACGAGTAGATGTGCCCGTTGCCGGTGACGCACTCCTCGCAGCGGATCAGGGCCGGGTTCTGCTGGACGCGCGTGCCCTTGGCGTCAATGGTCACCACGTTGAACCCGACAAGGTCGGTCTCGAACTGCTTCCTGAAGCTCACAGTGCCCGAGCCCTTGCCGGCGGTGCTCGTGAAGCTGATGCATGCCGCGACGACCTTCTGGGTGCAATCGGTGACGTTCGGGAAGGTCGGACACGGGTCGCAGGCGTCACCGACGCCGTCATGGTCGCCGTCCGCCTGGTCGGAGTTCGGGGTGCTCGGACAGTTATCGCAGAGGTCACCGACCCCGTCGTGGTCGCCATCCGCCTGGTTGGCGTTCGCGAGCGCAGGGCAATTATCGCAAGCATCGCCCAGGCCGTCGCTGTCACGATCGGCCTGGTTGGTGTTGGCCACGGTGCGGCAGTTGTCGCAGAGGTCGCCGATGCCATCATGGTCGCCATCCGCCTGGTTGGTGTTCGCCGTCGCCGGGCAGTTGTCGCAGACGTCGCCCACACCGTCGAGATCCGCGTCCTTCTGGTCCCTGTTCGGAACCATGAGGCAGTTGTCGCAGGCGTCGCCGACCCCATCGCCGTCGATGTCCTGCTGGCCCGGGTTGGAGACGCACCGGCAATTGTCGAGCGGATCGGGCACTCCGTCCTGGTCGCAGTCCTGCGAGGTCACGGTCAGAGGGGACGAGACCGACGCGCTGGGCCGCCCGTCGACGACCAGACCGACCGCGACGTAGGTGCAGTTGACGCCGGTCGTGTCGAACGGAAGGATCACGCTCGCCGTCAGGCTGCTTGTCGTCGCGACCTGCCCAGGCGAGGCGTTGGGCGCGGTCCAGTTCGCCAGGCGGCCGCTCGTCGGCGGGGTGCTGCATAGACCTGTCCTCGCATAGATGGCGTACCCGCCCAGGACCGGCCTGGTGCCGCCGGGGAAATCGGTGCAGCTGCCGAGCGGATTCAGCGAGCAGTCGTCGTGCGTCACCGCCGCGTTCCAAGTCAGGCCGATAGTAGCCTGCCCGGCCCCGTTGGGCTGCAGAGACGTCGTCCGGGGCACCGGAATCCCGGCCGAGCCGAGGTCCAGGAAGCCGTTCCCGTCGGGCGTCAGCTGATGGTCCGCGTCCAGGGCGTACCCTCCGAAGACTTCGCTGTAGCCGACGGAA
>QHXY01000245.1 GCA_003223145.1 Acidobacteriota bacterium
CGGCCTGAGCCTCGCCGCTTCCTGATAGGCGGCCAGCGCCTCGGCGTAATGCCCCTGCTCGGCGTGCATGTCTCCAAGCCGCTCATGGGCCGCCAGAAGCGTCGGGCGGGTCGCCAGCGCCGCCTGGTACTCGGCGATCGCCTCCGCGTAGCGCCGCTGCGAGGCGTGCAGGTCGCCGAGCCGCACGTGGGCCGACGCCAGCTGCGGGTTCGACTCCAGCGCCCCCCGATACGCCTCGAACGCCTCGGCGTCCTGCCCCATAGCCAGGAGCGTCCTGCCGAGACGGAGCGAGGCCAGGACGAAGTCCGGCTTCAGACGCAACGCCTCGCGGAGCTCCTCGACCGCCTCGCTCTCCCTCTTCTGGGCCAGGTAGACGTTCCCCAGGGTGAAGCGCACCAGGGGCCGATCGGGACTCAGATGCAGGGACCGACGGAATTCTTCGGCGGCCTCCTCGAGCCGCTTCTCCTGCAGGTGGACCAGACCGAGGCCGTAGCGCGCCTCCGCCAGCTCGGGATTGTGGCGCAGAGCGGTGGCGTAGCACACGGCGGCGCGGTCGCCCTGGCGCTGCCGGAGATAGACGTTCCCCAGGCCGAAGTGCGCCATGGCCGAGTCCGGGTTCTCCTCGAGGACTGCCTCGAACTCCTGCACCGCCTCGGCGTATTTCTTCTCCTGCAGGTACAGGTTGCCGATCACGATACGCGTCTCGGGCCCCTTCCCCAGCGGGCGCAGCCTGGGGATGGCAGGCTCCGCGGGCGGGTTCGTCTCGTCCACTGCCGTGGCCATCGTTCGCGCTCTCCTCGACGTTCCCGGTCGCCGTGCGATCCGCCTCAGCGGATCGGATGCTCGGCGAAGAAATTCCACATCACTTCGTTCGAGATGTCCTTGGTCGTCTTGCCGAGGTACCAGGTCATCACCGGCTTGCCGCCCGGCCAGGTGTGGCCGCCGCCCTCGATGGTGCACAGCCCCACCGCCGTGCCCTCGGCGCAGTGATCGTACACAACGCAGGTCGTGTCGCCCTTCTGGTACAGGCCGTGGTGCTCGTCGGTGCAGCGATCGATCTTCAGCCAGGCGTGCAGGTCCTCGTCGACCGAGGGGAACGGGTGGCGCGCGCCGGCCCCTTTGAAGTCGCCGCCGCCCTTCCACGGCACGTTCTTGTCGGCCGTGCCGTGGTAGATCAGGACGGAGACCGGCCGCTCCGGCGCGCAGGTCGGGTCCGTCAGCGCCCCCGAGATCGGGGCGATGGCGGCGATCTTGTCCGACAGGTCGCAGGCGAGGTGGTAGGCGAACATGCCGCCGTTCGAGATGCCGGTGGCATAGACCCGTTTCGGGTCGACGCATCCCGTCTTCACCGCCTCATCGATGAGGGCGGAGATGAACTCCAGGTCGTTCGACCCCTTCTCCATCGCCAGCCCGCAGCAGTCCACGGCGTTCCAGGTCCCTCCGACGAGGCCGCGGGGCCCCGACGGGTAGGCGACGATGAACCCCTTGGCGTCGCTGACCGGGTCCATCTGGGAGAAACCCTGGACGTTCGGCCCCGAGCCGGCCCCGCCGTGCAGGACGATCACCAGCGGCCGTGGCGCGCCCGCCCCGGCCGGTGGCACGTGCAGCCGGTACTCGCGGCTCTTGCCGGCCACCAGGATGGTCCGGTTGAGGTCCCCCGGCTTCAGAGCGGCGCAATCGGTCTTGGCCTCCCGCTTGTCGGGGGGTGCGGCGGGCCTGGTGTCGGCGTGGAGGGCGGACAGCAGGAGCGCGGATGCCGCGAGCGGGCCGATGACGAGTTGCCGAAGTCTCATGCGTCACTCCACGTGGTTCGTTCAGCGTCTCGCGCGGGACGGCGCGATGACGGGGTTGAGTAGCCAGGTGTCGTCCGGCAGGGCCAGAAGATACGCGACGAAGTCGGCGACGCG
>QHXY01000246.1 GCA_003223145.1 Acidobacteriota bacterium
GGACTGGCGACGACGCGCACGGGGCCGAGGGAGATGCGCGTGGCGTCCGAATGCAGATTGCGCACGTCGCCCGAAATCAAGTCATAGGAGCGCGCGCCGGAGACGGAGTTCCAGTAGATGCTGGCGGCTCCGCCCGGGCCTGTGCGATCGAGGCCGAGGTGGATAGGCTCGGGGCCCTGTCCGAGATTGAGCGGCACGGTCACGAGCGTCAGGGCCGACGCGCTGTTGCCCGAGGCGTCCGTGACCGCGTAGCCGAGCTCATAGATTCGGCCGGGCCCGCCGGACGAGCGCTCGGCACGGAGGAGGATCGCGCCGGCGGGACCCGCGGCGGCATCGATCTGGATGTCGCCGGTCGTGCTGCCGTCGCCGCCTCCCGGAGCGTCGTCGGGCTCGCTGCTGCGCGCGTAGAGCAGGCGCAACGTGGGCGACGGGTCGCAGCGGTCGGCGATCTGCAACGCCGGCTGAACGGAAACCATGCGGTGGTTCGGGGGCCAGAGCGAGGCCGGGGTGGCTCTCACGGTCAGGACGGGCGGCAATGTGTCCGCCACGATGATCTCGACGGTCGATGTCGAAGCCAGGCCTCCCGCGCCGGTCACCCTCAGGGTCACCGCGTTCTGTCCGAATGGAAGCGAGGCGGCCAGGAACGCGCCGGTGCCCAGCAGTCTTTCCCCCGGTCGGTTGAAATCGACGAACCATTCGTAGCTGGTGATGGCGGCCCCGGAGCCGGGCGGCCCCGACTGTGAGCCGTCGAGCGTCACGGTCGCGGCGCGCGCGCCGTCGCACTCCGCCGTCGCCGGCGCGCGAATCACGCTCTGCGGGGCGGGCGGCCGGCTGATCACCAGGCGCGACTCTCCTTGATAAAGGAAGGGGGCGGTGGCGATCCCGACGCCCGCGAAACTGTCGCCGGCCCAGAGATAGAGCAGGTAGTACTGCCCGGATGTCAGCGAGGAAATGTCCACCTCGGGGAAATCCGCTCCGAAATCGTACGGGTCGATGATCACGGAGCCGCCCCCTGCGGGGATGTGCAGTCCGCTTTCGTCGGCGGCGAAGACGAGCAGGTCGAACGGATACTTCGGGAAATCCACATAGCGCACGCAGAGTTTGGCGGGGAAGGCAAGACCGCCGAGGTCGAGGGACGGCGCGAACGCGGTCTCGGTCCGGAAGCACGGGCCGCGGGCTATTTCGAGGTCCGGCAGACCATCGTTGCATGCCAGCCGCGAGTCGACGTCGAACAGGATCCCGCCGCCGGGCTCGAACTCGTACGCCAGACCGGTGCCGTGCGCCCCCCCTCCAAAACTCGTTTCCTCACACAGAAGCGGATCGGGTCCGCGATTCTCGATCGCGTAATCGCCCTCCAGCGAGTCCACCTCGACCCAGCCGTACAGCGGGTCGCCGTGGGCATGCTCCTTGAATGCGGATACCTCGAGAATCTCCCCGCCGTCCTCGCGGATGTCGCCGATGACGACCGTGACTCTGCAGGCATCCCCCCCGATGCCGCCGTCCGAGTTCTTCTGATCGGGATTGGCGACTCTCGGACAGTTGTCGCAGACGTCGTCGATGCCGTCCCTGTCATGATCTTCCTGATTGGGGTCGCTAATATTCGGACAGCTGTCGCAGGCATCGCCCACGCCGTCCCGATCCGTGTCGGTCTGGTCCGGATCGGCCACGGTGGGGCAGAGATCGCAGGCGTCTCCGAAGCCGTCGCCGTCCTGGTCGGATTGAGACGGATCGGCTCGGAACGGGCAATCGTCCGGCGGGCAGACGTTGGCGGGAGCATCCGGATTGCCGAACCCGTCTCCGTCGTTGTCGACGCAGTCGTCGGTCGCGTCCGGGACACCGTCGCCATCCCGATCGCCGGCAGGCCCCTCGTTGAGGAAGGTCATGTACTGCTCGTGGTGGTAGAGGAAATTCACGTTGCCGTACGCCGGAAGCGTGTTGCCATCGGTGACCTGGATGTCGAGTATTTCGATCCTTGCCTCCGGATTCAGGAACCCGATCCAGATGGGGGCCGGCGTCCAGGATGCGAACGGGTACGAGAAGTGATCGGTCACCTCGCGCGACAGGGTGATCGACTGCTCGTCGTACCCGGTGATGGTCAGATCGAATCCGGGCCCCCCGCCCGTGGCCAGATTCACGCAGATCGGAGCGGGGAGGGTCAGGTCATCCAGAAACAGGACGGACGAGCTGTATCCGTAGGGGTCCGAGCAGTGGCCTGCGCGCAGCACGAACCGGCTGTTCTGGCTGCAGTCCACCCCCTCGAGCGGCGCCAGCTCGACAAGGTCGCCGAGCAGCGGGCCGGTGTCGGGACGGTTGACGTAGGTGATTCCTCCATCCCCTCCGGGGTAAGAATAGAAGGGATTGAAGACGTTATAGCAATATGGGTTTGCCCCGAACTGTCCGATCCCGAGGGATTCCTGGCGAATCTGATGGAGATCGACTCTGCCGCTGAGCGGTTCGTTCTGCGGGTCGCGCGCCAGCGCCGAGACCTCGAGATCGGTCCCGCCGTCCTGCCGGACGCCGCCCATGATCAGCACGGGCTGACACGCGTCGCCCGACCCGTCGCTGTTGCGATCGGCCTGGTCCGGATTGAAGGCATTGCGGCAGTTGTCGGAGGCGCAGGTGTTGCTGGGAAAGCCGCGATCGCCGAAGCCGTCGGCGTCGCTGTCGGTGCACAGATCGGCGCCGTTCGGCGAGCCGTCCTGGTCGGCGTCGGCGGACGTGATCCGTGCGACGAGGAGGCTCACCTCGTACGAAGAATAATTCGTGACCGCGACATCGGGGACTCCGTCGCCGCTCAGGTCTCCCACCGCGATATCTCCAGGCGCAAGCCCGAGCGGTATCCTCAATTCGGAGGCAAATCCGCCGTTTCCCCTGCCCAGAAAGACGCTCAGATCGTTGGCCAGAGAATTCGCGAAGATCAGATCGGGATGGCCGTCCATGTTGAAATCGCCGACCTCGATGCCTCCGATAATCACGGCGGAGGGCAGCTCGGTTTGCAGTTCGAAGGCGCCGCCCCCGGTCCCTCGGAGCACGAGGATGCTTTCGTTCGCGCGCACGGCGATGTCCTGAGTGCCGTCGCCGTCGAAGTCCGCGAGCGCGAGGTCGAGCGCTCCCGATCCCGGTCCGTAGAGCCGGGGCTCTTCGAAGGTCCCGTCGCCACGGCCGAGCAGGATGCCCACCGCTGAGTCGGACCCGCCGCCGACGGCGAGATCGACCCGGCCGTCCCGGTTGAAATCGTCGACCGCGATTCCCTGCATAAAGTGGACCGAGTGATCGTCCACGACGCTGAAGCTGCCGTCGCCGCGCCCACGGAAAATGACGATTCGGCCGGAATCGGCTGGGAACGTATAGGTCGTGACCGCCAGGTCGAGGCGGCCGTCGGCATCGAAATCGCCGAGCGCCAGGGAGGTCGCGTTGTCTCCCAGCGCGACTCGCGGCAGCGCGTGGAAACTCCTCCCGGGCGCGCCGAGAAAGACGTCGAGCTCACCCGACAGATTGTGGATGACCGCCAGGTCGAGCCGTCCGTCCCCATCCAGATCTCCGCTCACGATCCCGGAAGGGTAGGGACCGGTGCTGAGCCGGCTCCTCGCCTCGTAGGAAAATGCCGGGCCATACCAGACCTCGACGTCGTTCTGTCCCTGGTAGGAAACGGCCAGATCGTTGTAGCCGTCGCCGTCGAAATCCCCGATGACGACACCGGCCGGGGAGGCTCCGAAGGCAATGGAGGGGAGCGGCTTGAAGATCTCATTGACCTCGGCGAACGCAGTCGCCGGCGCCGCCGCAACCAGAATCGCGGGCAGAATCCACGATGCGAAATGAGAGAAGGCAGAAACCGAGCGTTGCATTGCAGACCATATACGCCCAAGGGCGCTCCGCGTCCACTCTCATTGTGTCGGGAGGGCGGGCCTGGCGCCGTTGTGTCCTGTACCGGGCGGTCGTAGAGTCCGCCCGAGCCTAAACGTGCGGCGGCGACATGATCACGTACTGCACCAGCGCTCAGGCCTCGCTACCCGGGCCGCGCGCGCCTCCGCGGACCAGCCCCACCGGCTCGAGATCGAGCGGCACCTAGTATGCCGCGTCGTAGGCGTCGACGGCGAAGTTCGCCTAGGACGGGGCATCCCTCGCGTTCTCCAGGATGTTGGGCATTGACTTGGTGTACAAATGTGCATATCATTCGTGGGTGGAGTTCGAGTGGGATGCGGACAAGGCTCGCGTCAATCTGAGAAAACACAGTCTTCGATGACCCCCTCGCGGTTACCCTCCCGGATGAAGGAGAGGGGGAATACCGTTTCGTGACGATCGGGCGCGATGCCGAAGGGCACCTGATCGCGATTCGAATCATCTCCGCTCGGGAAGCAACCCCCAGCGAGCGGAGGCAGTACGAGGGGTGACCAATGCGCAAAGAGTACGATTTCAGCCGCGGGCGGCGCGGGCCGGTTGTCAAGGCACCGACGGGAAAGACCCGAATCACGATACGTCTCGACGACGATGTGCTTGCCTGGTTCAAGTCCCAGGTCCACAAAGCCGGTGGCGGGAACTACCAGACCCTCATCAATCGAGCACTCAGGGAGCACATGAGGTCCGGAGACCGGCCTCTCGAAGAAACATTGCGGCGCGTCCTGCGGGAGGAGCTGCCTTCGTACCGGACGAAGCGCGGCAGGTAGTCGTCGCGAGATTCTACTTGACTCCCCAGATGTTGCGTTGTATCGTTTGCACAACGTTGTATAAGTGATACATCAAGGCGAGGCGACGACGGATGGATACGTCAGGATCGTTCGGAGAATGGCTCAAGGCTCAACGGGTCCGAAAGCGGTTGACGCTCAGGGTGTTCGCCAGGAAGGCAGGCCTGGACCCGGGCAATCTCAGCCGGTACGAGCGGAGCGTCGTTCCGCCACCTCAAGATCCAGCGGTACTGGAGCGCATCGGTCGTGCCCTGGGGCTGAAGCCTCGATCGGCATCCTGGGGTCACATGGTCCACCTCTCGGCCATTGGGGGCCGGAGGATCCCTCGCGATGTCGCCGACGATCGGGAATTGCTGAAGGCTCTGCCGATCCTGTTCCGTACGCTGAAGGGAAAGAAGCTGTCTGAGGAAGAGCTGATCCGCCTCGCGCGCAGGATCCAGGGATCCTAGCGCCCCCCGCGGGAGGCCACGTGACGACGGTGCAGCCGCGTGCCTCCAAGATTCATTTGTCCAGAAGAACTTGAAGCTCTGGCGCAACGGTTTCTCTCGGAGCATCACGTTTCGCTCGAGCCGCCGGTGCCGATCGAGGAGATCGTCGAGTTCGATCTCGGTCTCGACGTCGTGCCGCTGCCCAATCTCCACCGCGACTTCCAGATCGAGAGCTGGTTGTCGCACGATACGCGATCGATCTTCGTCGACCTGCGCCAGTGCGAAGAGATGGAGACGCGCTACCGCTTCTCGCTCGCGCATAAGGTGGGCCACCTGCTTCTGCACGCCGACCTGTATCGTGGCTCGCTGTTGACGTCGTTCGAGGGGTGGCTGGCGTTTCACGAAGGGCTGGACCCGATCCTTCGAGACAACATGGAGTGGCAGGCGAGAAGTCTGGCCGGACGCATCCTCGTGCCGGCCGCGCCGCTGCTGAAGCGGGCCCAACAGCTCCTGGACCGCGCCAAGAAGCGCTTACCGAAGAAGGTGTCCTCAGAGGCGCTATTCGGGTCCATCTCCATCCCACTCGCAGATGTCTTTAGGGTTCACGAGGAGGTGGTCAGGATTCGGCTATCGGGGGATCGGCTGGGACGTCGACTGCGGCTGGAATAGGCGCGGACGTCTCGACTGCCGGATGGGTAGTCGCGACTTGTTTCTCGCCCCACCGGGCGGCGGGCTGATAAGATGCACGCTATCAGAAGAGGTTTTCAGGTGGCCGACCGACCGCGATCCGATTCCGAGGGAGAGGATTTCGCCCGGATGCTGGAGGAATCACACGCGCCGAAGTTCCACCGGGAAGGGGAGACGGTCGAGGGGACCATCGTGGCGCTCGGAGACGACGTCGCGTTC
>QHXY01000252.1 GCA_003223145.1 Acidobacteriota bacterium
AAATTCAGGACGGACGCCTGGCCCGGCTCGATCCGCACCTTCAAGACCTGCGGTCGGGCCCGCTCGTGCCAGCCCACGGCCCGGTAGTCTCCAGGCGGGATGCCGTCGATCTGAAAGCGGCCCTGCGTGTCGGGCGCCGTGAAGAAGGGGTTGTCCAGGACGATGATGACCGCGCTCATGTCGGAATGGATATGACAGAACACCTTGACGATGCCCGGCTCGTCGAAACGGACCGACTTCGACGCTCCCTGGGGGTAGCGTCCCAGATCGAACGAGGACGCCTTGGAGAGAGAGAAGACGTTGTGGAAAATCGGGTCTTCGTTGGGGAACTCGACCGTCGAGCCTTTGAGGACGGGCAGGACGTGTGGCACGAAGGTCAGGCCCTCCTGCTTCATCACCGGGCGTGCAGCGGTCCCGGAGCGCGCCGCGACACCCTGCGGCGCCGGTTCGAGGTAAATGACCACGTTCTTCAGCTCCTCCTCGCGGGAGGGCCGGCCGGCGGCCACCGCCGGCTGCACCAGGTCCGGGTAGAGATTGAAGCGGAGCTTCCTGGAGGACAGTTCGGGTCCGACGGCGACCGAACCGGTCAGACGGCCGGTGTGCGTCGCAAGCTGTGCGGCGTTCCCGCCGGCTTCCTCGGCGCGGATCAGGGAGACCGCGAGGAGCGCCAGAGCCGCCGCGGCGGCGAGCGAGCGGTTGCGCGACAGATATCTCGAGGTCCAATGTGCGTGCTTGTCCATGTGCCCGCCTCGGTCGGCCAAGGTCCATCGAGGAATATACGTGGACTGGGTGACTTTTCAACGTGCGGGCGGCGGACGCACCGGCGCCGATCACCAAATCGTAGTCGGGCTCGCCGGGCGCGTTCGGACCGGCAATGCGGTTACCACGTACCTCCACGGCGACCGGAGCAGACCACCGAACGGGTAGCAGGTCACCAGCGTCAGCCGATCCTCCGGCGTCGGATCGAGGAGGTCGGTGTCCGTTCTCGGAACGACCCGGATGCCGTCCACGACGTAGTCGCGGACGCTGTCGAAGGTGCGCACCGACAGGATATCTCCGCCTTCCAGCTCTTCGAGAAACGAGAACGCCCGGTCGCGGTGGCCGGCGAGGACGCAGTGCCCAGGAGTGTTCGGCAGGGCGGTGCCGTCGACGTGGCCCACGCCGAACGCCAGCGATTCGCCCGAGGCTCCCCGCAACACGATCCGGCGTACACCCAGACGTCCGACCTCCACGACGGCGATCGGATGCATGTCGGCCCAGCTCCAGGGAGGGTGGGTCCCGCCGTCCCGCAGGTGGTCGGCCAGGGCGCGATCGATCAGGCGCCCGGCGAGCACGGCCTTGGCCGCAAGATAGCCGTGGCGACCGACCAGGACGCCCCCCGAGGCTAGCAGGAGGATCGGTCCCAACAGAAGGAGATGCCGCTGGGTCATCGCGCGCGCAGGACGGGCAACACCCAGGCCGCCCCGGAGCAGACGAGCAGGATGCCCACCAGGAACAGGAGCGGCTCGTCGGTCCCGCCCTGGGGGAGCTCGCCGAGTAGGGTCGAGCCGAGCGGTATTCCGGACGGCACCTTCACCAGCCGGACATCGCCGGACGCGCTTGGCGTCTCCTCGACGGCCACCAGACTCGTGTAACGCGTGACGATGCCGAAGGCCGTCGAGACGTCGATGACCGCCCGACGCACCGCGTCGGGATCGGCGTTCTCGTGCAGCGCGTCGGTCAGCGACTCGACCCGGGCGCGGGCCCACCTCACCGCCACGCCCGACTCCAGGGGGTTGCCGTCTTCCGCGATCAGATCGAAACCGATCGGGCCGTCGTGGGTGCGCCCCTTGAGGAGCACGCGTCGGACCGAATGCCCCGCGCCGAGCCGGGCCGACACGAACAGAGGCTCGCCCGAAAAGAGATCGGGCAGCCGCGAGGGATAGATCTCCGCCGACGCCACTCCCTCCCAGTCGAGCTCCAGGTCGGTCATCACCGGACGGCTCAGGCGGGCGAAAAACGCGTCAACCCGATTGTCGACCCCGGACGTGGTGGAGATGAACTCGCACAGGCCTTGACCGGCTTCGGCCATCTTGCGCATCAGGTAGCGGTTCGGAGCCGGGCCGATGCCGAGCGCGTGCAGACGAGCGGCTCCGAGCCCGGCGCGGACCATGCGCAGGACGTCGTCCTCGTCATCCACCCCCCCATCGGTCAGAAAGATGATCCGCTGCGCTCGATCGGGATGGCCTGTCTTGATCAAATCGAGGCCCCGTTGCAGGGCCAGATCGATCCGCGTTCCACCGTCCGCGCGCAGCCGCCGGACCCAGCTCCGCGCCTCCTCGAGGTCCGGACTGCCCGCCGGCAGGAACCCGGTCCGGAACGCGGTGACGGCGTGGTTGAAGATCAGGATGTTGAAGGTGTCGCCGGGACGCAGCCGGTCCAGCGCGGCCAGGAGCGCGGCGCGCGCCTGCTCGATGGACGGCCCGTCCATCGAACCTGAGACGTCAAGGACGAACAGGGTCTCGGTCGGCAACCCCAGTCCCGCGCCGACATTCTCGAGGGGAGGCAGGAGCATCAGGAGCACATACCGGCCGTCGGCGCGGTCCTCCGTGAACAGCGTCGAGCGGGGCTCCGACGCCAGGAGCGGCCTCCAGCGCAGGTGGAAGTCACGGTCGGCGGGCACGCTGCCGTCGCGTGGCTCGACCAGCAGGACGTTGCCGTCCCGCCGGGTCACGATCGCGTGCGAGTCGCTCTGCACCGCCTGCAGAGGCGCTCCGGCGTCGATCCGCGCGACCAGTGTCGCCCGCGGAAAGCCCGCGGCGTCCGGGCGCGCGAACGGAGGGGTGACCCGGTCATTGTCCCTCGCGCCGCCGGTCGCGAATCTCGGGGTGAACGTCAGGGGAAACGACAGGCTGAATTCCCCACCGGCGTAGACGATCTCCTGCAGGTACTCGAGGCTGACTTCGATCGTTTCCCCGGGGTTGATGTTGGCGGCGGAGGTGGTGAAGAGGTTGGGCCGCTCCTGTTCGAGCAGCGCCGTCTTTCGCCCTTCCTGCCTGGCTTTTTCGTAGACCTGTCTCGCCTCCTCACGTTCCCTGATGAGCGAAACGATGCGGCGCTCGCCGATACGCATCTCCATGCGGTGCACGGCGGCCCGTTCGGGGAGTGGGAAGACGTAGACGCATTCGATGACCTCCGGGGTCGGGTTCCTGAACCTCTGCGTCAGGGCGCCGTGGACCAGGATGCCCGTCACCTCGAGACTGACCCGCAGGTCGAGCACCGGCAGGGGGACGAGTCCGCCGGGGGTCTTCCGCAGCAGCTCTCCCGACCCGGCGGCGCCAGCCTCGACGGGCGCGGGCGGGCCGGCCTCGGGGCGCTCGCACTCCTGCGCCAGGGCGGGGGCGATCAGGTTCCAGATGAGCGACAGCAGCACCAGCATCTTCATGAGCGTCGCGATCGGCCGGGGGCCAGCGGGTGTCATGCGCGATTCCTCCTTCACTCACTCGATGCTCGGAGGCATCGCAATCCCGGTGCCAGAGCAGGAATGCGTCAGCGACGGAAGCTCAGGGGAGGCGGGCGAGGGAACCGCGTGTCGCGGTCGGCACACTCCGTGTCAGGGAGTCAACGTCCTGTGGCGGTTCCGTCCGGGAACGGGGTGAAGCCCCGCTCGATGGCCTGGGCCCAAACCAGGGCGAGCCGATCGGCTGCGGAGGACGGCGTGAATGTATGCGGACCGGCCTCGAGGAAGCGCGGGCCGGTGTATGGTTCGCCGTCGAGGAGCCCCGCCGCTCCGCCGCTCTCGGCGACGACGGAGTACCTGGCCGGGATCGCCACCTCGAAGGCGATCGGCCGACCCGGGTCCTGGTCCTGGACGTCCAGGTAGCGGCCGGCGACTCGCACTTCGCCGAGAAGCAGGTAGTTGCTCTCGATGAATTCCCGCACGCCGTCGGGGAAGCGGTCGATCCGGGCGGCGGCGACGCAGGTCCGTGTCGCGATGATGCGCTCCCGGATGTTGTCGGGGAAGAACCCGCGCTCGAGCCGGGCCCTGGTGATCGCTTCCAGGACGTAGTAGATCGGACGGCGGCGGAAGATCGACTCGCCCTTCATGTCCAGCACATAGTCCGAAGACTCCGTCAACCGGAGCACGTCCGTCATGAGCTGGACTTGGCGCCGCGTGCCGTCCAAGCCGGGAGGCTCCCACCGCAGCACCAGGCCGATCTCGATCAGGACGACGGCCGACAGGAAGAACGCGCCGGACAGCCGGAGTGCCCCGGCCATCGGCGGCGTCGCGGCGGCGAGATCCGGCCGGCGCATCGGGACCCCGACCGCCAGGACCGCGAGCAGGGGATAGAAGGGCAGGAGATCGTAGGTCGTGAACAGCGGCCAGACCGTATGGAGCGCCGCCAGGAAGGTGCCCGCGACGAGCGTCAGGAAGACGAGACGGACCCGGTCTTTCTCCGGTCGCCGGGCCCGGCCGGCGCAGCGTGCCAGGACGACCACCAGGAGAAGCGCCGGTGCGAACAGAAGGGACCGCAGCGGACGGCTCCAGCTCCCGAGCTGCGGAAGGTAGTTGTGGTACACGGTTCCGTAGAGAAACGGCTGCAGCAGACCCCGCGACGCGAAGTAGACGACCAGCGCGACAGGAACGACCGACAGACCGAAGACGAAGGCCAAAGCGCACGCCAGCGGCCGCGGTGGCGCCAGAGACCGCGCCCCCCTGCCAGAGGCGATCGGCAGGGCGATCACCGCGATGCCGAGCGCGAGGAGCAGCAGCACGGACTTGAGCGAGGTGCTCACCGCCAGCCCGAGGAGCAGCCCGGTCGCCAGGCATCGCCTCCAGGTGAGGTCGCCGCCCAGGAGGACCGCCAGCGCCAGGATCCAGAACATCGTCCACAGCACGTCGGGCCGGTACTCGATCGACCGAAGAAAGAAGAGCGGGACGAAGCCCAGGACGGCGGCGGCCCACAGACCCGTCCGCCTTCCGCCGATCGACCGGCCCATCAGGCAGGTGGCCCAGAGTGTGATCACGACGAACGGGGTGATCGCCAGTCGCATCACGTATAGGATGTCGGGTGTCTCGCCGAGGCTCGCCACCAGGGGGACGCTCAGGATATGGAACAGCGGAGCGTGGTTGTCGAACACGTCGCGGTACTGGGTCAGCCCCCGGGTTGCGGCCCACACGACATGCAGGTGCTGCCACTCGTCGGAGTCGAAGCCGTGGCGGAAGACGTAGAACGATCGCAGAAGAATCGTGAGCGGGAAGATGACCATCAGGGCGACGCGCTCGGCGAGACCGGGAGCGGCGTCGACGACGGCATCGCCGGCCGGAGCGCCGCGGTCGCCCGCCTGGATACGCCGTCCCAGCATGGTTGTCCAGGCCTGGCTCATCAATCGAACCCTCGCCTCTGTTGCCGGGAGCCCGCCCAAATGCCTGCACAGGCCGCCCGGCCAGAATTATAGTCGAGGCGATCGCCGGAGCCGACGTCGCCTCACGGGGTTCCGGAGCTCGCATCGCGCGGCAGCCACCCGTAGGCGGTCAGGAAGCGCCGCAGCCGGGGGTCGTCGACCGACAGCGCCGGGAGCCAGGTGCCGAGGAGCGTGCGCTTCCAGTAGGCGCCGCCCGGATCTCCCGGCGGGGCGAACTGGTAGAGGTAGTAGCGGGCCCGGATGAAGCGCGGAGGCGATCCCGGGAAAGGGTCGTTCGCCAGCAGGCTCAGCGCCCCCGGATCGTTATGGAGCAGCTTCCAGATCAGGTGGACGGTCCACGGGTAGCGCTCGGGCACCGACATGGCCGCGAACCAGATCTGCCAGTCGATGCGCGGCTGGTAGGGGGCGATGATGCAGGGCCGGCGCAAGGGATCGCCCGGCTTGCACCTGAACTCGTACTCCCTCCACCGCGTGGCGTCGGTGATGGCGGCGTCGTCGGTCCCCTCGAAGACGATCTCGTGACGCTCCTTCCCGACGCTGCCGAAGGCGCCATAGGTGTTGACCAGGCTCAGCCGGTTGAACGAGGTGTTCATCGCCTGGTGGCTGGACATCAGGTTCAGCACGGGGTAGTAGCTCAGCAGGGCCACCACGAGGACGAGCACCCCCACCACGGCCTGGTGCGCGGGCGACTCCTCGGCCGCGGCGGCGGCGCGCTCGGCGCGCGCCACCAGCCGGCGCGGCAAGAGGCGACGCAGGAGCGAGTCGTCGAAGCAGGCGAGCATCGGCACGATGGTCAGGTAGTTGAGAAAGGACAGGTTGCCGCTCAGGATCAGGATGCACTGGAACGTGACCATCAGGAAGCCCGCGACGTGCCTCGCGAGGCGCGGGCCGAAGCCGAACCAGGGTGCGATGAGCTCGCACACGTGGTTCCAGAGCGCCCCGCCCCGGTGGAACCACTTCGGCATGAAGTGCAGGTAGCGGCTCAGCGGGTTCGGGATCGGCTGAGTCTCGTAGTGGTAATACAGGCACGTCAGGTCGCGCCAGCACGGGTCTCCGCGAATCTTGATCAGCCCGGCCCCGAGCATGATCCGGAAGGCCAGCCAGCGGAACAGCCAGACCACCGGCGCCGGCGGCGGCCGGCGCGGAAAGGGCCGCGGGTCGACGAGAGGACAGAGGAACATGGCGAGGAAGCCGGTCTCCAGGAGCTGGATCTCCCATCCGTAGCCGTACCAGTCCTGCCCGATGTTCACGAACGACATGTAGAGCGCCCACAGGATGAACAGCAGGATCGAGTTGGCGAAACCCGAAAGCACGAGCAGCGACAGCGCCACCCCGGACCACGCCATCGCCACCAGGAAAGGGTCCGAGGTATCGATCCAGAACAGGCTGGGGAACTGCAGGAAGCCGTCGGTGCGTGATCCGAAGTAGCCTTCGATGCGCGACAGGAAGGCCGCCGCCGGCAGGAGTCCATGGCTGCCGATCAGGGGCAGGAGCTGCGTCGCCAGGGACACGAACGCGAAGAAGTAGACCAGACCCAGGAGGCGCAGGAGGACAAAGCGCGTCAGCCAGTACGATCGGGGCGGGCCCAGCCGGTCGCGCCAGCGGGCCAGTCGCGCCGACAACCCCCTCCGGTCGCCGGCACTTTCGCTCCCCGGCGGGACGGGCATATGCTCTTGGGGCCTCACGGATGTTCCATCCACGGCGCGGGAGATGTTATTGGGACGCCTCCGGTTGGTCAATCGCTGCCTCCTCGCCCTGGCTCTTGGCGGCTCCGCGGGGTTCGCCGTGGGCCGCTGCGCCACCGGACCGGGTCTGGGCGCTCCCGCCGCGGCCGGTGTCACGCCGGCGCCTTTCTTCGCGGGCGCGGCCTCGATCGCCATCACGCCGGTGGTGCGGCCGGACGGGCCCCCGATTTGGCTCGCCGGGTTCGGGCAGGGAAGGGCCGCGTCCGGAGTGCACGATGACCTGTTCGCCCGCGCCCTGGTGCTCGGGTCGGGGACGCATTCGGTCGCGATCGTGGCGCTCGATCTGATCGGTCTGTTCCACGACGAGGTGGTGCGGATTCG
>QHXY01000032.1 GCA_003223145.1 Acidobacteriota bacterium
GGGATCCCGGTCCCACAGCTCCTCACCGTGATCGGAGAGCACCACCACGAGCGTACGATCAAGAATCCCCTCTCGTTTCAGTGTCTGGAGAAGGCCCCCGATCACTCGATCGGTGTGCGCCACGTCCCCGTCATAGAGATCCGTCACGTAGCGTCGCTCGGCCTCGGACAGGATGAGAGCGCCGCTGTGGATCGCATCGATCTCCTTGTAGGTCACCACGGGGGGCAGCCGGCCGGCATCGGCGGGATTGGCGAAGTCAGCGTGCACATAAGGGTAATGCGGCTCGTAGGTGTGGACGAACAGAAAGAAAGGAACTCTCCGGACGGCGCGGACCCATGCCAGGGCCGCCGCCGCAATCTTCCCGGGACCACCCTCCGCCACCTCGTCGTGGTCTTCGTAGATCTCGAAGCCCTGACCGAAACCGCACTGAGCGGAGACGTAGCCACCCCCGGTGAATCCCGCCGTCCGGTAGCCGGCCTCACGAAGCCGCTCTGCGAGCAACGTCTGGCGGAGCGGGGGTTCGCGGTTGTAGTCCCAGCGTCGAATCTGGTCGAACGGAAGGAGGGACGCGAACAGCGAGGCGTGTGAAGGGAGAGTCCACGGCGCCGCAGACATCGCCTGCTCGAAGACCATCCCTTCGGTGGCGATCCCGTCGAGAAGCGGAGTCAGCGGGCGCGCGGAGCCCAGAGCGCCAAGACGGTCGGCACGCAGCGTGTCGAGCGAAACGATCATGATGGACGGCCGCCCGGCGGCCCTGGCGGCGGACAGCCGCGGCAGCAGAACCCAGAGCATCAGCATCAACCCGGTCGATGCCGCGGCCAGCAGGGCGACCACGAAGCGGAGTCTCCCCAGACCCCCCCGGGCGGGAGTCAAGGCATCCCAGGAGCGCCCGGCCAGAAGAAGAAAGGACGCGGCGGCGATCGACCCGAAGACCGTTCGCGTGAGACCGTGACTGCTGAACCGGTGCAGGAGGAATGCCGTGTCACGCAGGGGGAATGCAAGCGCGGCCAGCCCCGCGATCCACACCAGCCCCAGGCAGATGACTCCGATCCATAAAGAGCGCCGCCCCCGCCGAGCCAGCTGCCCCAACAACAGAGCGAGCGTTGCCGATGCCAGGGCGCCCCAGCCGACGCCGGGCACCATCGGTCCCGCCAGGCGTTGCGTCGCCAGCCAGAACATCCGGTGGGTCAGGTCGGAATTCAGCCAGATTTCCCACCATCCGAGAATGCCCCCGACGAAGAGCCCGATCGCGGCTCCCTCACCCAGAACCACGACGAGACGCCGTGACGAACTCAACGCCGTATCTTCCCCCTCACAACCGGGTCAATGTAGCCTGCGTCAACGCGGCAGGCGCCAGAAGCATGTCGACGTCATATCATAGGTCGCATTCGCAGCGAGCGCAGGGCGACTCGGCGCCCATCCCCATTGCTTCGTCAAGCCTAGCGAATTATATTGATGAGTTGAGGCAACTCGCACGAGGACGCGACCCTGCAGCATGTCTCCTCCACGACTGCGCCCGACTCCATGAAAAGCCCGGATTGAGCCGGTGCAGCCCGTGAAGACTGACTCATGACCCAGACATGGCAGTCACTTCGGCAGGACCTGCGAACGTACCTGCAGGAAGTTTCTCCGGGCAGGCGCTTTCCGGCGCTGGTCAAGCAGCTGTTCAAGTATGCCATAGCCGCGGTTCTCTATTCCGCCGGGCTGACCGGTCCGCTGCTGCGCCGAACGCTCGAGTCCCGACATGCTTGCCTGATCCTGGGATTCCACGGAACCACGGATGTGGACCCGGGGTATTTCTCCCGGGGTCACGCCATCTCCAATGTCCGCGATCAGCTCCGGCACCTGAGACGGCACCTCCGTCAGGTGTCTCTGGAGGAAATTGCCCTGGCGGTTTCCAAGGGAGAGTCGCCGCCGCCTGCTTCATTCGCGGTGACGTTCGACGACGGACTCACCAATAATGTGACTCTCGCCATACCGATGCTCCAGGAGTTCAACGTTCCGGCCACTTTTTTCATGCCCAGCGCCTTGGTCGGATCGACCAGGGACCTCTGGGTATCGTCACTCCGGGAACTGGTTCGTGGCTGGCGGGGCGCGGCGATACCGGAAGTCCCGGGCCTGTGGCCCCTGCTGCCCACGGCGGACGAGGCGAGCCGCTACGCCGCCTTTTTCAGAATCAAGGAGACCCTCAAGACCCAGGAGGGAAGGCGCCAGGAGATCATCGATCGTCTGGCGGCTGAGGCCGGTGGATACGTTCGCCCGCCCGAGGAGGATCGGGTCGTTTCTCCCGAGCACCTCCGCCGCATGATCCAGCATCCCTTCACGGTGGGCGCCCACTCCAGAACCCACCCGATCCTGTCGGGGCTGGAACCCGAGAGCGCACGCGCCGAAATCGATGGGTCCCGCAAGGATCTCGAGCAGTTGCTGGGACAGCCCGTCCTGGATTTCGCTTACCCCAACGGTCGTTTCTCCGATCTCAGCGACTTCATCTCCAAGCTGGTGGCCGAGGCCGGCTACCGCTGCGCCGTCACCACTGAGCCGGGGACGGTGCGCCGCGGTGATGATCGTCTGGCTCTGCGTCGTTGTCTCCCGGGAAACGTGCCTGCCTTCCTGGCGTCATTCGAGCTTCTCGCCCGGGCCTGGGCCGACCGCCATCGTACCGGTGACCTGGCCTGGCCACTGGGTCGACGCGTATCCTACCTGCGCGCCCACGAGGCAGGGTTCGCCTCTTGAACATCGAGAGGGTCCCCCCGGCGGAATGGCCACACCGGCTTCTTCCCGAATGGAGCCGTCTGCTGGACGAGGCGTCGGGTCCCGAGGCCTTCCTGAGTCCGGAATGGATCATCGCCTGGATGAGGCACTACGGTAATGATTGCGAGGCGCTTCTGATCACGGGGCGCGAGCCGTTCTATCGCCGACGCCTGGGGCCGGGCGTGCTGTCGGGTCCCCGGGTCCTCTCTTTCCTGGGGGACGAGGGGGTCGGCTCGGAATATCTGGGGATCCTGGCGCGGAAGGATGCCGAGGAGGAATTTCTATCTGCACTGATGCTGTTCCTGGAAGGCCGATGGTCCCTGGCCAACCTACGGGGGCTCAGGGAAAATCATCCTTCCGCGGATCGGCTGATTCGCCTTTTGGGCGCTCGCGCGCCCGATCGGATTCACCGGGAACGACAGCCCTGCTCTTCCATCCCGCTCCCGGGCAGCTATGAAACTTACCTGGCCTCCCTGGCCACCAAGTTCAGGACCACGGTCCGCTACCGCACCAACAAATTGCTCAAGAGCTTCAAGGTGAGGCTGCTGCGAACCGGCCGGGAGGATGAGCTGGACGGACACCTGGAGCGACTGTTCGAGATGCACCAGGGACGGTGGGAGTCCGAGGGGCATCCCGGCTCCTTCTACCATCCCCGCAAGCGGGCCTTCTACAAGGACGTCTCGGACGGATTCTTGCGCCGTGGCTGGCTGCGCTTCTACCATCTCGAGGTGGATGGGGTGATCCGGGCGGCGCAATTCGGCTTCGCATTCCGCGGCGCTCTGCATTCCCTCCAGGAGGCGTTCGATCGCGATTTCCGGCCCCAGGGTGTCGGCGGCGTGGGAGTCGTCCTGCGGGGAATGGCCATCCGGGAGAGTATCGCCGAGGGCCTCGAGTCCTACGATTAGAATTCAAGACCCGCTGGGGGACGACAGACCATTACGTCCAGCGCGCCCGCATCGGGGCCCCGGGCCCGGCGGGGGCCTTTGCCTACCTCTGTACCGCGAAGCTCCGCGACGCAAAGCTCTGGGTCCGGGAACATCTCCCGGAGCGTCTCGTGGAGGCCCGGGATCGGTGGAGAATCCGTCGGCAGGCGCGGCGGGCCCGCGATCTGGCCGCGGGTTCCGATGAAACCGCCCCATGACGGACCCCGCGCACGGAATCGAGGAGTTCTTCCGCCGGCGTTATGACCGGGAGGCGCTGTATGTCCCGTCGGGTCGTCTCGCTCTCTATCTTGCCTTCCGGGAGTGGCTGCGCCCAGGGGATCGCATCCTGGTCTCGCCCGTCAACGACGACGTGGTGTTCTTCACCGTTCTGGCGGCAGGCCTTGTACCTGTGTTGGGTCCCCTCGACCGCGCGACGGGCAACCTGGATCCCTCGGCGGTGGACGACGGCACCTGCTCGAGCCTGAAGGCGGTGATGACCACCAATCTGTACGGGATTCCCGATCGGATGGATCTCCTGGACGAGAGATGCCGGCGGCACGGCGTCCTTCTCATCGAGGACGCCTGCCAGGCGCTCGACAGCCGCTTCGGGGATCGCCGCATCGGCCAGATTTCCCCGGTGGCCGCTTTCAGCCTCTCGAAGCACGTCGACGGCGTGGGTGGGGTTCTGTGCTTCTCGGAGGGGAACAGGAGGCTTTCTCTGGCCCGGCGGGCGGAGTCGGAGATTCACCGGCGGAGCGTTACGCGGAGGGCGCGTGACGGCGTCCGCCTGCTCTTCAGGGACGCGGCCGATCGAACGGGAGCCCGCCGCAGCTTGTCGGCCCTGCGCCACCGGATCCATCCCGCCGAGCCGGAGCGCGCGGGGCACCGGATGCCTTACGATCTCGCTCAGGTGCTCCGGGCCCGGGACGGGGGAGGTGGGCTGGACCAGTTCAATCGCTGGGTTCGCGTGGACAACCCCAACTACAGGACCGAGCCGCTGTCTCGGAAAATCACCAGGACGCTGGCCCAACTGACGCGTTTCGAAGACAACCGGCGCCGGCGACTCGAGGGCGCGCGCAAGCTTCTGTCGGTCGGCTTCACTCCCTCGTCCCTGCGGGTTGCGGCGGACACCGCCCTGTTCCGGGTGCCTCTGTTCGTGCGGCGGAGAGAACAGGTCCTCGGGCATTTCGCCGGCCAAGGCCTTCACCTGGACTACGTCTACGATCCTCCTCTGGATCTGTACGCCGCTCCGGCGCTGGCGGAGCGTATCCCCTCATCCGCCCCGGCGCTGGCGTGGAGCCGTGACGTCCTTCCCGTGGATCCCCTGCGCGCGGACCAGTTCCTCTCCATCATGAAGACGTCGTCTGGGATCCTCTCTCCTCCCGAAGAATCGGGTTGATCGACATGCGGGGGATCCGCTTCCAGCGGGCGATCGTCCTCGCGGCGCTGCCGGCTCTCACAGCGGTTCTTCTCCTCTCGCTCAGGGCCCGGCCGGGGGATCTACCACCCCCATCATCTCCTCTTCGTCCCGCTGGTTCGAGTCGTCCGGGAGGGGATGGTCTCTCTGGGGAGTGCCCCCGATCCGGTGGTTGCCGGTCAGGTCCACAATGTCTTCTGGGCCGTGGTCGCCGTCCTCTCCATGTTTCTGCTGGCGGAACGCCTCCTGTGCTCCACCGCCGCAGGCCTCCTCGCGGCCCTCTTCCTCCTCCTGGCGCGAGGGTTCTGGCTGTACTCCACCCAGATGGAGGCCTACGTGCCGGCCACGGGAAGCCTGGCGCTGCTGACGGTGTTACTCTTCCTCCACGGTCGCGGCCCCACAGCGCCGATCATGGGTCTGGCCGTATCGGGCCTCCTGGCGCTCTGCATCCTCTACCACCAGTCCAATGTGCTCATCTGTTTACCGCTGGCGTACTGGCTGGTCGGAGAAAGAACCCGACGGGACGGGAAGAGACTCTGGGTCCTGGGTCTCTCCGGTGTCCTGGTTCTCTTCGCCTACCTCCTGGCCTTCCTTCACACGGACGGGGAGGGGAGCTTCGTGCGCTTCTGTCTTGCGTACGCGTTCTTGCCCAACCCAGGCTGGGGTGCGGCGCGGAACCTTTCCGTCATCGGCGTGGGCAGGCTGATCCACAGCCAGGTCCGGGACGTCATCACCTTCCCATGGTCCCTGCGCCTCCTCGTCATTCCGGGATTCGCAGCGGCGGTCGCGGGACTCGTCCTGTGGCACGTCATCCGGTCGTTGAGGGGAGCGGAGCTCGCCGCGGAGCGGCGCTTTCTCCTGATCTGGCTTCTGACCTTCTACGCCTTCTTTCTATGGTGGTTTCCGGGCGAGAAGGAGTTCTTCATCGTGACGCTCTTTCCCCTGATCCTCCTCACCGCTCTGGCCGTCAAGGATCTCTTGCACTACAGGGAGGCGGGCCGCCGACGCCGCCGGGCCGCCGTCATCACTCTCTGCTGTGCGGCCCTGGTCCTGATCGGTCTTGTCAACGCATCCGAGACGATCCTGCCGTACCACCGTGATCGCGGTCCGGCCTTCGCGGCGGCCTCGACGTTGGCGGAAAGGCTCCCGGCCGGCTGCCTGGTCATCGGAGATTTCTCCGTCCTCCAGAATCTCCGCTACTACTACGCAAGGGAGCGGGTCATCGAGACGGCGATGCCCGACCGCTATCGACTGGACGCGGAGGAATGCATCGCGGCGGATCTTGCCTTCGTCAGACCTGACTATTCGCTCGGAGGCATGGACGGGTACGGCAACCCGGAGGGGTGGTCGAACTTTGCGGCGTGGTTGCTGGGTGTCTCCTCGGATTTCTCATCGAAGGTCTCCTCCTGCCGGAAGTTCGAAGGGCTGGGCGATGTCGAAGGGAGCCCTTACCTCCGGCTCTCATCGACCCGGGACCCGGTGCGGGATATCGAGTCCGTCTTCGCCCGCCTGGATCGCGAGGTGGGGAAGAGCCCGGAGGGTGGCCAGCCGTTTCAAGTGTGGCTGAAATCGGCGCGGCCGCCGTTCAATGAAGGTAGCCGAGGGAATGGAGCTCTTCAAGAGTTTCGGGATCGATTGCAGCGGGAAGCTCACCCCTGATGCGGTAGTGTTCGCGAAGCGCCTCGTCGGCCTTGTGCAGACGCGCCAGATCCTCGAGGCCCTCGTGCTCCTTCTCTGGCGACGTCATGGAAATATCACGACGCTCACCGGGATCCCGCGTCAAATCGAAAATCTCCACGCGGTCCGTAACGCGGGAGTGGATCCATTTCGTCGAGCCCTGGATCCACGCCTCCCGATCCTCGTAATAGAGGGGAGAGGCGCTCAGGACCGGTTCATCGTCAAAGATGCCGTTTCTGAACAATGGCGTCAGTGGCCGATACGAAAGCCACCCGGAATCGTCCTTGATCCCGCAGAGATCGAGGACCGTGGCATAGATGCTGCCGGTCGAAACCCGCTCCTTCTCCCGAAGCCTCACGCCCTGGCCGGGGAGCTTGATGAAATAGGGGACTCGGATCAGCTCCTCGTACAGCGTGTGTCCATGCTCGAAGGAACCGTGTTCCCAGAACTCCTCGCCGTGATCCGAGGCGAACACGATCAACGTTTCATCGTAAATCCCCAATCGCTTCAGCTCCGCCCTGATTTCTCCCACGTTGTCGTCTACGAAGCGCACCTCGCTTTCGTAGAGCTTTCTCACCCACGGTCTCTGAGGCGGCGGGATCACCAGCGATCCCATGCGGATGCCCGGGGCGCCGCCGAACCTGTAACCCATTCCCGCCGGAGGATTCTCCCGGGGCCGGTAGGCCACGGGCGGCTCGTAAGGCCCGTGTGGCTTGAAATAGTGCAGCCACAGGAAAAAGTCGTCGCGGGCGTGCTCGCGGAGCCAATCGCCGGCGAATCGGGTGATTTCGGGCGTGGTGAGGGTCGGTTTGAGCCGGCTCGGGAAGAGTCGCGCCAAGAGACGTGAGCCGAACGAGCCTCCGTACTCATCGCGCGGGCAAATATCGTAGCTCCCGAAACCCCGCGACATCCCGTGCTCCGGCCGGAGCCAGGGATTGTGTCCGATGGCGGCCGTGACCGCATTCGCTCCGCGAGCGTCGTGAGGGTGTCGGGGATACGAAGGGCTGGGCTCTTCACGCCGTGCACCGGGGGCGCGACCCCCGTCATCATCGAGACAAATGAAGGCAGTGTCCAGGGCGCCGGGGAGTAGGCGTGCGCGAAGACCACCGAATCGGACGCCAGAGAGTCCAGCGAGGGGGTCGGAGGCGCGACGGGATTCAGCGCGGAGACCGCGTCTGCCCGAAGCGTGTCGATGCTGAGAAAGAGGACCTTGTGAACGGCATGGGTTCGTGCGGCCGCCGGTGGCGGGAGATGCCCGTCTCCGTTGAACAGCCACATTCCCATGGGAGCTCCGACCACCAGCAACGCCAGTGCGCCGAGCCACCGCTCCACGCACACCCGCCGTGCGAGGAAGGTCGCAGCCATCACCAGGAGCGCACCGGTGATCGCGAAGGCCACGACCCACAGCCTGGGTGAATCCGCCGGAGACCCGGCCCGCCGATAGGCCCAGCTCCACATGAGCAAGAACCCTGAGCCCAGAACAAGGGGCAGCGATAGGAAAACGGCCATGAACCCCTGCGGCACTCCCGGATCGTTCCAGACCGCTCGAGCGCGATCATATTGACGCGCTCCAATGGCAAGCGACAGGCAGAGCACGAGAACCAGGGTTCTCGCCTGGAACGCGTTCAGCTCCAGGCGAGTCACGTTGTAGAACACGGCTAGTCCAAGGAAGGTGCCCGCACCGGCAGCCAGCGCTAAGAGCAGCGCCCCCTTCCTTTGCCCGAGTGTTCTTGCAGGAAGAAGCGCACACGGGAGCAGGGCGATCAAGACGAAGAAGAAAAACGCCCCGCCTGCGGCCGCCACAGGAGCCAGTGCGCCTCCAAGATTGCGCAGGGCTCCCGGGGGTCTGCGGCCAAGGCTCAGCGAAACATCCAGGAATCCCAGCGCCAGGCCTTCGGAGAGCGCTGCCGTGAGGGCGAAGTGGACTGCTTCGCGCACTGACGGCGGTCTAGCGAAGAGCGCCTTCGTCGACTCGATCATGGCTCGCAGTTCCCTCGATGTTCCAGGGCTCTGGGAAGTACCGGAGAGCGCGTAGCAAAGTCGCGGCACCGAGCACTATCACGAGCGGCATCACCGGAACGATGTAACGCAACTGGCTGTTCACCAACATATGCGCCACGCTGTAAGCAGCCACGCTCGCGGCCAGCGGCCAGGCCTCCCGTCCGAGATATCCGAGACCGCCAGCCGCCAGCAAGAGCAGGAAGGCCTGCTCCCCCGCGAGCAGATAGTCCCGCAGCCTCGAGCGGACCCCATACGCTTCCAGAACTCCCCAGTTGAACCAGAGCGGCAGGAAGCGATGGACGCAGAGGCGCAGGTAACGCAGGGGCCGGGCCTCGATGATACGCAGGGCCTCACTGGTATAGACGGCATTCATCTCGGCCTCATTCTCCGTCCCTCGCAGATCGGGCCGGCGCGCGAGCAGCTCCTTGACCGCACGCTCGCCTTCCGCGCCGGCTACGACGCGCAAATGGTCGCGGGATGACAGCAGGTAGTTTTGCCGGTAGAGGTTGTAGCCGCTCAGGGTGGTACCCAGGACCGGGCGACCGAGGACCGCATCGTTGCGGACGATCCAGGGAGAGACGGTCAACAGGAAGAACGATCCGAACAGGGCGACCCCTCGCCACCTGCTGCGTGTGCCGACGGGTGACCCGAGCGGCTCCACCAGACCGAGCGCGGGCACAAGAAGCATCACGGCAGAGCGCGACAGCGCACCCAGGCCGACGCAGCACCCCACGGCCAGCCAGTCACGGGCCCGCCGGGTCCGGCGCGCTCGGACGAGAAAGAACGCTCCCCAGACGACGGCGAGTGTGGCGGCCAGTTCCCCTGACACCTGGAGAATGAGCTGGAGCGCGGGCAGATACAGCGACCAGAGCAGCGCCGCCACGGTCCGCCACGCGAGGGCCGGCCAGCCGTTGCGCGAGGAGGAAGATGCCGATCAAGATGCCCGAGTTGAGGGCCGTCTCCACCAGGGCGGCGGGCAGCAGCGACCCCGTCGTCAGTCTCGCGACGGCGGCGAACAGAAGCACCGGAACCGGCTCCCGTGCCGCGGTGACCTGATTGGCCGGGCCGCAGAACGGGAGGTATTCGGGGAAGCAGCCGCAATAGCCCCGCCCCTGCGCGACATTGAGGACGATCGGCCACCAGTGGGAGGTTTCACCCGAGTCCAGATCGGGCGGATGGCTCCCGATCCATCCGGCGTCCACGACCAAGGCGAAAAGCAGAATGAAGGCAAGGACGTACGGCGGGTGGCTCTCGACCCACTTCGATATGGATTCGCTCGATGGCGTCGTCGTAGGCTTCGCCCGGATTGCGCCCCACCGGGAGTCAGTCCCGGCTGCTCCATCGGCCGTGACGGCCCGATCCGCCCGGCTCCCCCGCCCGGTGCATCTCCTTGATGATGTAAATCCGCTTCTGCTGCGACTCGTAGTAGGTCCGCACGGCGATCTCTGCGAGAAGTCCGAGCAGGAAGCACTGCCCGCCCAGGATGACGAACAGTGCCGACAGGAGCAGCAGAGGCGACTGGATAAAGCTGACACCCTCGGGGTGCACGGCACCAAACCGCTGCACGCCTTTGGGGCGCTGGGATGCATCTTCGGCGCGCTGGGGGCGATGCTTCACCGGGATCTCGGCGATCCGGGCTCCCACCCAGTGGGCCTGGGCCGGAAGAAACCGGTGCATCTCGCCGTAGAGTGTCATCTGCTCCAGCACCTCACGACGGTAGGCCTTGAGCGTGCATCCGTAGTCGTGCAGGGCGACTCCCGTCACCACGCCGATGAGCCAGTTCCCCGCCAGGGATGGAAGACGCCGGGAGAAGAACGGATCGCGCCGGATCCGCCGCCAGCCGCTGACGACGTCGTGACCGCGGCTCAATTCCTCGAGAAGACGCGGAATGTCGGCCGGGTCGTTTTGAAGGTCACCATCCATCGTCACGATCACCCTGCCGCGGGCCTGATCGAATCCGGCCGCCAGGGCCGCCGTCTGTCCGAAGTTGCGTCGCAGCCGGACGACCGACACGAGGTCGGGGTGGGAGAGCTGCGTCGCCCGGTCCGTCATCGGCGTGGGCAGGCTGATCCACAGCCAGATTCGGGACGTCATCACCTTTTCATGGTCCTTGCGCCTCCTCGTCATTCCGGGATTCGCCCTGGCGGTGACGGGTCTGGTCGTGTGGCACGCCATCCAGTCGTGGAGGGGGAGCGGAGCTCGCCGCGGAGCGGTGCTTCCTCCTGATCTGGCTACTGACCGTCTACGCATTCTTTCTATGGCCGGCTCTCATCGACCCGGGAACCGGTGCGGGATATCGAGTCCGTCTTCGCCCGGCTGGACCGCGAAGTGAGGAAGAGCCCCGAGGACGGCGAGCCATTTCAAGTCTGGCTGAAATCGACCGCATCTCACTCCTTTCGTTGAGTCACGGAAGGCACGTTCTCGAGCGATGGCTTGGTTAGTACTCCGACCAGCTCCGGATCTCGAGGGAATCGATCGATTTACGGAGCAGGGCTTGGGCGAGCCGCTGGGCGAGCTGGATATTGGTAACCAAGGGCACCGCATGGTCGACAGCGGCGCGCCGGATCATGTAGTCGTTGGTCAGTTCCTCCTCTGAGGCATCCTTCGGGATGTTCACCACCAAATCGATTTTGCCGCTCCTGACCAGATCCAGGGCGTTCGGGCT
>QHXY01000250.1 GCA_003223145.1 Acidobacteriota bacterium
CTTGACCGGCGATTTGATCCAGTTCAGCGACGCGTACAGGGTCGAGGTCTTGCCGCTGCCGGTCGGGCCGGTCACCAGGATCATCCCCTGCGGTCGCGACAGGAGATCCTGGAACCGCTTCAGGAGATCGGGGGCGAAGCCCAGCTGACCCATATCGGTGCGCGCGCCGGCGCTGTCGAGGAGGCGGATGACCACCTTCTCGCCAAAGTTGGTCGGCAGGGTGGAGACGCGCAGATCGATTTTCCGTTGCTGCACGCGCAGGCGGCTGCGGCCGTCCTGCGGCTTGCGCCGCTCGGCGATATCCATCCCCGAGATGATCTTCAGCCGCGACACCACGGACGCCTGCAGATGCTTCGGAATCTTCAGGACGTCCCGCAGCATCCCGTCCACGCGCTGCCTGACCTGAAGCCCGCTCTCCTGCGGCTCGATGTGGATGTCGCTGGCGCCGGCCTTGGCGGCATCGGTGAGGACCAGGTTCACCAGGCGCACGATCGGCGGCAGCTTCACGCCCTTCGCCAGCTCCGCCGGGTCCACGACCTCGTACTCGTCGTCGTGGGTGGCCTCGAGCTCGCCTTCGGGGGTCACCGTCGGGATCAGGTCGTACGACGCTCCAGCCTGATCCAGCTCGGGGTAGAGACGCTTCAGCATCCTGAAGATCGCCGACTCGGCGGCCGCCACTGCGGCCACCCGTCTGCTGGTACGGAACTCGACGTCCTGGAGCGTTCCGAGGTCGAGCGGATCGCCCATGGCCAGCCGCAGGGCGCGATCCTTGACGCCGAGAGGAAGCACCTTCCGCTGGCGGCAGAACTCCGGCGGGAGACAGAGGTCCGCTTCGGCGGGCGGCTCGATCTCGTCCAGATTGATGTACTCGAGACCCAGGCCCCCGGCGACGGCGCGCGCCACCGCGTCTTCGGTGGACAGACCGAGGTCGACGATGATGCGGCCGAGCGACCCGCCATCGCGCGCCTGGATCTCGAGGGCGCGCGCCAGCCCGTCGGCGTCCACGATGCCCGACTGCACCAGAACGTTCTGGACCGGCGGCCGCTTCATCGAGTCACCTTTCCGGAAGAGCATCGCATCGGCACGAAGCACTCCTGCCGTTCGGCGTGGATGCAGGCACAACTCGTCTGCCGTCAATATAGTCGCGGGGGCGGCGGCGTCCACCGGCGGCGCGAGCCGCGCGCGGAAGACCGATGCGAGGGTGTCGGGAGAGATTACGGTTCTGTCGTCGAGCCGCCCGGGACCCAGAGAATGTCGGCGCGGCCGGCGTCGTTGGCGCGACGCGCCATCACGAACAGCAGGTCCGAAAGACGGTTCAAATAGATGATGGCGTCGGGGTTCACCGTCTCCCGGCGCGCCAGCGCCACGACCCGCCGCTCCGCCCGCCGACAGACCGTCCGTGCCAGATGGAGCCAGGACGAGGCCGTGCCGCCCCCGGGAAGGATGAAGCTGCGCAGGGGATGGAGGGTGGCGTTGAAACGGTCGATCGCCTGCTCGAGAGGTCCGACGTGCGCCGCTCCGACCCGGAGCGGGGCCCGCGCCGGTGTCTTCCGGCCGGCGCGGCGCTCGGGCACGCACAGGTCGGCGCCCAGGTCGAACAGGTCGTTCTGGATTCTGCGGAGGAGCGCGGCCGCCTCCGCGTCGAGCCCGGACGAGATCGCCAGACCGAGCACGGAGTTCAGCTCGTCGACCGTGCCGTACGCCTCGATCCGCGGGTGGTCCTTCGGGACGCGCCGGCCGTCGCCGAGCGCCGTTGTCCCGTTGTCGCCGGTCTTCGTGTAGATCCTGGACAGAACGACCACCGCGTTCTCCTCTCCGGCGTCCGCCGGCCCGCGGCGGTGCCATGGGCCACATCCTAGCATCCGTCGGGTGACCGGCGCTGCCATCCGATCGGTCCGACTTGACAGGTCTCCGGGCCGGTGGTGTGATCAGCCGATGCCCCAGAATGTAAAACGCCGCCGCGGACGCGGCCGGGACAGCGCGGCCGCCTCGCACTCATCGCGCTCCAAGGTCCATCTGCGCCTGCGCGTCAACGGCGAGGAGCAGGAGGTAGCCTGCGCGCCCCACAGCACCCTCCTCGAAGTCCTGCGCGAGGACCTCCGGCTGACCGGCACCAAGCACGGCTGCGAGCTCGGCGAGTGCGGCACCTGCACGGTCCTTCTCGACGGGAGACCGCAGCTGTCGTGTCTCCTCCTGACCCTGGAGTGCGAGGGGCGGCCGATCGTCACCGTCGAGGGGCTGGCGGAAGGTCCGCGTCCCCATCCCCTCCAGATCGCCTTCGCCGAGCTGGGCGCCGCGCAGTGCGGTTACTGCACGCCCGGCATCCTGTGCGCTGCCCGCTCCCTTCTCGACGCCCGCCCGAGCCCCACGCGCCAGGAGATCCGCGAGGCGTTGTCGGGCAACCTGTGCCGCTGCACCGGCTACCTCAAGATCTTCGAGGCGGTGGAGCTGGCCGCTCGGCGGATGAAGGACCCCGCGGCGCAGCCTTCCGAGGAGACCCTGCATGGCCGTCGGCTCTGACGGACGCGGCCTGCGCGTCGTCGGCAAGCCCGTCCGCAAGGTGGACGGTCTGTCCAAATGCGCCGGAGTCACCCTGTTCGCCGACGACATCGTCCTGCCCCGCATGCTGTTCTGCAAGCTGCACCGCGCGCCGGTCCCGCACGCGCGCATCGTTCGCGTGGACATCTCGAAGGCCGCGAGAATGCCGGGCGTGATGGCCGTCCTCACCGGCAAGGACCTGCCGATCCCGTTCGGCATCCTGCCGGTGAGCCAGGACGAGCACGCCCTCTGCCTGGACAAGGTGCGCTTCGTCGGCGACCCGGTCGCGGCCGTGGCCGCGGTCGACGAGGACACCGCCTTCGACGCCATGAACGCCATCGAGGTCGAGTACGAGCCGCTCGACGCGATGATGTCGATCGAGGAGGCGATCCGGAAGCCCTCACCGCGCATCCACGAGTACGGCGACGAGGGGAACATCCACAAGAAGATCGCGCTCGAGTTCGGGGACGTCGAGCGCGGTTTCCACGACGCGGACCAGGTGTTCGAGGACACCTTCTATTACGAGGGGAGCACGCACCTCCCGATGGAGCAGCACGCCGCGGTTGCGGCGGTCGATCCCGACGGCAAGCTGACCGTCTGGTCGAGCACCCAGACGCCGCATTACGTCCACCGGGCCCTCGCCAAAGTACTGAACATGCCGCCGGCCCGCATCCGCGTCATCGCCTGCCCGAACGGCGGCGGCTTCGGGGGCAAGAGCGACCCGTTCAATCATGAGATCGTCGTCGCCAAACTGTCGCTTCTGATCGGCCGGCCCGTGAAGGTCACCCTGACGCGCGAGGAGGTCTTCTACTGCCATCGAGGCCGCCATCCGGTGCTGATGCAGATCAAGACCGGCGTAACCCGGGACGGAGCGATCAAGGCGATGCATTTCAAGAGCTATCTCGACGGCGGCGGCTACGGCTCATACGGCGTCGCCAGCACGTATTACACCGGAGCGCTCCAGACCGTGACGTACCCGGTGGAGAACTACAAATTCGACGGTCTGCGCTGCTTCACCAACAAGCCGCCCTGCGGCCCGAAACGCGGTCACGGCACCCCGCAGCCCCGCTTCGCCCTCGAAGTGCACCTCGACAAGATCGCCGAGCGGCTTGGGATCGACCCCGCCGCGCTGCGCCTCGGGCACCTCGTGCCGCCCCAGTCGCTGACCGCCAACTACCTGCGTGTCGGGTCGATGGGGCTGGCGAAGTGCATCGACGCGGTGGTCGAGGGCTCGGGGTGGAAACAGAAGTTCCGCCACCTGCCGTCGGGCAAGGGGATCGGCCTGGCGTGCTCGTCCTACATCTGCGGCGCGGGGCTGCCGATCTACTGGAACAACATGCCGCACACGGGCGTGCAGCTCAAGCTGGACCGCGGCGGGGGAGTGGCGGTCTTCTGCGGCGAGATCGACATCGGACAGGGCTCCGACACGGTGCTGGCGCAGGTGGTCGCCGAGGTGCTCGGGATCGATCCGTACGACATCCGCATCGTGTTCGGCGACACCGACCTGACACCGGTCGATCTCGGCTCGTACAGCAGCCGCGTGACTCTCATGATGGGCAACGCGGCGATCCAGGCGGCGGAACGCGCGCGCGAGCTCCTGGCCACGGCCGTGTCCGAGAAGCTCGGAATCCCCGCCGAGCGCGTCGGGTTTGGCGGCGGGCAGGTCTTCGATGTCGAGGGGCCGGAGCGCGCCCTGTCGTTCGCGGACGCGGTCGTCGCGGCCGAGGCGAGGTTCGGCACCATCGGCACGGTCGGCTCCTACACGCCGCCGCCGTCCGCCGCCAGGTACAAGGGCTCGGGCGTCGGTCCGTCCCCGGCCTACTCGTACAGCGCCGCGGTCGTCGAGCTCGACGTCGACCCGCGCACCGGCTGGGTCCGCGTCGACAGGGTGCACCTGGCGCACGACGTCGGCCGTTGCATCAACCCGGTCCTGGTCGTGGGCCAAGTCGAGGGGAGCGTCTACATGGGACTCGGCGAGGCGCTGATGGAGGAGCAGGTGTTCCGCGCCAACCGCGGCGGCGTGCATCGCCAGCCGTCCCTGCTCGAGTACAAGAGTCCCACCACGATGGAGATGCCCGACGTGGTGACCTATATCATCGAGGACCCCGACCCGAACGGGCCGTTCGGCGCCAAGGAGGTCGGGCAGGGGCCGCTCCTGCCGATCGCACCGGCGGTCGTGAACGCAGTCTACGACGCCGTCGGCGTGCGCATCGACGAGGTGCCGGTGACGCCGGAGAAGATCCTGAAGGCGCTCGATTCCCCCGCCAAACGCTTCGGCCCGAAGGGCGTGCCCGAAGTCCGCTGGCCCGACCCGATCCGGGTCCCGACGCCGTGGGAAGGAGGCACCGGGCGGGCGGCCGCGGACCGACGGCCGGCGGAGGCGCGCCGCTGATGCGTGGAGCACGGCCATGATGCGGCTCCCCAGATTCCGTTACCACGCCCCCGCCACGCTCGGCGAGGCCGCCGCGATCCTGCAGGGTGAAGGATCTCAGGCGATGGTGGTCGCCGGCGGCACCGACCTCTACCCCAACATGAAACGCCGGCACCAGACCCCGAAGACGCTCATCGGTCTCAGGAAGATCGACGCGCTGCGCGGGGTCAAGGGAAGCCCCGCGCGCGGCCTGTGGATCGGTCCCGCGACGATCCTGACCGATCTCGAGGAGAGCGCCCTCGTCAGGGAGCATTACCCGGGCCTGTACGAGGCGATCCATTCCATCTCGACGCCGATCCTCAGGAACATGGGGACAATCGGTGGGAACATCTGTCTCGACACGCGCTGCAACTATTACAACCAGAACTACGAGTGGCGCCGCGCCATCAACTTCTGCATGAAGTGCGACGGCGACACCTGCTGGGTGGCGCCCGGCAGCGATGTCTGCCTGGCGGTGTCATCGAGCGATACCGCCCCGATCCTGTGCGCCTTCGGCGCGCGGATCCAGCTGGTCTCGAAGAAGGGCACGCGTACGATCGAGGCGAAGGATCTCTACCGGCGAGACGGCATCGACTACCTGACGAAGCGCTCCGACGAGATCCTCGCCGGCATCACCCTGCCGCCCGCGGCGCGCTGGCGTTCGTCCTACCGCAAGCTGCGCCGCCGCGAGGCGTTCGACTTCCCGGTGCTCGGCGTCGCCGCCTGCGTCCGTTTCGACGGCGAGATCGTCGCGGAGGCCCGCCTGTGGCTCGGCGCCGTGTCGATGGCGCCCGTCGAGGCCGCCGAGGCGCAGGCCGCTCTCGTCGGCCGTCGCCTCACGGAGGAGACCATCGAAGAGGCCGCCCGTCTCGCCTACCCGCTCGCCAAGCCGGTCGACAACACCGACTTCGGCCTGCGCTGGCGCAAGGAGATGACCCGGCATTTCGTCCGCGAGGCGCTGCTCGAAGTCGGGCCGCCGGGGAGCCCTTCCGGCCGCGGGAACTAGACACCGGACATCGGGATCCCTGCCACATTCGCCCGAAATCCGGCTTGACTTCTCCGCCGCCTCGGCGTACATGCATCTTCAGGACGACCCCTCGAGAGCTTCCACGTTTTCGGAACGCCGGTCATGCGCCGGTGGAAGGGAGAAAGTCGCATGACAACCAAACCTATCTGTGGCGGAAGCCCTCGCGCGTTCATGGTTCTCGCGGGTCTGTTCATTCTCGCCATCGCCCCCTCCGGTCCGCTCCCGGCTCCGAAGGCGAGAACGGTGCCGGCCCTCGAGTGTCCTTCTTGTGACGACTTCAATCGGTGCACGGTCGATTCCTGCGACGCCGCGACGGGAACCTGCCGGCACGACCCGCTGAGCTGCGATGACGGCAATCCCTGCACCGCGGATACCTACTTCATCCTCCCTCTCGATCCCCAGCTTGGAGGCTGCCGTCACACCGACGAGGCAGCGGGGACGGCGTGCAGCGACGGTCTGTCCTGCACGACCGGCGACATCTGCAACGGGTCGGGGGCGTGCGTCGGCCAGATCCAGCCGGCCGGCAGCGGCTGCGACGACGACAACCCGTGCACCGGACCCGATGTGTGCGACGAAACGGGTCGGTGCGTTCCACAGGGACAGCTGCCTCCCGGGTCGCCGTGCGACGACGGCAGTCTCTGCGCCTCGAGCGAGGTCTGCGTCGCGACCCCCTCGGGCGGGGTGGTTTGCCAGGGCGTCGCGAAGAACTGCGATGACGGCGATCTCTGCACCCGCGACACATGCGACCCGGCCACCGGGGAGTGCGCGCACTCGCCGGTCTCGTGTGACGACGGCAACTCCTGCACCATCGACGCCTGCGATCCAGCGACCGGCGCCTGCACGCGGAGCAACGCAACAGGACCGTGCAGCGACGGCAATTTCTGCACGGTGAACGATGTCTGCAGCGGTGGAAACTGCATCGGCGGAGCCCCGAAAGACTGCAATGATGGCTTCGCGTGCACGCAGGACGTCTGTGTCAACGACCCCGAGGCGTGCCGGCATATCCCGGACAGCTCCCTGTGCGACGACCACAACGTGTGCACGTTCGACAGCTGCGATATGGCCCGGGGCTGCGTGAGAACCTCCGTGCCCAGCGGAACGAGTTGCGACACCAACGGGTCGAGTGACTGCAGGATCGATGAGTGTCTCGCCGGAAGCTGTCGAGTCGCCCTCTTCCTGCCGGCCGGCACGTCCTGCAACGACAACAACCCGTGCACGACGGGTGACGTGTGCGGGGATCGCGACGGGCATTGTTCGGGCAGCTTCCTCTGCGACGACAACGATCCCTGCACCATCGACGCCTGCGACCCCGTCACCCTCGCCTGCACGCACACGCTCGCCCCGACAGACCCGGACGGAGACCAGTTTCCGACGTGCCGGGACAACTGTCCCTTGGTTTACAACCCGGATCAGAGGGATTCGGATCTGGACGGAGTGGGAGACGCCTGCGACAATTGCCCGGCCACCGCCAACGCGGATCAGAAAGACAGCGACGGCGATCGGGTCGGTGATGTCTGCGACAACTGTCCCGGGGTGGTCAACCCGGACCAGGCCGACCGGGACGCCGATGGCCGGGGCGACACCTGCGACAATTGCCCGAGCGTGATCAACCCGGATCAGAAAGATACCTGCTCGGAGACGTCTGCGACAACTGCCCCGGCGTGGCGAATCCCAACCAGGCCGATATCGACTTCGACCGTATCGGCGATGCCTGCGACAACTGTCCGACGATTCCGAATATCGACCAGAATCCGTGCGCCTGCGCGGAGTGCATCCCGACGGACGTCACGATCAGTTTCAGCAGCTCGTTCGGGAAGGGGTCGGGTCTGGTGAGCTGGAGGACCAACGTCGAGGTCGATATCCTGGGTTTCAACGTGGTCACATTCGACAGCAAGGGAACTCGGACACAGTTGAATCCGGTGCTGATCCCCTGCGAGGAGTGCATCAGCGGCGTCGGCCACGTCTACGCCTACGTGATCCCGAAGCACAAGAGCGGTCATGGCATCTTCGTCGAGCAGTTGCGACTGAATGGCAGCGTCCAGGTCTTCGGGCCCGCCGTCAAGCAATGACCCCGCGACGATTTCGTCTGCGGGGCGCACCAGACCGGAATCAAGCCGGTGCGAAGGGAGGAGCCGCATGACGACCGAAACCATCTGTCGCCGAAGTCTTCGCGCGACCCTAATTCTCGTCAGTCTGGTTGTCCTCGTGTTCATTCCCTCCGGATTGCTTCCGGCCCCCAAGGCCAAGACGACACCGACCCTGGAGTGCCCTTCCTGCGACGACTTCAATCTTTGCACCGTCGATTCGTGCGACACCGCCACGGGGACCTGCCGGCACGAGCCGCTGAACTGCGACGACGGCAATTCCTGCACCACCGATGCCTGCGACAATGATCCGGACACCGCGCGACAGGGCTGCTTCCACGTGACCCTGCCCGACGGGACGGGCTGCGACGACGGGAACAGCTGCACCCAAGCGGACGTCTGCAACGCCGGCCTGTGCTCGGGCGCCGCTCTGGTAGCGGGCAGCTCCTGCGACGATGGAAACGCCTGCACCACCTCCGACGCGTGCACGGACACCGGGAGCTGCGTCGGGTCACCGATGCTTCCCGGCACGCCGTGCGACGACAGCAATCAGTGCACCGCAGACGACGCCTGCGTCGCCCTGACGTCGGGGGGTGTGGCCTGTCAGGGCGTCGCGCGGGACTGCGGCGACGGCAACGCCTGCACGGAGGACTCCTGCGACCCGGCGACCGGCGCGTGCGCCAATCGTCCGGTCACGTGCGACGATGGCAACGCCTGCACGGTCGACTCCTGCGATCCGGCGACCGGCGCGTGCGTCAGGACCTTCGCGACCGGCCCCTGTGAGGATGGCAACCACTGCACCACGGGCGATACGTGCGCCGGCGGGAACTGCCCCGGGGGACTGCCGCCGAATTGCGACGACGGACTCGAATGCACCGGCGATCTCTGCGATCCGTATACCGGTTGCCGACATTTCCCGAGCAGTCCCCCGGGGAACTGTGATGACGGCAACGTCTGCACCTTCGACTTCTGCGGCCCCACGGGCCACTGCCAGCATTCCGGTAACTCGGGCACATCGTGCGATACCAACGGCGCCAGCGATTGCAAGATCATGCAGTGCGAGCGGGGAGACTGCGTGCTGGCCCTGTTCGTGCCGGCTGGGTCGCCATGCGACGACAACAACATCTGCACGACGGGGGACGTGTGCGCCGATTTCGGCAGATGCTCCGGCACGCCGATCAACTGCGACGACGGAGATCGCTGCACCATCGACTCGTGCGACCCCGCGACCGGCGCGTGCCTGCACATCCTGGATCCGACGGACGTCGACGGGGACCAGTTCCCGCCTTGCCGCGACAACTGTCCTCTGGTCTACAACCCGGACCAGAGGGATTCGGACCTGGACGGCGTGGGGGATGTCTGCGACGATTGTCCGGCCGTCGCCAATGCGGATCAGAAAGACTCGGACGGGGACAAGGTCGGCGACGTCTGCGACAACTGCCCGAACGCGGTCAATACCAATCAGGCCGACCAGGACGGCGACCTACTCGGCGACGCCTGCGACAACTGCCCCGGCGTGGCGAATCCGAACCAGGCCGATACCGATGGCGACGGGTTCGGGGATGCCTGCGACAACTGTCCGACGATTCCGAATATCGACCAGAATCCGTGCGCCTGCGCGGAGTGCATCCCGACGGACGTCACAATCACCTTCAGCAGCCCGTTCGGGAAGGGGTCGGGTCTGGTGAGCTGGAGGACCGGCATCGAGGTCGATATCCTGGGTTTCAACGTGGTCACATTCGACAGCAAGGGAAACCGGATTCAGTTGAATCCGGTGCTGATCCCCTGCGAGGAGTGCATCACCGGCGTCGGCCACGCCTACGCCTACGTGATCCCGAAGCACAAGAGCGGTCATAACATCTTCGTCGAGCAGTTGCGGTTGAATGGCAGCGTCCAGGTCTTCGGG
>QHXY01000251.1 GCA_003223145.1 Acidobacteriota bacterium
AACCTGGCGTTCAACGGGACCTTCCGGGACATCGTCGAGGCCAGCTCCCTGAGCCCGGCGATGATCGTCTTTCTCGACACCGACAGCAACGTGAAGAGCGCGCCGAACGAGAACTTCGCCCGCGAGCTGATGGAGCTGCACACCATGGGCGTGGACGGCGGCTATACCCAGCAGGACGTGGTGGCGCTGGCGCGCGTCTTCACCGGCTGGAACGTGTGCAAGAAAGCCGACGCCGACGCGAACGACCCGCTGGCGGCGTGCATTCCCCAAAACACCTACGGCACCTCGAGCGAGCCGCCGGGGCAGTGGGTGCGCAACTTCCGGATCAATCAGCACGACACCGGTCAGAAGGTGCTGTTCGCGGGCACGGCGTACCAGAAGGTCATTCCGGACACGTCCGCGAATCCCGCGAACGGCGTTAACGACGCCGACCTGGCGCTCGACGCCATCGTGGCGCACCCCTCGACGGCGAAGTTCATCGCCCGGGAGCTCCTGCAGCGCTTCGTCGACGAGAGTCCCGCCCAGACGATGATCGACGCCGTGGTGGCCGCCTGGAAGAACCCCGCCAACCCGCGCGGCATCGGCGACCTGCGCGAGGTCCTGCGGGCCGTCCTTCAGGTGACCGAGTTCAGCAGCCCCGACGCGGTGGGGAACAAGCTCAAGACGCCCTTCGAGCACGTCGCCTCGGCGCTGCGCGCGGTGCGCGGCAAGACGGACGGCCTGACGATCAACCGGCTGTACCTGTCTCCGATGCAGGAGATGTTCCACATGAATCCGGTGCCGACCGGCTATTCCGAGCTCGGCGGAGACTGGCTCGACACCAACAACCTCCTGTCGCGGCAGAATTTCGGCCTGGACATGACGTCGCGCACCGGGTCGAGCTTCGGCGCCGACGTGATCGGGCTGTTGAACGCCAATGGCGTCTCGACCGCGCCGTCACCGAACAACGCGCCGGCGATCGTGGACTTCCTGGCCGACGCCCTGTTCGGAGGGCGGCTGTCGCCGGAGGAGCGTCAGGCGGCGGTCGTCTACCTGAATACCGACGACAGCGGGGTGACCGGCCCTTACAACGACGCGCGGATTCGCGAGACCGCCGGCTTCATGCTGGGCTTCCCCGAGTTCACGGAGCAGTAGGAGGCGATGATGGACGAGACACCCGGGTGTGACTGCTCGCGTCGATCGTTCCTGAGGGGTGCCGGGTTGACGCTGGCGGGAGTCGGCATCGCCTCGCTCTTTCCGGGGCCCTGGATCCGCTACGCCATGGGGGCAGGGCCGTTCAACAACAAGCGGCTCATCTTCATCTTCCTGCGGGGAGGGAACGACGGGCTCAACGCGGTCATCCCCGGGGGCGACCCGGACTACAGCGCCCTGAACCGTCCGAGCCTGTACATCCCTCCGGCCTCCTCGATCGATCTCAACGGCTTCGCGCGACTGCACCCGGCCCTCGCGGACCTGACGGAGATCTACGGGGCAGGGGACCTGGCGGTCGTGCACCGCGCCGGGTTCGCGAACAACAGCCGCTCACACTTCGACGATCAGAGGACCTGGGAGAACGGCAACCCGGCGGACCCGAAATCATACGAGGGCTGGCTGTACCGCTACATCGTGGACAGCGCCGTCGACCAGGGCGTGAAGTTGCCGGCGCTCTCCGTTCAGGCGCTGCCGCCGGTCATCCTGCGGGGCGACGAGAATTTCGTCAACGTCGCCAACCCCGACTCGTTCGACTACATCTTCCCCGATCCGAAGCGCTCGAAGCTGATGAACTCATGGCGCACGATCTACACCGATCTGACCGGTCTCGAGCCGTACCGGGCGGCGCTCACCGACACCAGCGTCAAGCTGATCGACACGCTCGACACCTACCGTTCCTGGGATCAGACGCACTGGGACCCGAAGGACCCGGGCACGGGATACTCGCTGTTCCCCGTGAGCGACGCGACCAACCCGCCCGATCCGTCCGGACCGAACGGCAAAAAGTTCGCCACGACCTCCTACGCGTTCTTCAAGTCGCTCAAGATCTGTGCCCTGTCGATGCTCGAGAGCGATGCCTCGAACACCAACGGCACCCGCATCGCCGGCACCGAGCTGTCGGGCTTCGATACGCACAACAGCCAGGGCTCGACCAGCGGCACGCAGGCGCAGCTCCTGTCCTGGCTCGCCTACGGCATGCGGTCGCTGCACGTCGTCCTGTCGGGCGCCGCCACCGACCCGCGCGCCTACGCGCCGGTGTGGCAGGACACCGTCGTGGTCACGCTGTCGGAGTTCGGCAGGACGTCCAAGGAGAACGGCAGCTTCGGCACCGATCACGCCGCCGGATCGTGCCTGTTCGCCGCGGGCGGGACCGTCAACGGCGGCGTCTACAACTGCGACCCGTCGACCTGGCCGCCGGGTGTGATCTTCGGCGACTCGGGGCGCTACCTGCTCGTGCGCACCGATTATCGCGCCATCTTCTGGGAGATCCTGCGGGACCACATGGGAGCGTCGCCGTCGGTCGCGGACTCGGTCTTCCCCGGCTACTCGTCGCTCGGTCTCGCCGAGTTGGGACTGATCGGGTAGCGCTCACGGGGCGGCGGCCCGGCCGTGAAGAGATGCGACGACAGGTGCGCGTCATCGGGGCCGCGGTCCTCGCGGCGGCGACGATGGTCTGGTTGAAGGCGCCGGGCGCCCGCGCCGGGCCGTACGGCGGGGCCGCGGACGCCGTGGCGGGCACGGAGGCCGCAATCGTTTCCGTGAGCCCGCCGCGCGGCCCGTCGTATGACACCAGCGAGATCACGCTCGCGGGGATGGGGTTCGAGATGGGGG
>QHXY01000253.1:0-10169 GCA_003223145.1 Acidobacteriota bacterium
ACGACCGGGACCAGGAGCGGCTGCCCCGTTCCGCCGTGGTAGAAGATCAGGAGGTCGGCGGCTGGCCGGCCGCCTTCGGCGCTGACCTCGAAGTCGAGCGTGCCGCGCCGGCCATCCCCGGGCAGGCGGTAGGCGGCGGAGCCGAGCGGCTCGATCGGGTCGGGTGTCTCGATCTGGAACGGGACCTGGGGTCCGGCCGCTGACAGCGCGGCGGTCGGCAACGACCGGCCGAGCGAGTAGTGCTGGCCGTCGTCGCGATCGCCGGTGAACTGGTTCCAGGCCACGAATTCACGGTGGGCGTCGGCGAGGGTCTGGCCGTACCGGCGCAGGACCAGGTCGGTGGCGGCGGGTGCTTCGAGTCCCTGCGTGGCCATCTCCAACCACACGTGACGCACGATGTTCGGGTCGCCGCTACGCTCGGCCAGGAAGAGCGGCCACAGGAGGGCTCCCTCCATCAGCAGCAGCGAATCGTCGGCCAGCCCGCGGCCCGGTGATTGCACGCGCAGCCGGAGCGCCGCTTCGTGTGCTTTCAGATCTCCGGTCGCGCCTAGGGTCAGATAGGAGGCGGTCGCCTCGGCCCACCAGCGGGGAGCGCGCGCCACCATCGAAAGAAGCGTCAGGTGCGCCACCTGGTGCAGTGTGGCGGACATCACCCGGTCGGCCGCCAGACCGCCGTCGAGAACGACGAAAGGCGCCTGCGCCTCGGCGCGCGGCACGGCGTATCCCTCGAGGCCGTGCCCGAGATCGATCAAGAAGACGTCCAGCCGCTCGCCGTCCGGCGTGGGGGGCGGGTATCCGAGGCGGCCCGTCAGGTACGACCGCGACGCCGCCAGAGCCTCGCTGACGCGGTCGACCAGATCGGGAAGCCCGTTCCCGTCCCGGTCGGTCGACAGCAGCCCCGATGTGCGCGGAGCCCCGGGGTAGTGAACGGCGAATCGACCATCGCGTGTGACGGCCATCCTCTCGGGGTCGGGGGCCGGGCGAGCGCCGAGGGTGGCAAGCGCCTGCCCGAGGACGGGCGGCAACGGCTCTTCAGACCGGGCGAGCAGCAGGACCAGCGGTGTGGCGCAGGGGGCCGGGAAGGCATCGATGCCAGCGACGACCGCCAGCACATCCCCCGGCGAGCGGACGGGCGACTCGAGGGGGATATGTCCCTCGGAACCTCTGGCGATGACAGAGCTTAGGAGAAGATCACGGTCGTCGGCGGCGCGCACCACCCCTGCAAGTATGGGGAGGAACGAGACAGCCGCGACAATGACCGGCCCGACAGTCTTCACGTGCCCTCTTGGACGCCCGTGGCCTGAAATATATGGCATAAACCGTTGCAGGTCAAGGAACTTGCCGTCTTGCAGGGACTGCCGATGACGGGTCCGCCGGGAGCGAGAATGTAATCGGGGGGGCGCACCTATATATAATCCGCCCATGTCGCTCGAGCTCTCGACGCCGCTGCGCGGCCTGAAAGGGATCGGTCCGAAGCACGCGGATGAGCTGGCGGCGCGCGGTCTCCGGAGTGTGGAGGATCTGCTCTTCCATCTGCCGTTCCGCTACGAGGACCGCAGCCGGTTCTTGCCGATCGCCTCGCTAGCTCCGGGTCTGAGGGCCACGATCCGTGGCCGGGTCCGGACCGCCGTTCTGCGCCGCACCCGGGCACGCGGTCTGACGATTTTCGAAGCGGTGGTCGAGGACGACACCGGGTCGATCCGGGTGCTGTTCTTCAACCAGCCGTACCTGCGCACGGCGATGCCGCCCGGACGCGAGGTGATCCTGCACGGCGAGGCGACCCTGGCGCGGTCCGGCCGGACCGGGCTCGTGCTGCAGGGGCCCCAGTTCGAGACGCTCTCGGACGCCGATCAGGAGGCGATCCACACCGGCCGCGTCGTGCCGATCTACCCGAAGCTGCCCGGTCTGTCGTCGCGCGCCATCAGGCGGCTGATGCATTCGGTGCTGCAGGCGCTGCCGGGCGGGATCGCCGACCCGCTGCCGGCGGGACTGTCGAGCGAGCGCGGCTTCTTGCCGCGCCGCCAGGCGCTGTCGCTGGCGCACTTTCCGCCCCCGGATGCCGACCTGCAGGCGCTCAATGAGTTCCGATCGCCGTTCCACCGCCGTCTGATCTTCGAGGAGTTCTTCTTTCTGCAGCTCGGCTTCGCCCTGTCCCGCCGCGACCGCGATGCCCGGCCGAGCGAGCCGGGGCTGCGCGTCGACGACGGCGTCCGTGCCCGGCTGCGGGCAGCGCTGCCGTTCCACCTCACCGGGGCGCAGCGCAAGGCGCTGAAGGAGATCGCCGGTGATCTGATGTCAGGACGACCGATGAACCGCCTGCTGCAGGGCGACGTCGGCTGCGGCAAGACCGTGGTGGCGCTTCTGGCGACCCTCCTGGTGGTCGAGAACCGGCACCAGACCGCCTTCATGGCGCCGACGGAGATCCTGGCCGAGCAGCACCACCGCTCCTTCCTCCGCATGCTGCAGGGGACCGGCCACCCGGTCGGGCTGCTGACTTCCGGGGTGACCGGCGCGGCCCGCCGCCAGGTGCTGGCCGGGCTCCGTTCAGGTTCGATCCCGATCCTCGTGGGCACGCACGCGCTTCTGGAGGAGGAGGTGCAGTTCCAGTCGCTCCGCCTGGCGATCATCGACGAGCAGCATCGCTTCGGCGTGGCGCAGCGGGCGCGCCTGCGCGCCAAGGGGGCCCGGACCGATGTTCTGGTGATGACCGCCACGCCGATTCCCCGTTCGCTCGCTCTGACGGTCTACGGCGATCTCGACCTGTCGGTCATCGATGAGCTGCCCCCGGGACGCCGTCCGGTCAAGACGGTTGTCCGCGGCGAGGAGACGCGCGCGGCCGTTTACGCGTTCCTGCGCGAGCAGGTGGTGAAGGGGAGGCAGGCGTACGTCGTCTACCCGCTGGTCGAGGAGACCGGCCGCGACGACCTGAAGGCCGCCGTCGAGATGCACGGGAAACTGTCCCGGCAGGTCTTCCCCGACCTGGCGATCGGACTGCTGCACGGACGGCTGAAGGCGGAGGAGCGCGACGCGGTCATGAGCGGCTTCGCCAGCGGGCGCCTGCCGATCCTCGTCGCCACCACGGTCATCGAGGTCGGCATCGACGTCCCGAACGCCACCCTGATGCTGGTCGAGCAGGCGGAGCGCTTCGGCCTGTCGCAGCTGCACCAGCTGCGCGGCCGGGTCGGGCGCGGGGCGGACGAGTCGTACTGCGTCCTCATGGCCGGCGCGCAGACCGGAGACGAAGCGCGCCGCCGGCTCGAGATCATGGCCGGGACGGGCGACGGCTTCGCGATCGCCCGGGAGGATCTCCGCATGCGCGGACCCGGCGAGTTTCTCGGCACGCGGCAGTCGGGTCTTCCCGACCTGCGAATCGGCGACATCCTGCGCGACCACGACATCCTCGAAGACGCGCGCCGCGCGGCCTTCGCCTGCGCCGCCACTCTCGCCGCGGCGCCGCAGCGGCGTGATCTTGTGCGACACCTCGAGGGCCGCTGGGCCGGACGTCTCGGACTGATCCAGGTCGGGTAGCGCGGCGAACGGTGGTAGACTGACCGCACTTGTCTGGACACCCGGGATGATCACCCTTGGACAGCCTGTGCGGATCGCGGCGTGCGCCGTCCTGATCCTGGCCCTTCCGGCCGCCGCGGCGGCGCAGACCGCCGGGACGCTGCGCGGCCTGGTCACCGACGACAAGGGGGCCGCGCTCCCCGGGGCCGTCGTCGTGGTCTCGAGCGTCAGCCAGGGGATCAGCGGTCGGGCCGCGGTGACCGACGCCTCGGGCGTCTTCCTGGTTCAGGCCCTGCCCCCCGCGCGCGACTACCTGGTGCGCGTCAGCCTGTCCACCTACGCCACCATCGCGCTCTCCGGAGTCGAGGTGCCGGCGGGCGCGGTCGGCAGCGTGCGCCTGGCGCTCTCACGCGAGACCGCCCTGCGCCAGCACGTCGAGGTGCGGGCCAGCCCGAACATCGTCAATCTGGAGGAGACCACCACCCAGACGCGCCTGAGCTCCGAGTTCGTCGACACGCTGCCGTTCCTCGGCCGCGATTATCAGGACACGCTCACGCTGGCCCCGGGCGTGACGGACGTCGACGGCGACGGCAACCCGAACATCCACGGCGCCCGGGACACCGACGTCGTGACGCTCGTGGACGGGGTGTCCACGACCGATCCCCTGACCGGAAAGATCGGGGCGCAGCTCAACATCGAGTCGATCCAGGAGATCCAGATCAAGACCTCGGGCGCGCCGGCGGAATACGGTCGCGCGCAGGGCGGCTTCGCGGACATCGTCACCAAGTCGGGTGGCAACGAATTCCAGGGTACGTTCAAGTTCTTCTGGCGCGGCTCGGCCCTGGACGGCGATGGAGCGGGCATCGACGACCCGCGCCTGCACGCGGGTATCGGCGAGCTGGGGCTGCGGACGCTGCGCTTCAACGACTACCTGCCGTTCCTGTCTCTGGGAGGCCCGATCGCGAGGGACCGGGCGTGGTTCTACCTCGCCAACGAATACATCAGCAGGGAGGACCCGGTCAACGCCCTGAACGCCGCCTTCCTGCGGGGTGCCCGGGAGCTTCGCGAGTTCCTGAAACTGACCTGGCAGGTGAGCCCGGCGCAGCGTCTGGCGCTGTCGGTCAACTACGACCCTCAGGAGTACCTGAACCAGGGGCTGAACTCCTTCACGCGCGAGGAGAGCGGCTTCACGAACCGGCTGGGGGGGACGGTGGTGACGTTCAAATCGACCGGCGTCCTCAGCCCCCTGGCGGCGCTCGAGACCTCCGTCTCGTCGTTCGATCAAAGCCCCTCCGTCCGCCCGAATCTCGACGCCGACACCAACGGCAACGGCGTCCTCTGGGTGGACCGCAACAACGACGGCTTCATGCAGGCCTCCGAGAGGGATCCGGGAGAGGACTACGACATCGACGGCAAGTTCGCTGTCTTCGAGGACGCGAACCACAACTACAGGCTCGACCCCGGGGAGGATCTGAACGGCGACGGTAAGCTCACGTCCTTGTGCGAAGGAGCGCTGCGGGAGGATCAGAACTGCAACGGCCAGCTGGATCCGGGGGAGGACCGCAACAACAACAAGGTGCTCGACGACACGCCGCAGCCGACGAGTCTCTATCCCTACGGCCGGCTGGCGCCCCTGGCCGCCGACCGGGACTACAACATCGATCGGAACACGGGAGTCATCAGCGGACCGTATTACCAGAACCTGGCCGACGAAAGAAAGCGGTTCACCTTCCGCCAGGACTTGAGCGTCTTCGTCCCCGACTTGCGGGGCAGCCATGACCTCAAAATGGGGCTCGACTTGGAGCGCGAGAGCTTCCGGCGTCAGACGCAGGCGCGCGACGTCATCTCGCCCTACCTCCGCAGCTGCGATCCCCCGTCGTGCCAGCGGTCCGATGTGCTGGACACCCTGTTCACCGCGAAGCCACACCCGGCGGATACCGTGAGCGCGCTGCTGCCGACCGCGCCTGAGGTAGAGAACCAGGCGGTCGGGCTCACGGTGGGGCTCTACCTGCAGGACGGCTACCATCCGATCCCCAATCTGAGCCTCAGTTTCGGTCTGCGGCTCGAGCGCGAGCGCGCCGAGGCCCCCGGATACTCGTTCTTCGACCCCGCCCTCGAGGCGCAGAACTTCGACCGGCTGCTCGAACTCGGCGGCTTCCGGAACACGGGAGACACCCCGGGCGTCCGGAACGACCCGATCTTCCAGGGAAGCGGCTCCATCATCCAGAACGTCGCCTACATCATCAACCCGCTGCAGGTCGCCGCCCTCGGACGGCTGACGCGGCACCACGCCGTCGTCGGCTTCCAGTCCGCGGACCTTCACCGTCACCAACAACAACCTCGCGCCTCGTCTGTCGGTGTCCTGGGACCCGGCCGCCGACGGGCGGACCAAGGTGTTCGCCACCTGGGGCCGTTATTTCGACAAGCTGTTCCTGAGCACGATCGTCGGAGAGCAGGGGCCGGATTGGGTGAACCGTTATTACCACCAGGATGCGAACGGCCTGCTTGGGAACCTCACCCCGGACCACGGGATCGGACAGGTGATCTCCGAGGCCCCCCCCTCCGCGACCCAGATCGACAGGGGGCTGGCGACGCCGTTCAGCGACGAGTTCACGGTCGGATTCGAGAGGGAGATCGCGCCGGAGGTGGCCCTGTCCCTGACCTACATCGACCGCCATTTTCGCAAGCAGCTCCAGGACATCGACGTCAACCACGCGCTGCGTCTCGATTCCCAGGGCCGCCCCCTCGATCTTCTCGGTGCGCTGGTCTTCCAGGCCCCCAGCTCGAAGGGCATCGATTTCGGCAGCGCCCAGCCGGTTCCGGACGGGCGGCCCGACCTGTACATCCACGACTTCTTCTTCAATCAAATCCTGCGCGTGGGCAATCTCAACGACGCCCGCTACCGGGGCCTCGAGCTGGCCCTACTCCCGCGCCATCGGCTCGGCGGAGGATTTTCAGTCGCGCCTGGGGAACGATCCGTCGACCGTCCAGTCGGAGTTCGGCTACATGGATTTCGACCAGCGGCACGTCGTGAAGCTGAACGCCGGGGTGTTCCTGCCCCGCGACTGGCAGCTCGGGACCTCGCTGACCTGGAGCTCCGGACTGCCGTACTCGATCATCTCGCGGTTCTTCGCGCTCGATAACGTCGGGTACGAGCAGTTCCGCACCACGTACGGATACACCGTGCTGGACCCGGGCCGGGGCCTGAGGTTCGTCCCTCTGCACCGGAACAGCGGGCGCAACGCCGCGGTCCTGGACGTCAATGTCCAGGCGCGCAAGAACGTGGTGCTCGGCCGGCATGCGGCGGCGTTGTCGATCGAGGTGTTCAACCTGCTCAACCGGGACGACCTGCGTATCCATACGTTCGAGCCGGCGGTCACCAACCTGAACACCCTGTCGAACACCACGAACCCGACGCCCACTGGTCTTCTGGGGATCAACGGCGAGCGCCGGTTCGGCCGGAGGTTCCAGATCGGCTTCCGGTACGATTTCTAGTCAGGAGCGTGAGACGATGAGGGGGCCCCTGAGGCTCGTCCTGCTGGCCTCGCTGGCAGGATGGGCCTGTGGCGTCGGCCCGGTGCCGGAACAGGCACCGCCTGCGGGACGCGTGGCCCAGGGCGATGCCGAGGCGATCGCGGCGGCGATCCGGGAGATCATCCAGGCCTACGACTCCGGCGACGCCGACCGGCTGAACAAAGTGTACGCCGACGACTTCATCGACCTGTCGGAAGGCGCCCCGACGCACGCCGGCCCCGCCGCCCGGGAGGCCGCCGCAACGCGCCTGCGTGACACGTTCTCCCGCTATGCCGCAAGGCTGGACCGGTCCACGGACGAGATCCACGTCGATCGTGACATCGCTTACGCCCGCGGCCGCGTCACCCTGACCCTGACGCCGAAGGACGGGGGCGCGCCGAGCGTCGTGGACCGGCGGATTCTCGAGGTCTGGCGCAAAGGGCGGGACGGTTCGTGGAGGATCACCCGCGCGATGGACAACGTGGAAGGCGGCCGTCCCTGACGAGGCCGCGCGCGAAATCCCGCGTCCGCACGCAGACAGCGGTCGCCGGGCCCGCGCCGGTCAGATCGGCGCTCAGTCGATCGAAGTCCTCGGGAACGTCGACGTCATACCAGGTGGGTAGAAGCACGAGACGCGCCGCCGCCCGGCTGGCGGCGGCCACGGTGGCCTCCAGCACCCCCGGCGTGCCCCAGGGGATCCCCCGGAACAACTCCGCCACGGGGCGCGACGCACCGACCAGATAGTACCCGCCGTCTTCGGCCGGACCGAGCACCACATCGGCGTCGAGGCGCAGGGTCCCGAACGCCGCGCGCAGGATCGTGACCGGCAGCGTCGGGCTGTCCGAACCGATCACCACCGCGCGCCGATATCCCAGGGCCGTCAGCCGCAGGAACGTTCCCGAGAGCCGTTCCCCGAGATCGCCACCCGATTGCGGCAGCCGGGGGAGGCCGGCCGCGGCGCCGGCGAGCGGCGCCAGCTCCGGGCGTCGCGCGCTGCCGTTCGCAGGAGACGCAGACTGTCCTCGAGGAGGGCGAGGTGCAGACCCAGGGCCCCGCGGGCGCCGAGCCAGCGGATCATGCGGGTCTTGACCTCTCCGGGGCGGGGGACACGGGCGTACAGGACGAGGGCCGCATCGGCCGTCCCGGTGGCGCGGGACGATCGCAAGGCGCTACTCCTGGAAAATGATGGTCGCCTCGGCGGCGCCGCCCGCCGGGACGGTGATCGACTGGTCACGCGTGCCGAGCGTCTCGTGCCAGGCGCTGAGCGTGTAGGTTCCGTGTGGGACGCCTTCGAGCGTGAATGCGCCGCGCTCGTCGGTGACGGCGTAATACGGGTGCGCCGCGACCACGATCCAGGCGCTCATCCAGCTGTGCACGTCGCAGTTCACCTTCACGACGTCCGGGGCAGGGAAGGGGAGGCTCAGCACCTTCTTGAACTTCGGCTGTGCCATGTTCGCGGGCAGGTTGTGCTTCGGATACGTGTGGATGTTGTGCAGGATGCCGTCGCTATTCACCACGTCCAGGATGGCCCCCGCCGGGATCACCTGCACGTGCGGAATGAACCAGCAGCCGTGCTGGTCGAGCGACGGTTTCGCGGCCGCCGGCCAGGCCTTGCCGCGCCCGATCGGTCCGATCGAGACGACGGCGTACCGGATCCCTCCGTCCGTTCCCACCACCAGACTTTCCTCGGTGTGGGCCACGACCCCGCACACCGCGCTGTCCTTGGTCACCTGGATCGGCCGCGGCGGCCGCGGCGCTCCCTTGTAGACGACTCGTCCGCCGACACGGCCGGCGTCGGCGACCGTCACCCCGACATAGGGGGCGCCGCCGGCGGCCGGCGCATAGCCCGGTCCGGTGAGCTCGGGTGTTGCCCCGGCGGTCGGGGCGCCGGGGGCGACCGGCGTCTGCCCGCGCTCTCCGCCGCAGGCCGACAGGACGAGCGCGGCGAGGACGACGAGCGACCGTGGCGCGGCCATGGGGACGGTCTTCAGTGCGGCAGCCAATGCAGGTGCGTGATTGCGTCAGGCACCAGGCCGATGTACATGATCGCCGACAGCAGGAGCGGGCTCATGACGATCAGGATCAGGGCGTATTTCTCGAACTTCAGGTGCATGAAGTACAGCGCCACCAGGGCCGCCTTGGCCAGCGCCAGGGCGCAGAGCGAGAACACCACGAACGATTTCGGCCCGGGTGCCTTGGCCACCAAGAGCTCGACAGCCGTGAGGACGGCCAGGGCGAGCCAGACCATCCAGTAGTTCGGTTCGGCGTGGTCGTCCGTCTTGTTCGACACGGGTGTCGTTCTCCGCGCCCGGCTCAGGAGATAAGGTACACGAAGGTGAAGACCAGGATCCAGATCAGATCGACGAAGTGCCAGTACAGCCCCGCGATCTCGACCGGGCTGTAGTTCTCGGCGCCATAGGCGCCCTGCGCGCCCCGGACGAAGATACAGAACAGATAAATCACACCCGACAGGACATGGCAGCCGTGGAACCCCGTCAGGATGAAGAAGGTGGCTCCGAACAGGGTCGAGACGCCCCAGGGGTTCCCCTGGATCGTCATGCCCTCGTGGATCAGATGGGTCCACTCGTACGCCTGGATGCCGAGGAAGCTCGCCCCGCCGGTCATGGTCGCGGCGAGCCAGCCCAGGAAGCCCTTGCGGTCGCCGTGGCGGATCGCCGACAGCGCCTTGACCATGGTCACGCTGCTGCAGATCAGGATGAACGTGTTGAGAGCGGTGAGCGGAACATCGAGCTTCTCGGACGGCACCGGCCAGTTGCTGCTCCCCAGGCGCACCGCGCCGTAGGCGGCCAGGAGCCCGGCGAACGACATCGCGTCCGAGCACAGGAACACCCACATCATCAGCTTGCCCCATCCCGGGGTGAGCTGGTTCTCGTAGCGCTCGACTTCGTTCATGGTCGCCGCATGCGCCATCCCCCGCCCCCCGTTCGCCGCCTCCGCCCGCAAAACGCGCAGACTGTAGCACAGGTCACGGGGCGCAGTTCAAGAGGCGCCGGCGCGATCAGAGATCGTTTCCGGAATAGGACAGGTTGAAGCTCTTGTTGCAGAGCGGAAAATCCGGGACGATATTCTTGAGAAGCGCGAAGGTGAGCGGGCGCCAGTTGACGAAGGACGGATCCTTGACCTTCACC
>QHXY01000253.1:10181-11385 GCA_003223145.1 Acidobacteriota bacterium
TCCGCGCCAGCCCTCCACCAGCCCGAACGCCCCCTCCCCGGGCGGCAGCGGGCCGGCCGGGGCGACGACCGGCCCCGCGGGCAGCCCGGCGATCGCCTGGCGGATGAGCGAGGCGGACTCGCGGGCCTCTTCGACCCGGATCAGCGTGCGGGCCTGCACGTCGCCCGACTCGAGCACCGGCACCTGGAACTTCAGGCGGTCGTAGGCCGCGAACGGATGGTCGCGCCGGACGTCGCGGTCGATGCCGGAGGCGCGAGCGACGCAGCCGACCACGCCGTGGTCGTGGGCGGTCGGGCGCGTCAGGCGGCCCGCGCCGCGCAGGCGGTCGAGGAGCATGCTGTTCGCCAGGCAGATGGTTACAACCTCCTCGAAATCGGCGAGCGCGGCATCGACTTCGCGGGCGAGGGCCGCATCCGCGTGCAGATCGCGCGACAGCCCTCCCGGGACGAGGACGCCGCGCAGAAGGCGATGGCCGGTCAGCCGCCGGTTGAGGCGCAGCAGGCCCTCGCGGATGCGCAGGGCATGCGCGCTGGCCACGGCGAAGCCGGTGTCGTTGGCGATGGCGCCGAAGTCCGCGACGTGGTTGTAGAGCCGCTCCAGCTCGAGCAGGACCACGCGCAGAAACGCGGCGCGCGGCGGCGCGGGGACCCCAGCCAGGGTCTCGATCGCCTGGCAGTAGGCGAGCGCGTGGCCAGCGGACGTGTCGCCCGAGATCCGCTCGGCCAGTTCGACGCCCTGCTCGGGGCGGCGCCCCTCGAACAGCTTCTCCGTGCCCTTGTGCGTGAAGTAGAGACGCGCCTTCATGTCGATGATGGTTTCGCCGTCGACGCTGAAGCGGAAGTGCCCCGGCTCGATGATGCCGGCGTGCACCGGCCCGACCGGGATCTCGAACAGGCCTGCGCCTTCCACCTGCTGGAAGGGAAACGGCTGCCCCTCGTCCTTGAAGTCGCCGGGCGGCCCGGCGTCCTTGCGCAGCGGGTAGTACGATTCCGGCCAGAAGCCGTGGCGGACGAGGGGGCGCGGGTCCGGGTGGCCCTCCGGCACCAGCCCGAACAGGTCGCGGATCTCGCGCTCGTAGCGCGAGGCCGGGTAGGACAGCGTGGCAATCGATGGAAGGATGGATCGTCCTCTGGCACCTCGGCGGTGAGCTCGAGAAACTCGTTCTTGCTCCGGTCGCCCCACAGCCAGACGATCTCGAAAACGC
>QHXY01000247.1 GCA_003223145.1 Acidobacteriota bacterium
CAGGCTGTAGCCGAGCGTCAGGACCACGTAACCGACGGTGTCCCGGCCGTCGCCGATCATCCAGACGCGCCCGAGCGACCGGTCGCGCACGACTCCGTCGAGCGCGCGGCGCGCGGCCGGCTCGTCGAACGGCGTGCCGTCGTGCACGTAGAGCTGCCGCATGTAGACGATCAGCCGATCGACGTCGGAGTGTTCAGCGAGTCTGAACGTCGGTTCCATGGCGTGAATCCGGCTCCGTTGCGGGGTGGGCGCACTATAGTCCACCGTCTCCTCGGGCGGCAAGGATCAGGGCGGCGGCCGGTGTCCCGCCTCAGGGACGCGCCCAGAGAGGGGGAACGAATCGGCCCGCGCGCCGGGCCGCCACCAGCAGACAGACACCGGCCACCAGGCAGTAGACCACCGCGAAGATCGAAGCCTCGGCGCCGAACGCTCCCCCCGATAGGATCTCCGGTCCATGAAGACCGGACTTCAGGATGCCGCCGAACTGGAAGCCCGAAACGGCCACTCCAAAGACGCCTCCCTGCACGAAGTTCCACCCGGCGTGCAGGCCGATGGGAAGCCAGAGCCGCCGGGTGAGCACGAAGCCGGCCGCCAGCAGGACGCCGGCCTCGAGAGCGACGGCCAGCCCGCTCAGGACGGTGGCGCCCGGATTGTGGATGTGCGCCATTCCGAACAGCAGGGAGGAGATCGCGAGAGCGATCCAGGTCCCCAATCCTTCTTCGGTGATCCGGAAGATGACCCCCCGGACGAGAATCTCCTCGGCGAACCCCGAGGCGAGCGAGAGGACGAGCCACGGAGCCGCCGCCCGGATGCCAACGAACCCCGTCACCTCGTAGCAGCCGGCCAGCCAGATCGATCCGATGGTGATGGTGAACAGCCCGGTCCCCAGCAGGAATCCGGCACCCAGATCGACCGGGCCCTTCGCCGGAGCGAGCTCGCCGACCGATCGGCGTTCCACCACGCGGACGTACACCACGTAGGACGCCACAAAGGCCAGCAGGGTCGAGACGGAGTACAGATAGGGCGACGCCGCCGCATCGTAGAGGGCCCGCACGAGACCCATGCGCAGCAGCGTAACCTGCGTCCCGAACGAGGCGCCGCCGAGAGCGCAGCAGGCGATCACGATGCGCGTGAGAGGGAAGCGGACGAACCGCGACAGAGTCACGCCCGGGCGGCGGTCTTGCCGTCTTCGGCCACCGCTGTGGCCGGCGCGGTGGTTGGCCGGGCGCGCCGGGCGCGGGCCAGGATGCGCTTCAGGAACGCACCCGTGTACGAGCCGGGATGGTCCGCGATCTCTTCGGGCGGGCCCTCCGCGACGATAAGACCGCCCTCGTCGCCGCCCTCGGGGCCGAGGTCGATGATCCAGTCGGCGGTCTTGACCACGTCGAGATTGTGCTCGATGACGATGACGGTGTTCCCCTGGTCGACGAGCTGGTTGAGAACCTCGAGCAGGCGGCGGGCGTCCTCGAAGTGCAGGCCGGTGGTCGGCTCGTCGAGGATGTAAACGGTGCGGCCGGTGGATCGGCGGCTCAGCTCCTTCGACAGCTTGATGCGCTGCGCTTCGCCGCCCGACAGCGTCGTCGCCGACTGGCCGAGCTTGATGTACGACAGTCCGACGGCGTCGAGCGTCTCGAGCTTGCGCCTGATGCCCGGCACGTTCTCGAAGAACCCCAGCGCCTCCTTCACCGCCATCCCCAGGACGTCGGCGATGCTCTTCCCCTTGTACAGGATCTCGAGGGTCTCGCGGCTGTAGCGCTTCCCCTTGCAGGCCTCGCATGTGACGTAGACGTCCGGCAGGAAGTGCATCTCGATCTTGATGATGCCGTCGCCCTCGCACGCCTCGCAGCTCCCGCCCTTGACGTTGAACGAGAACCTGCCGGGCTGGTAGCCGCGCATGCGCGACTCGGGCACCGAGGAGAACAGCTCGCGGATCGGCGTGAACAGGCCGGTGTAGGTGGCCGGGTTGCTGCGCGGCGTGCGGCCGATCGGCGACTGGTCGATGTCGATGACCTTGTCCACCTCCTTGATCCCCAGCAGCCCGCGGTGCCGGCCCGGCTTGATCGGCGTGCGGTACAGGGCCCGCGCCAGCGCCTTGTACAGGGTCTCGTTCACCAGGGTGCTCTTGCCCGAGCCGCTGACACCGCACACGCAGGTGAGCAGACCGAGAGGGAAGCTCACGTCGATCGATTTCAGGTTGTTCTCCTCGGCCCCGAGGACCTTCAGCCAGCCGCGCTCCTCCTTGCCCCGGGCGGGCGGGCGACGGCGCGCTGGAATCGGGATCGTCCTTCGCCCGGACAGGTACTGGCCGGTGAGCGAGGCCGCGTGCGCCGCGATCTCCCCGGGCGTTCCCTGGGCGACGACGTGTCCGCCGTCCTCGCCGGCGCCCGGCCCCAGATCGACGACGTGGTCGGCGGCCCGGATCGTCTCCTCGTCGTGCTCCACGACGATGACGGTGTTCCCCAGATCGCGCATGGCGCAGAGCGTGTCGAGGAGCTTCCGGTTGTCGCGCTGGTGCAGCCCGATCGACGGCTCGTCCAGGACGTACAGCACGCCGGTCAGCCGCGAGCCGATCTGCGTCGCCAGACGGATGCGCTGCCCCTCGCCGCCCGACAGAGTCGCGGCGGTGCGCGATAGGGTGAGATAGCCGAGCCCGACGTTCAGCAGGAACCCGAGGCGCTCGCGGATCTCCTTCAGGACCTGGTGGGCGATCTGGCGGTCCTTCTCGGACAGCTTCAGCTCGTCGAACTCTTTCACGGCGCGCAGGATCGTCAGACCGGTGTACCAGGCGATGCTCCGCCCGGCCACCCTCACCGCCAGCGACTCCGGCTTGAGCCGGGCGCCCTCGCAGGCGCCGCAGGGCTCGAGCGACATGTAGCGCTCGATCTCCTCCCGCAGCCCGGAGGACTCGGTGCCGCGGTAGCGCCGCATCATCGCCGGGATGACGCCCTCGAACGCCTTGCGGAAGTAGTAGCGGTTGCGTCCCTCGATGTACTCGAAGTCGAACTCCTGGTCCCCGCTGCCGTACAGCAGGATGCGCTGCGCCTCCTTCGGCAGCCGGCTGAACGGCAGGTCGGGATCGAAGCGCATCTTCCGGGCGATCGCCGCGGCCGCCATGTGCAGCATCGCCCGGCCGTAGCCCCACGTCCCCTCGATCGCCCCCTCCCGCACCGGGACGCTCGGGTTCGTGACGATCTTTGCCGGGTCGATCTCCTGGTGGGCGCCCAGCCCGTCACACGACGGGCACGCCCCGTACGGTGAGTTGAAGGAGAACATCCGGGGCGCCAGCTCGGGAACCGAGACCCCGCAGTTGATGCACGCCATCTGGTCCGAGAACAGCAGGTCGCGTCCGCCCTTCTCCCCGAGCACGTTGATGGTCACCAGCCCCTCGGCGATCTTGAGTGAGGTCTCGATCGAGTCGGTGAGACGGTTCTTGATGTCCGGCTTGAGCACCAGGCGGTCGACGACGATCTCGACGGTGTGCTTGCGCTTCTTGTCCATCGGGATGCCGTCGGCAATCTCCATGACGTGACCGTCCACCCGGGCCCGCACGAACCCCTTCTTCATCGCCTCGGCGAGCTGTTTGCGGTACTCGCCCTTGCGGCCGCGGACGATCGGCGCCAGCACCTGGATGCGGCCGCCCTCCGGTACGGCGAGGACCTGATCGACGATCTGCTGCACCGTCTGCCGGGTGATCGGCCGCTCGCACTTGTGGCAGTGCGGGACGCCGACCCGGGCGAACAGCAGGCGCAGGTAATCGTAGATCTCGGTCACGGTGCCCACGGTCGAGCGCGGGTTGCGCGAGGTCGTCTTCTGCTCGATGGAGATGGCGGGGGAGA
>QHXY01000248.1 GCA_003223145.1 Acidobacteriota bacterium
TTGGTGCTCCCCTCCTGATCGATCTGCAGGCCGCCCACGAGAAACACGTCGCAGAACCGCATCGGGGAGGACGGGTTCGCCACGTCCAGCACGGCATCATGCGCTTCCAGGTATTCGACCAGCTCGTGCGACCGGCTGCTGCGCTCGGCGGTCCAGGCCGCGGGTCCGATCTCGGCCCCACGCTCGACCCGCAGACCGTGACGGATAGTCAGGTTCGGGGCGTGCAGCCGCTGGGCCAGGAGCGCCGCGACCAGCAGAAGCTCGGCATGCAAACCGAAGGCGACGATCTCGCCGTCGCGCAGCTCGCGCGCGACGACGCACGCCAGGAGTCGCGCCAGCTCCGGCTCGCCGCTCACGCCTCGCCCATCCTCAGCCCCTGCAGCCTCTCGACACCGATGGTCCGGACGTAGTCCTCGTGTTCCTCGGGGCCATAGACGTGGCGCTCGAGGTAGCGCTGGTAAGGGACCGGGTCGCCCTGCCGGCGCGCCTCGCCGGCCGCGGCGTACTCGCGGTAATGCTCGAGGTCCGGCACGTAGCGCCCGCTCGCCCCCCCGGGGTGGGCGCCCCAGGGCGTCTCGACCACCAGCGCCCCGCGGACCAGCGTCCTCTCCGGAGACCCGGTCACCTCGCCGTCCGGGGCGATCCGCTCGGCCGTGGCGACGACCGGGCCGCGACAGGCCAGCGCCAGGGCCCGCTCGGAGAACGACCGGCCCAGGTAGGCCTGACGCGCCGCGCGCGCGTTCCCATAGGCATCCGCCTCGGCCACGTGCAGGAAGACGATGTCCGGCTGCACCGGCGGGACCCGTAGATAGCGCCGGCCGTCTTCCGTGACCTCTGCGAGATCGGGGTTGAGATCGGGCAGGCTGGTCCCGACCCCGCCCCGCCACAGGACGTACGGCAGGCCCCAGGCCGCCGCCTTGAGCGCCAGGTGCCAGAGGCACTCGTCGCATTCCCACACCGCGATCTCGCCCCGCTCCGCCGCCCGCCGGAAGGCCGGGGCGATGCCGGACACGCGCTCGAACGCAACGCCGGCGCTGACCACGCGCCGCACGCATCCCGCGCCGATCAGCAGGTCGGTCTCCATCCCCGAAGTCGGACCCGACACGATCGTCAGGTCCTTCAGACCGCGCCGGATCAGCGCGCGCACGATCGCCATCGGCGGGTTCTGATAGGAGAAACCCGACAGCCCGACGGTCATGCCGTCGCGCACGAGCGCGGCGACCTCGGCGAGGTCCGCGACGCGCTCGGCGCGGCTCATGGTCGCGGTCTCACCGCGCTCTTCCGAGGCGCGGCCGGAACTTGTAGCCGTAGACGATGTAGCCGTGTTCCTCGGCGTCTCGGAGCTTGCGCGTCACCATCTCCACCGGCATGCCGATGGACAGATCGACGCCGTCGGTGTCGGCGAGCTGGCAGGAGATCAGCGGCCCCTCCTCGAGCCGCACCATACCGACCGCGTACGGCGCCATGGAGGCGAACCCGCGCGGCGGCTGCAGGACGCGGCTGAAGGAGTAGAGCGTGCCGCGGCCGCAGAACGCGAACATCCGGAGACCCGCGGTCCTGCACGCCGGGCAGACCGCGCGCGGCGGGAAGTAGCGGCCCGGGCAGGCGGGGCAGGCGCTTCCCTCCAGCCGGTAGTACGCGCCGCGCAGACGGTGATAGCGGGGCAGCTCCACGGTCACACCTGCAGGATGTGGGTGACGGCGACGGAGCCGGAGCCGCCGACGCTCTGGGCCATGCCGATCGTCGCTCCCCGGACCTGCGCCGGCCCGGCCTCGCCCCGGAGCTGCAGCACGGTCTCGACGAGCTGGTAGACGCCGCTCGCCCCGACCGGATGGCCGCGTCCCTTCAGACCGCCGAACGTGCAGATCGGGATGTCGCCCTCGAGACCGATACGACCTTCCGCCGCGAGCTTCAGGGCTCTGCCGCGATCGGCAAGACCGCACGCCTCCAGCGTCAGGACCGAGACGATCGTGAAGGCGTCGTGCGGCTCGAACAGGTCCACGTCCCAGACGAGCGGGTCCTTGCGCTCGGCCAGGCCCAGCGTGTCGGTGGCGGTGGCCGAGGCCGCGATCCGCACCGGCGGCCGGCGCGCCCGGCGCGTCTCGGAGGTCGGCCCGATCAGGAGGGCCGCCGCGCCGTCGCAGATGCCGGCCGAGTCCAGGATGTTGATCGGGTCCGCCACCCAAGGCGAGCGCTCGAAGTCGTCCACCGTGATCGGCTGGCGGTACATGGCGTGGGGGTTGAGAGCCGCGTTCGCGTGCGCGTTTACGGAGAACGGCGCGAAGTCCTCGTGGCGCGCCTGATGCTCGTACATGTAGCGCCGCATGAGGAGCGCGTTGAGCGCGGCGAAGGTGATGCCGTGCGCCGCCTCGTAATCCGCATCCGCCGCCAGCGCCAGGGCTGCGGTCACGCCGTCCGTCAGGTAGTCGGTCATCTTCTCGACGCCGACCACCAGGGCGTAGTCGTGCGCCCCGGATCCCACCGCCAGGTGGGCGGCGCGCAGCGCCGCGCCGCCGGAGGCGCAGGCGGCCTCGATCTTCAGCGCCTCGATCGGCAGGAGACCCGCGGCGTCGGCCACCAGTGTCGCGAGGTTCTCCTGTCCGGCCAGCTCGCCCGACAGCATGTTGCCGACGAACAGGACGTCGACCCGGTCGATCCCGGCGTCCTGGCGCGCCGCGGCGATCGCCTCGACCGCCAGATCGCGGATCGAGCGGTCCCAGTGCTCCGCGACCGGTATCTGCCCCACCCCGATGATGCTGACGTCCCTCACGTCTCTCCCTTCGAAGCGATGCAGCCGTTCCCCGGTGCGCCGTCGGCGTGCGACCCCGCTGCTTCCGGCCGTCTCACAGCATGCGGATGGCGCGCGTCATCCTCAGATAGGCGCCGTAGTCGGGGATCGGCTGGCGGCGCTCGAGGTAGTCCGCGACCGACGGCGCGGCGTCGCGCGCCGCCTCGAGACGGGCCGTCGCCACCAGCGAGAACGCGTCGCTGCCCGCCCCCGAGCCGTACGAGCAGAAGAAGATGCGGTCACCGGCCCGCGCCGCGTCCAGGAACGCCGCGAGACCGAGGAGCGAGGCGCCCGAATAGGTGTTGCCGATCCGGTCGACCACGGCACCCGGCGCGATCTGCGCTTCGCCGAAACCGAGCTCTGCGGCGACCTTGCGCATGAATTTGGGGTTGGGCTGGTGGAAGACCGCCCAGCGGTAGTCCGAGGGCACGCGTCCGAGCGCTTCGAGCAGGCCGCGCGACGCCTCCAGGGTGTGCCGGAAGTAGGAGGGCTCACCGGTGAACCGATGCCCGTGCTCCGGATAATGCATGTGCTGGCGGCGGAAGAAATCGGGGGTGTCGGTCACGAAGGAGCGGGATCCCTCCACCAGCGCCAGGGCGTCCGCGGCCGGGCCGAACAGGTACGCCGCTCCGCCCGCCGCCGCGGTGAACTCCAGGTGGTCGCCCGGCTTGCTCTGCGCCGCGTCCATGCCGATCGCCAGGGCGTACTCCGCCATGCCCGACCCGACGAAGGCGCAGGCCGTCTGCATCGCCTCGGATCCCGCCTTGCAGGCAAACTCCAGGTCGGCGGCGCTCACCCACGGTGTGGCCCCGATGGCCTCGGCGACGATGGTGCTGCTCGGCTTGACGGCGTAGGGCTTCGATTCCGTGCCGACCCAGACGGCCCGGACGGCCGAAGGGCCGGCGCGCGAGCGCCGGAGGGCGCCGCGCGCCGCCTCAATCGCCATCGTCACCGTGTCCTCGTCGGCGGCCGGCACCGATTTCTCGCGTACCGGCAGACGCGTGTCCGGCGAGCGCCCCCAGGCGGCCGCAATCGTCCGGGCGTCGATGCGCGGGGCCGGGATATAGACCCCGTAGCCGGCGATGCCGACCTCGCGCCCGGTCTTCAACGGGCCCCTGCCGGCCGTCCCAGGATGCCGCCGAGGAACAGGTCGGTGAGGGCGTCGGCCAGCGTGTCTTCATCCAGCCGCCCGCCGGGTCGGTACCACTGGTAGATCCAGTTGATCATGCCGAGCATCGCGAACGCGGCCAGGGAAGGATCCACCTTGCGCGCGCCCCCGCTCCTGACCAGCTCGCGGAAGGTCTTCTCGAGGAACCGGACGTAGCGCTTCTTGCGGGTGTTGATGCGGTCGCGATTGCGGCCCTTCAGGGCGTTGCTCTCGTGCAGGATCACCGTGATCTCCTTGGGGCGATCCCGCGTGACCAGGAGCACGTGCGCGCGGAACGTCGCCCGCAGTCTCTCGAGGGGATCGTCGATGGCCGCCACGCGGCTGAGCACCTTCTGCTCGAACAGGTCCATGCCGTACGCCATGATCTCGTACAGCAGCTCCTCCTTGCTGCGGATGTGATGGTAGAGCCCCGCTTTCGTGAGCTTCATGGCGTCGGCGATATCGCCCATGGAGGCCTTGTCGAAGCCCTTTTCGCAGAAGATGCGCGCGGCCGTCTCCAGGATCTGCGCCTGCCGGGCCGGGCGGCCTCGCCGCGCCCGCTTCCTCACCGGTCCTCCGCGCGCTCGAGCGGCGGAGTGCACCTACCGACCGGTAGGTAAGTTAAGGGATGCGACGACCCGCTGTCAAGTGCCGCCGGGCCGTGCGCCGACCGGCGTCCCGGTTCCATCCTGCCGAGAATGGCCCTCCCTCCGCGTGACGTCCCGGGAGTGTACAACGATTCCCAGCGACCGGGTGCTTGCGCCCGCGGCGCGCCTTGCATAGACTCCGGCCGCCCGTCGTGGCGTCCCGGAGAGCCGTGTCCCAGCCAACAACCGATACACAGCCCCAGGCCCCCGAGCTGCGACGCGCCATGGGCTTCGGCGACGTCCTCCTGTACTTCATCACCGCCGGGGTCAACCTGCAGTGGGTCGCGATCGCGTCGGCCGCGGGCCCGAGCTCGATCACCGTCTGGTTCCTGGCGTTCCTGACCATGGCGATCCCCCTCGCCTTGTCCGTGGTCGAGATGTCGTCCCGCTACCCGCAGGAAGGAGGCATGTACGTCTGGAGCAAACGCGCCTTCGGGGACTTCGCGGCGTTCATGACCGGCTGGACCTACTGGATGAGCAACCTGCCGTACTTCCCGGGGGTGCTCTATTTCGCCGCCCTGAACGCCCTGTACATCGGAGGCGACGGCTGGCGCCATCTGTCCGGCAGCCGGTCCTACGTCATCATCGCGGCGCTCGTGGGTCTCGCGCTCGGGACGGTGCCGAACCTTCTCGGCCTGCAGTTCGGGAAGTGGATCAGCAACATCGGCGCGCTCGCTCGATGGGCCGCGGCGCTCGCCCTCATCGCCATCGGTCTGGTGGCCTGGGTGCGTTTCGGGCCCGCGACCCGGTTCACGCCGGAGTCGCTGACCCCGGGGCTCGGCGTCAGGAACCTGGTGTTCTGGTCGACCATTGCCTTCGCGCTGACCGGCTTCGAGTCGGCCTCGTTCATGGGGGGGGAGATCAAGGACTCGCGCCGGACCATCCCGCGCGCCATTTATGCCTCCCTGCCGCTGATCACCCTCCTGTACGTCCTCGGAACGGTCGGCGTGCTCGTGGCCCTGCCGGCGAGCCGGCTGAGCGGTCTGCAGGGTCCGATCGACGCCATCGAGGCGGCGGCCACGCGTCTCGGCCTGCCCGGATTCACACCGATCGCCGCCTTCCTGATCACCCTGAGCGCCCTCGGCAGCGTGGGCGCATGGCTGGCGTCTGTGGCCCGCCTGCCGTTCGTCGCCGGCCTCGATCATGTCCTGCCGGAGAGCTTCGGCCGCGTCCACCCGAAATGGCGCACGCCGCACATCGCGCTGCTGTCGCTGGCCGGCACCATCGTCCTGTGCATCCTGCTCGGCCAGGCGGGACAGACGGTCAAGGGGGCGTACGACATCCTGGTCAGCATGACGGTCATCTGCACCCTCATCCCCTTCCTCTTCCTGTTCGCCTCGATGATCCGGCTGCAGCGCGAGCCGACCGGGCCCGACGTCATCCGCGTGCCGGGCGGGCGCCCGGTAGCCGTCCTGGCGGGGGCGGTCGGCTTCGTCACCACCGCCGTATCGATCGTCCTGTCGTTCGTCCCGGCGGAGGACGAGCCGCACAAGGCCCTGGCGGTCGCCAAGATCGCAGGGCTGACGCTTCTGAGCACGGGGAGCGGGGTCGTGCTCTACGCGGCGGGACGCCGGCGAGGGCGCGGGCCAGCGCCGCGGCGGCCGGTGTGATTCAGTCGGCCGTCGCTTCGATCTCGCGCTTGCGGCGGGCGAGGAAGTCGCGGAGCGCCTCGTCGATCGCCGGGTCGAGCACCGGTTCCTGGTAGGTGGCCAGGAGCTTCTTCCAGCGCTCGCCGGCCCGCGCGAACGAATCCTTCGAGCCCTTCTTCGCCCAGGCCTCGAAGGCCTCCGTGTCGGCCAGGTTCGGAAAGTAGAACTCGGTCTTGAAGTGCCTGCGGGTGTGCTCCTCGCCCAGAAAGTGGCCGCCCGCGCCCACGTGGGCGATGACGTCCAGCGCCAGCGATTCGTCGTCCACCGGGACGCCGGCGAAGAAGCGCGGCAGCATCTCCAGCATCTCGGCGTCGAGGACCATTGCCTCGAACGAGGCGGTCAGCCCGCCGTCGAGCCACCCCGCGCCATGCAGGACGTAGTGCACTCCCCCGAGGAGAATCGGCCAGAGCATCATCATCTTCTCCACCCCGGCCTGCGCGTCGGGCAGCTTCGAGTTCGTCAGCACGCCGCCGGCGCGGCACGGCAGGCGGTAGCGTCGCGCCATCTGCGCCGAGCTGAGAATCCCCAGCGCCGCCTCCGGGCGGCCGAAGGCGGGCGCGCCGGTGCGCATCTCCAGGCCGGTCAGGAACGACCCGTACATGACCGGGGCGCCCGGGCGCACCGTCTCCGCCAGGACGATCGCCGACAGGCACTCGGCGTTCTGCTGCGCCACGGCGGCCGCCAGGGTCACCGGGCTGGTGGCCCCCGCCATGATGAACGGGGTGATGATGTTGACCTGCCCGGCCGCGGCGTACTCGATCAGGCCCTCCGCCATGTTGGAGTCGTAGCGCAGCGGGCTGTTCGAGTTGATGATGCCGGTCAGCACCGGCCGGTCGAGAATCCTCTCGCGGCCGCCGAACACGATCGCCATCATGTCGATGTGATCGCGCGCCCTGAGCGCGCTCCAGGCGTCCCCGATCATCCGCTTGGCGCTCAGGCGGATCTGGTGGTAGAGGATGTCGTGGTGCCGGGTCTCGACCGGCAGATCCTTGCAGGCGACCTCCGGGCAGCCGTGGTGCATGACGTCCAGCACCTCCGACAGCCGTACGAGATCGTTCTGGTCCTTCAGCGTGCCGTCGCGCCGTCCGCCCTCGCGATCCACGACGAACGGGGGCCCGCTCACCGGCGCGAACACCAGACTGTCGCCGCCGATGAGCACGTCGTTGCCGGGGTGGCGCGCGTGGATGGTGAACCGGTCCGGCGCCTTCTTGATCTGCTGCTCGACGAACTCCGGGGCGAAGAAGACGCGCTGCTCGGCGTCGTCCACCCTCAGTCCCGCCTTGCGAAACAGATCGAGCGCCCGCTCGTCCTCGAACACCACGCCGTGCTCGCGCAGGATCTTCATGGTCGCGCGGTGCACCAGCTCCTCCGCCTCGGCGGGCAGGATGTTCACCGGCTTGAGGGTGTTCTTGAAACCGCGCATGGAGGCAGGAAGCGTAGCAGAGCCCGCCGATCGCCACAAGGCGCCGGCAAGACGGGTCAGACCAGGCTGGGACGGCCGGTGCTGCTGCGGCGCCTCGCATGGTCCCGGCGTCTCGCGGAGCCGGGGCCATCCCGGCGGGGGCGACCGGGCGAACCGATCGCCTCGGCCAGCGCGCGCAGAGCGCGCCGGGCGCCGCTCAGATAGCGCAGCCGCAGGGCGCGGCGGCGCCGTCGCTTCAGCGATCGGTAGTCTCCCAGCGCCTGCGCCTGCTTGAGCGTCTCGAAGCCGAGCGGTCTGCCGGGAATCCACAGGTCGGCGGAATCGTCAGGCACGACCTCCAGGAACAGACCGCTGTCGGGCCCTCCCTTGTGGAGCTGTCCGGTCGAGTGCAGGTAGCGCGGGCCATAACCGACGGTCGTCGCCAGCCCCGTTCGCGACGCGACTCGGGCACGCAGCCTCTCCAGCAATCGGCCGAGCGCCCGGTCGAACGGATCGACGTACGCCAGCAGGGCGACATAATCGCCCGGGCGGCGGCGGGAAAGGAGCGCACGCGCGGCGGCCGCGACGGCGGTTCGTTCGGCGGACCGCCGAGGCGCCGGTGACGGCAGCCCGCTCAGGAAGATCCGCGCGCGTCCGGCTTCGAGACCGGGCGTCTCCTCCTCGAAGCCGCCCGTGGCGGCGAACTCCGCCAGAGCCGCCTCGCTGTTCCGCTTGCTCTCCGCGACGTTCGGCTCGTCGAACGGGTTGATGCCGAGAATCATCCCGGCCACGGCGACGGCGATCTCCCACTGCAGCATCGACCCTCCAAGCTCGTATCGATCCGCCAGCGTGAGAATGATGTGCGGCGTGCCGCCTGCGGCGCCACGCCCGGCGTGCCGGGTCATGATCGCCCGGACGCGTCCGGCGTCGGGGCTCCCCTCCAGGACGACGCCGACACCGACTCTGTCCGGGCCGGCGAGGGCGACCGACCGCGCGTCCGGCGCCGCCGGCGCGACCACCGGAACGAGTCCGCGGCCCTTCTTGCCGGTGCTCTCGGCGAGGAGCTGCTCGATCCAGAGGCCGTAGGGCTCGAGACCGCGGTCGACGATCAGGACGATCTTGTCGCGCCCGCGTCGCGCCAGCGTGCCGAGCGCGGCGCCCAGGACCAGACCGGCGTTGCGCGCGGCGTCGACTCCAGGGCCGCAGGCCTGGTGCATCGCGCCGGCGCCGCGCAGAAGGGCGCCGGTGTCGATGCCGGCGAGGGCCGCCGGCACCAGTCCGAAATACGACAGCGCGGAGTAACGCCCGCCTATGTCGGGAGGATTCAGAAACACAGACCGGTAGCCCCGCGACGACGCGAGGGCCGCCAGCGGTGTGCCGGGATCGGTGATGGCGGCAAAGCGCCGGGCCGCGGCGCGGCCGAGCCGCCGGCTCGCCCGCGACCAGAAGTACGACTGCAGCGCGTCGGTCTCGGCCGTCGTGCCGGACTTGCTGCTGACCACGAACAGGGTCTTTGTGAGGTCCAGGAGCGATTCGACGCGCCGCACGGCCGACGGCACGGTGCTGTCGAGGACGATCAGGTCCGGATGACCGGCCGGCCGCGGGAAGACGCGTCCGAACACCTCGACGCACAGGCTCGATCCGCCCATCCCCAGAAGGACGACGTGCCGGGTCCCCGCCCGGCGGGTGGCGCGCGCGAAGGCTTCGATGCGGGGAAGGCGGCGGAGCATGAGTGCGGGAGCGCGCAGCCAGCCGAGACGGTCGCGGATGATCCGGCGCGCCGCGGCGTCGCGCGCCCACAATGATGCGTCGCCGCGACGCATCCGTTCGATGAAGCGGGATCGGCCGAGCGCCGCGAGACGCCGTGACACGGCCGGCGCGTGCTCGAGCAGGCGCGCGGAGAGCACGGCTCAGGACACGCCGAGCCAGCGCGTGACCCGATCGGCGATCTGCGGCCCGGTGAAGCCGAGCTTCTCGGCGATCACCTTCCACGGGGCGGAGGCGCCGAACCGATCGATGCCGATCAGGAGCGCGTCGCACCCGGCGACGCGCTCCCATCCCTGCAGCCGCGCCGCCTCGACGACGACGTTTCTCGCGCCGCGCGGCAGGACGGAGCGCCGGTACTCCTCCGACTGCTCCAGGAACAGGGACGGGCACGGCATCGAGACGACGCGGGTCGCGACACCCTTGGTGGCCAGGATCTCCTGCGCCTGCTGGGCGGGGGCCACCTCCGACCCGGTCGCCACCAGCACGACCGGGGCGGTCCCGCCCGCGCCGCCGCTCCCGCCCGGCGGACAGGTCTCGGACAGCACGTAGCCACCGCAGAACATCACCCGGTGGTCGAACCCGGCCGGCCGGCGGAGCGGCGGCAGGTCCTGGCGCGTCAGCACGAGCGCGGTCGGCCCGTCCTTGCGGCGGAGCGCCAGGGTCCAGGACATGGCGGTCTCCGGGCCGTCGGCGGGGCGGAGCACCGTAAGGCCCGGCACGAGGCGCAGTCCCGGCAGCTGCTCGACAGGCTGGTGGGTCGGGCCGTCCTCTCCGAGGAAGACGCTGTCGTGCGTGTACACGTAGATCACCTGGAGCCCGGACATCGCCGCCAGCCGGATCGGCGGGCGCATGTAGTCGGAGAAGATCAGGAAGGTCGCCCCGAATGGGATCGGCCCGCCGTGCAGCGCCAGCCCGTTCAGGATCGCTCCCATGCCGTGCTCACGCACCCCGAAGTGGAAATTTCGCCCGGAAAACGACTCGCGGCTGATCGAACCGCTCGCCTTGATGTAGGTCTTGGTCGACGGCTCCAGATCGCCGCTGCCGCCGCAGAGAGACGGCACCAGCTCCGCCGCCCGCTGGAGGATCTTCCCCGAGGCGACGCGCGTCGCCTCGGGCGCCGGAGCGGTCATCACCACCTGGACGAGCCGATCGAACAGATCGTCCGGGACGAAGCGCTCGTGGTAGCGGTCCCAGAGCGCACGCCGGTCGGGGTGGGCCCGGCCCCAGGCCTCGAAGCGCCGCTGCCAGTCCTCCCGCGCCCTGCGTCCCTCCTCGGCCCGGTCGCCGTACAGCCGGCGCACCTCGTCCGGGATCAGAAACGGCGGCTCGGGCGGCCAGCCGATCGCCTTCTTGGTGGCCGCCGCTTCCTCGGGACCGAGCGGCTCGCCGTGCGCCTTGGGGCTGTCGTGCTTGCCGGGGCTGCCATTGGCGATGTGGGTGCGCGCCACGATCAGGCCCGGACGGCTGCCCTCGCGCGCGGCCGCGCCGAGCGCCGCCTGGATCTGCGCGTGATCGTGGCCGTCGATGCGCTGCACGGTCCAGCCATACCCCTCGAACCTCCGGCCGACGTCTTCGGAGAACGCCAGCCTCGTGTCTCCCTCGATGGTGATGTGGTTGTCGTCGTAGATGACCGTCAGGTTGCCGAGGGCCAGGTGGCCGGCGATCGAGGCCGCCTCGGAACCCACGCCCTCCATCATGTCGCCGTCGCTGGCGATGACCCAGATGCGGTGCGAGACGATCGCCTGGTCGGGCGTGTTGAAGCGTTCAGCGGCCATCCGGGCGGCGATCGCCATGCCGACGGCGTTGCCCAGGCCCTGGCCGAGCGGACCGGTGGTGGTCTCCACCCCGGGCGCGCAGCCGTGCTCCGGGTGGCCCGGTGTGCTGCTTCCCCACTGGCGGAATCGCCTGATCTCCTCGAGCGGCAGGTCGTAGCCGCTGAGATGCAGGAGCGCGTACAGGAGCATCGATCCGTGGCCCGCCGACAGGACAAAGCGGTCGCGGTCGGGCCAGTCCGGGGCCTTCGGGTCGAAGCGCAGGTGGCGGGTCCACAGGTAGAACGCGTAATCGGCCGCCCCCATCGGCATGCCGGGGTGGCCGGATTTCGCCTGCTCGACGGCGTCGATCGCCAGCGTCTTGATCGTGTTGATCGCCAGTCGTATCCGATCGGCGCTCGGCGGGGCGGGCGGCATGGCGCGGCGGCTCCTGGGCGGCCGGCTACGCGGGGCTTGCCGCGAGGGCCTTCTCGAGGTCGGCGACGAACGAACGCACCACCTCGTCGTGGTGCGGCTTGGGCGGCTTCTTCCGCATCACGACGTCCTTCATGTCGCGCGCGTACGACGATCGCGCGATCAGCCGACCCCCGTCGATCAGGCCGAAGGTCGAGGTGATGGTCCTGCCGATCTGGAAGATCTCCGAGGTCGAGAAGCGCATCCTCTTGATGATCTCATCGGTCAGGATCTCGTATTCGGCGCCGAGGA
>QHXY01000249.1 GCA_003223145.1 Acidobacteriota bacterium
GGTTGTCATCGAACCCGAACAGGGCGTCGGCGGCAGGCCGGGTGTGGCCGAAACGGGCGAGAACGGCGCGGGCGCGCTCGGCCAGGACGTCGGGCGGCTTGTCGAAAGCCGCGCGGCCTATCGCCTTGGTGCGAGACGACACGGCGACCTGAAGGACGAGGGCGGCCAGGACGCCGAGCAGGCAGGCCCAGGCGATGGCCGGCCGCAGACTGCCTTCGACGGCGGCGCCGGCGACCATCTCCGGTGACGGCGTCTCCCCGGCGGCGAGCGCGGCGGCCAGGGGGTCGCCCCCCGGCAGGGCCGCCGCGACCGCCAGCGCCGAGGGCGGGCGCAGACGCGGGTCCTTCTCCAGACAGCGGAGGATGGCGCGCTCGATGGCCGGGTCGATCCCGTCCACGATGTTCCTCGGGCTCGCCGGGGTGCTCTCCTGGTGCAGCCGCGCCAGCTCCGGCATGGTGGCCGCGTCGAACGCGCGCTTGCCGGTGAACATCTCATACAGCACGAGCCCGAGGGCGAAGAGGTCGCTGCGCGCCGAAGCATCGCGCCCCTCCAGCTGCTCCGGCGCCATGTAGGCCGGCGTGCCCGGTCCCGCCGCGACGGCGCGCGCGGCCGCCCCCTCGGTGCCGCGACCGACGTCGGAGGCCAGGACCGCCAGTCCGAAATCGGTGAGGCGCGCCTTGCCGCGCCCGTCGATCATCACGTTCGCCGGCTTCAGATCGCGATGCAGCACGCCCCGTTCGTGGGCCGCGTGGAGACCGGCGCAGATCTGCCGCGCGATCTCGACCGCCTTGTCGCGCGGCAGCCGCCCGATGCGCCGCAGCAGCGACGCCAGGTCCTCGCCGTCGACGTACTCCATGGTCAGGAAGTGCCGCCCGTCGATCTCGCCGGCGTCGTAGACCCGGCACACGTTCGGGTGCGACACCTGCCGGGCCAGCCGGACCTCGCTCAGGAAGCGCTGCAGCCCGCTCGGGTCGCGCGCCAGATCGTCGGGCAGGAATTTGAGCGCCACCTGCTGCCCGAGCTTCAGGTCGTCGGCCCGGTAGACCTCGCCCATGCCGCCCCGCCCGAGCAGACCGATGATGCGGTAGCGGCCGGCGAGGATGACGCCGGCGGCGAGGCTGGCCGAGTCGCGGGAATCGGAAGAAGCGCCAGAGCGGGCGGTGCCTGCTCCGGCCCCGAAGGTGTGCGTGGGAGACGCGGAAGGCAGAACGTTTTCCGTCCCGCACGCGGGACAGAAGCGACTCCCCGGGGGGGATTCGCTGGAGCAGACACGGCACGCGTTCAGGGTCGGTCCCTCGCGGAAACGCGCGCATCATGACTCCTGGGAGCCGCCGGCGTCAATGAGCCGGGCGGCGGAGAGCCGGCGCCGGTCGCCGGCCGCCGCGGAGGGGCGGCTTTGTCGTATCCTGCGTCCAGCCACCGCGGCGATGGCGGTGACGACGCGACGGAGGTGGGGCATGACGCGACGCCTGACTCGGGACCAGAAGCACGCCGTCCTCGGCGGCGTGGCCGCCGGGTTCGGGAACTACTTCGGGGTCGACCCCGTGCTGGTCCGGCTGGTGTTCATCCTGCTGGCCTTCCTGAACGGATTCGGTCTGGTGGCGTACGCCGTCGCCTGGGTGATCATGCCGCGCCAGGACGAGACCGCGGGCGACTCCGGCGCCGCGGCGAAGGAGAACGCTCCGGTCGATCGCCTGGTCGAGAAGGTACGCCAGGCCGGTGAGCGGGTGGCCGACGAGTTCCAGCGGCTGCCGGTGGACACGGGCCGCGGCCGGGTCGTCGCCGGGACGATCCTGATCCTCCTCGGCGTCCTGTTCCTGCTCGATCGCCTGTCCTGGTGGTACTGGCCGCGCTGGGCCCGGCTGGCCAACCTGTGGCCGATCATCATCATCGTCATCGGCGTGTCGCTCATCCTGGAGGCGGCCCGCGGCCGGACGAGGAAGAGCCAGTGAGCGGGAGCAGCGCGTGACCGACGCAGGCGTCCGCTGGGTGCGGGTGTCCCGGGGCCTCTACCTGCTCGGGATCGGCACCTTCATGCTCCTCACCACCCAGGACGTCCTGCCCTGGTCGTTCTGGAACGAGGCGCTGGCGTACTGGCCGGTGATCCTGGTCGCCATCGGCGTCCGGCTGGCTTTCGAGCGCAGCCCCTTGCCCGCGCTCGTGCTTCTGGGTCCGCTGCTGCTCCTTGGCACGTTGATGTACGTGGCGTTGCGGGGACCCGGTCCTGCGGAGAGCGCGGGGGAATGGCTCCCGCTCCGGACCGAGCGCCCCGCCGCCGTCAGCGCCTGGACGCTCGAAGGGCGGCTGGCGCTGGCGAAGCTCGACCTCACGTCGCGGCGCCTGCCGCGCGGCGTCCTTCTGGAGGGCAGGACGGCGGAGATCGGTCGCGGCTCCGTGCGGCTCTCGGAGGGCGCCGGACCCGGCATCGTGCGGCTCACCAACACCTGGAACGACCGGACGCCCCTCGTCCTGCCGGGAGCGCGCCGCGCCCGCTGCGAGCTGGGCGTGACGACGGCGGTGCCGGTGACGCTCGACCTCGACCTGGCGCTCACCACGACACGACTCGACGCCGCCTCGAGCCCGCCGGCGCGCGTCGCGCTCGCCGGGGCGCTCAACGACGTGCGCCTGCGACTGGGCGCGCCGACCGCCGACGTCCGTCTGGATCTCGAGGGGGCCTTCAACCGGGTGGTGCTCGAAATCCCCGCCGCGACGCCCGTCCGGGTCAGCCGCGAGGGATTCCTGAACGTCGTGGACGACCGTCACGCCGGGCGGGAGCGCGCCACGCGGGACGGAAGCGCGGAGGGCGGCCCGGGCGGCGCCCCCGGATACCGCCTGAGCCTGAAGGGAGCGTTCAATCGCGTGGTCGTCCGATCGTGGTGAACGCGTGAGCGGGGAAATAAAGCTGGACATCCAGACACGATGCGCCTATGATCACCGCGTCACTGAACCGAGAGCAGGCAGTCTTCGCCTACCGGAGTCGACCCGCTCAGGAGCGGGTTCCAGCCTGACAAGCTAGAACCACGACGTTTCCCCAAGGTTCACAGACAGTCCGTGCGCCGGCGCGAGGAGCGCCGGCCCATTACACCGCCGTGCGCCAGGGGCGCCGGCGAAAGGAGAATCACCATCGTGTCATTCACCGAACTGGGTCTGGCCCACGAGATCGAGCGCGCCGTGCGCGAACAGGGTTACGAGACGCCGACGCCCATCCAGAAAGGGGCCATCCCCGGCGTGCTCGCCGGGCGCGATCTGATCGGCTGCGCCCAGACGGGCACCGGCAAGACCGCCGCCTTCACCCTGCCGATCCTGCACCGCCTGCGCGCCGGAACCCGCGGCCGCCTCAGGGCGCTCATCCTGACGCCCACGCGCGAGCTGGCGCTGCAAGTCGCCGAGTCGCTGCGGGACTATGGCCGCCACCTGCGTCTGGAAACGGCGGTGGTCTACGGCGGCGTCGGCCATGGTCCCCAGGAAGACCGGCTGCGACGGGGAGTCGACCTCCTGGTGGCCACGCCGGGACGGCTCCTGGACCACATGGGACGCGGCTACGTCGATTTCCGGAACCTGGAGGTGCTGGTCCTGGACGAGGCCGACCGCATGCTCGACATGGGCTTCATCCGCGACGTGCGCCGCATCGTCCGCGCCCTGCCGGCCCGCCGCCAGACCCTGCTGTTCTCGGCCACCATGCCCGACGCCATCCGCAGCCTCGCGAAGGAGATCCTGCGCGATCCGGTCAACGTCGAGGTGGCGCCGCGCCGCTCGGCTCCCGCCGCCGGCGTGCGGCAGTCGTTGCTGCCCGTGGCGACCGATCGCAAGCGCGAGCTCCTGGCGCACCTGCTGCAGACCGAGGCGCGCGGCTTGACCCTGGTGTTCACCCGCACCAAGCACGGCGCCAACAAGCTGGCGCGCCATCTGGAAGGGCACGGGCACGCCGTGGCGCTGTTGCACGGCAACCGCAGCCAGGCCCAGCGCACCCGGGCGCTCGACGCCTTCCGGGGCAAACGGGCCCGCGTCATGGTCGCCACCGACATCGCCGGACGCGGCATCGACGTGGAGGGAATCGCGCACGTGGTCAACTACGACCTGCCGAACGTCCCTGAGGACTACGTGCACCGCATCGGGCGCACGGCGCGCGCCGGCGCCACCGGCGACGCGATCTCGCTGGTGTCCCCGGAGGACCACCCGCACGTGCGCGGCATCGAGACCTTGATCGGGCACACCATCGAGCGCCGGGTCGTTCCCGGGTTCGCGCAGAGCGCGGCACCACAGCGGACTCACGGCGCCCCCCGAAGAGATCGAGAATACGCCAGACACCACGCCGCTGGCGGCAAACCGAGGCTCAATCCCTCCCCTGACGCGACGGACTCCCCGGCGCAGTCGAACGGCACCGGCTGGAGAGGACGCGGCGTCCGGCGGGCCGTCTGAGCCGGCCGCCCCGGAGAAGACAGCGCCCAGGCAGGCCGCACGGGACGCGTCAGATCACGCCCCGGCGCTCCAGCCGCTTGGAATGCACCAGCGAGTAGACGACGCAGACCAGGACCGAGGCAAGCAGCAGAGCGACGGCTGTGACGATCGGCGCCCCGGCGAGAATCGCCAGGAACCCCGCGATCCCGATCGCCACGAAGAGGCGAGCGGAGAACCGGTGCGTGTCGATCCAGACGCGCTCGCTCGCCAGGGTCCAGGGCGTCCGCACCCCGATCCAGAAATTCCGCCGCACCTTTCCCAGGACGTTGCCGAGAAGCGCGAAGAACAGAAAGATGCCGGCGAGCAGCGGGCGGGCGACATCGGCCGTGCCCGAGACCGCGGCCCACAGGCTGAGCGCGTGCACGTACCCGAGAAGCGCGACCGACAGGACCATCAGGAAGTCGCAGGTCAGGCGGAACGTGTCGACCTCGAAGTGTCGCGGCGACAGCCAAGGCAGAAGACGGTAGAGGACCAGCAGGGCCGCCATCAATGAGGGCAGAGCGAAGACCGCCCACTCCTTGGCGCCGTAACCGTCGACCTGACCGTGCAGATTCCAGTGCAGCGGGATGGTCGCGGGCAGACGCTCGTAGAGCACCAGCGACGCGCCGAGGGCCGCGACCATCAGAATAACTGCGATGAGATAATGCGGGCGGCTCATGGCGATTCCCTCCCATGTCTTCCGTTTTGACCGAATAGATGATCTGCTGCCCTTCGCGGCGGCTGGTGAGCAGCCCGGCGTCCCGGAGCACCGAGAAATGGTGCGACATGGTGGGCTTCGTCATGTCGAACCGATCCGCCAGCGCCCCGGCGGTCATCTCCCGCCGCCCCAGCAGCCGCAGGATCTCCCTGCGGGTCGGGTCAGCCAGGGCCTTGAAGATCTGGTTTGAGGCCATCGGTCCCGGGTCTCTTATTTAGACAAGCATCTAATTATCAAGCTGACGGGGGCGGATGTCAAGCGGGCGGCGCTGACGAGCGCCTCCAGAACATGCCTCCCGAAGACCCTTGCACCGGTCCCGGCCCTCATCTATCATCCCGTCACAACATCATGCGCGTCGCGCACGGGACTCCACATCGATGCACAACGAGCTCCGGTTCTCGGCACGCAGCGCCCGGCAGTCGGGGGCGGTGGGGCCGCAGACCGCTCCGGCGCGCGGTATCCCGCCCACGCTCCTGGGGGCGCTGCCGCGCATCCTGATCGTCCGGACCGGCTCGACCGCGCTCGAGGTGCAAAGGAGCCACGGCGACTACGACCGCTGGTTCCGTGACGCCCTGGCCGGGCACGACCTGGCGTTCGATCTCTGCGACGCCACCGTCTCGGCGATCCCGGACCCCTCGCCGCACGCCGGGGTCATCGTCACCGGCTCGGTCAAGTCGATCCTGCGACCCGAGCCGTGGATGGAGGCGCTCGGCGCCCTCCTGCGGCGGGCCGAGCACCTGGGCGTGCCGTTCCTGTGCGTCTGCCTCGGCTGCCAGATGCTCGCCCGGGCGCGCGGCGGCCGCGTCGTGCAGAGCCCGGCGGGCTGGGAGATCGGCGCGGTCGAGGTCGCGCTGACCACCGCGGCCCGGCTCGACCCGCTGTTCGAAGGGCTGCCCACGCCGCTGCCGGTTCTGGCCACGCACGAAGACCGGGTCGAGACCTTGCCACCGGGCGGCGTCCTGCTCGCCGGAAACGACAGCGCCCCGATCCAGGCGTTCCGCGCCGCCGAGAACATCTGGGGCGTGCAGTTCCACCCCGAAGCGACCACCGGCATCCTGCGGGAGCTGATCCGGCTGCGACGCGAACGTCTCGAAGCGGACGCACGGGAGCACGGCCGCGCCGCCGAAGGCCACGTCGAACGGCTGCTGGCGGGTCTGGAGCGATTCGACCCGATCCCGTCGCGGCGCCTGCTCGACAACTTCGTGCGACTCTGCCTGCGCGATCGCTCGTCCGACCAGACGATGTAAGGGGGCCCGGGCGCGACGCCGACTCGCTATTCCGCGAACTCCCGGTGCTGCGGCAGACCATCCTGGAGATCGAGCCAGGGGACCTGGCTGCGGATGAAGATGTGGTACTCCGGCTTCAGACGCAGCGGCGTGTCGAGAGTCCCGGCGGCGATGTAGATCATGTCCGGCTCGCTCGCCACGGTGCCGGTGAGACTCGAGCCGCAGTTGCGGCAGAAGCCCCGCCGCGTGCCGGTTGCCGTCGTGAAGCTGCCGACCTCTCCCTCACCCTGGAGAAAGCCGAAGCGCGCCCGGCCGACCCCGATGTACGTGGCGAAGGCGGCCCCGTGGCTCTTGCGGCAGTCGGTGCAGTGACAGTGGCTGAAGGTGCCGAAGGGCCCCTGCATCCTGAAGCGCACACGGCCGCAGCAGCACGATCCTTCGTGGACTTCCTCGCTCATGGCCATCGTGGTCTCCCGGCGCGCAGCCTCGCGCATGGTACACCGAAGCTTACGGGAGCGGCTCGGCGGTCGGGGCGATCTGGCGGCGCAGGGCGCGGACGGCGTAGGTCAGGGGGTAGTACTCGCGGAGACACTCGTCCGAGAGGCGATTGAGCACCGCGGCGCGGGCGCGGTTGAGCAGCGGAATGTCGGCGCTGGTCAGCGTCGACAACAGGTCGTCCGGTCCCTCGTCGAGATCGATGCGGCCGACGCTGACCGCCTTCTCGAGCCGGCGGATCATCTTCGAGCGCTTGCGCGACGAGGCGCCGATGCGCTGTTTCTTCACCTGTTCCAGCCGCACCTCCAGCTCGTCCAATCCGCGCAGGGCCTGCTTCGCGGCCGCTGCGACGGCCGGGTCGGAGTCGGCCGCCAGCGTCCGGAGCGGCCCTCTGGCGGTCAGGGAGAACGTCGAGCCGAGTCCGTGCGCGATCCCCAGGCGCTCGACCCTCGATGCGGGCGGCGTGGCTGCCAGGCGTTTCGTGGCGGCGGCCACCAGCAGAGGGTCGTCCAGCAGACCCAAAGCGACCCAGGCGCTGGCGCGTGCGTCGTCGCAGGCGTCGCCGGCGGCGATCGTGCGGATCTCTCCGGCAATCGACTGGGGTTGCAGGAGCCCGAGCGCGAGCGCGGCATTGCTCCTCACCACGCATTTTTCTGAAGAGAGCTTCGCGATGACAGGGGCGACCGCGTCCTCGCCGTACTGACCGACCGTGAAGATGAGCATCAGGTTCTGGTCGATCGGCAGGGCGTGCTCGACGATATAGGTGTCGGCGTCCTTGATCTCGAGGATCCGCAGGACCGCGGGCAGGCAGGCGCCGCAGTGGAGCGCCGCCATGTTGGCCGCGGCATGGAAGGTTCCTCCGGGGTGGGCGGTCACGTCGGCCCTGGAAAGCCCCGCGGCGGCGGGACCGAGAGACTTTGGATCGAGGACCGTCAGCAGGTGAGCCAGGTCGACGATCAGGAAGTTGTCGTCGGGCTCGTTCGCCAGGATGTCGAGGGTCGCTTTCTTGGCGGCGTCAGGGTGATCGAACAGGGTGTCCCAGGCCTTGTCGAGCCGCAGCCCGAGGGCGGTCTTCTGCGCGGCGGTCATTCCGGCGAGGTGAATCCCACGCAACTGGTCGATCGCCGCGGCGACCTCCGCCGTGGGATCTCCGGCGGCCCGGACCTCGCAGTGGAATGCGTGCGCTGCGAGGAGTCCGGCCGCCAGCATCAGACGGGCGGAGGGTCTCACGGGCGCTCCCTCATGGCGCCGCGGGATTCGACGAACGTCTTCGCCGCCAGCACATCGGGCCGGGTCGAGGCGGGG
>QHXY01000254.1 GCA_003223145.1 Acidobacteriota bacterium
GGTTGCTGCCGGTGTGATTGTTGATGTTGCGCCAGTAGGAGTAGCCGACCGCGTCGACGCAGTCGGTGCCGCCACAGTCGGTGGCGTTGGTGATGCGGACGGCGGAGGTGTTGTAGGGAGCGGGGAAGGTGAAGGGGCCGCGCGCCGGCAGCAGCGCCTGCAGCAGAGGCAGGCTCAGCCGAGGGCGCAGCACGCCGGTGGTGGCGGTCTCGACGAACCCGCCCGGGACGACCGACGCATCGGTGCTGGTCGTCTGGGAGTAGATGTGGCCCGCGCACAGCAACAGGACCGCGACCGACGTCAGCCCGACAAGACACGACTTGTGGACGGACGACAAACAGTCTCTGAGCACGGATAGCCCTCCCCACGCGGAGGACCACCCGTTCCAGAGTGGACTCTCAGAATTCCCGTTTCTTCGGTAACCCGGCTGTCAGGACGACTCCTGACCCGTGGCTTTGCGTCCCCGCCTCACGACGGGTTTGCCCTTATCGGAAAAGGGGTCCTCGCAATGTTGGCTTGCGAGTATCTGTGGAAGCAATGTGTATGCCAGCAGGATTCTGAAAGCGAGGCTAGGACTCGAACTGCATAAGGCTCAAGATGGTCGCGGTGAGACCTAAGGCTTTCACCCTAAGGCAAAAATACAGCCGGATTCAGGCCTTTAGATTACGAGAATCGACTTCATCGCTTTCCAAATCGTGACTCCCGCTGCCGGGGAGGCCCACCGCCACGGGTGAGGTGGCCATCCCGAAGTCGCTCAGCGATGGACGGAAGCAGAAGACGCAGGGAACAAACCCGGGAACCGGAGTTCCTCGACAAGGATGTCCTCCTCACACGGAGGTTCACCAGTCCCCGGGTGAATCCTCGATTCTCCCCTCCCTTCGGCGGCCGGGCTGACAGGACAGGGTCCTGACCCACGGCTTTGCGTTCCCGTCTCGCGACGGGCCCGCGCCTTCGGGAAAAGGGTCTCCGCTCTTGAACCTTGCAGGACCCCTAAGAGCAGCAGGGATGCCAGGGCGCCGGCCCCGGCAGGTCCAACGGGGGAACTAGACTTGGATTTCCAGTCCAGGGGGAGTTCCTGATTTCGTCAACGGAAAACCCCTGATTTCGATCAGAAAATCACCCGATGCCGGAGACTGATAGCGGACTCATCCCGGACGTACTCAGATGAGGGTTTATCCACAGGGTCATTCAGGTGAATACCTGATAGCAGACGTCCCATCATCAGGGTATTCATGGCCAAGAATGTATGGACATGCCCGACTGGCGGGCCTTTGAGGAGGTCACCTGCGAGGGGATGGCCGCCGGCAGCCACGGTCGACAGACCCCGGGGCGCAAGTGCTAAGATAATTCTCTTTCAGCCATGAGTTCTGATATTCAGCGATCCTCGGGCCAGCGCCGGCGCCCGCGGGAGGAGGTCTTTCGATGAAGGGGGGACGAGATCAGGTGAATCTGGAACAGGTGCAGACAGAATCGACCACGACGCTCCTGCGCGAACTCGTCACGCACCTGCGGCAGCACCGGACGCAGCTGCGAGAGGAGTGGGCGCAGCGCATCACCGAGGCGAAGCTGCTGACGGCGATGACGAAGGAAGAGATCTTCGCCGAGGCGACTTCGGTTTACGACAATTACGTCGAGGCCCTTGAGACCGGGACGTTCGAGGCGCTGCAGGCGTACGCCCGGAACCTGTCCGAGCGCATCATCCCGCGGGGCGTGCAGACGGACGAGGTCGTCGGTATCGTGCTGCTGCTCCGCGACGTGCTGGCGCGATCGCTGTTCGGTCGGTATCACGCCGACTTCGACAAGCTCAACCGAATCCTGGACGCGTACGAACCCGCCGCCAACCGCATCGCCATCACCGTGGCCGTCGGCTTCGTGCAGGAGCGCGAGCGCACCATCCGCGAGCAGCAGGAGGCGATCCGCGAGCTGTCGACGCCTGTCCTGCAGGTGCGGGAGCGTCTTCTGATTCTGCCGATCATCGGAGTCATCGATCCCCAGCGGGCCCGCCAGCTCACCGAGCAACTGCTGCGCGGCATCCGGACGAACCGGGCCAGGGTCGTCGTCATCGACATCACCGGGGTCGCCGCGATGGACTCCAACGTGGCGAACCACCTGGTCCTGACGGTCGAGGCCTCGCGGCTCCTCGGCGCTACGGTCATCGTCACGGGCCTCTCCCCCGAGATCGCGCAGACCCTGGTGAACATCGGAGTCGACCTGACCAAGATGAACACCGTCGGGGACCTGCAGGGCGGCATCGAGGAAGCCGAACGGCTTCTGGGCTACAAGGTCGGCCCGGTCGAGAAGGTCGTACCGTCCGAATGAAAGGGGGCCCACCGTGGCCGTCCCGATCCTCAAGCAGGGTCCGTATCTGATCGCCAGCGTGCAGTCCGCGCTCACAGACGCCGAGTTGCTCGAGCTGAGGAACGCGCTGGTTCTGATGGTCGGCAAGTATCGATCGCGGGGCGTGATCGTCGACGTCACCGCCATGGACGTGATGGACTCCTTCGCCTCGCGCACGCTGCGTGACATCGCCCACATGATCCGACTGCGCGGCGCCGAAACCGTCATCGTCGGAATCCAGCCCGAGGTCGCCTTCACGATGGTGCAGCTCGGCCTGACCCTCGAGGGGGTGGCCACGGCGCTCGACTTGGAGGAGGGACTCACCTTCCTGGATCGGGGGGTGAAGAAGCTCGGCGGTCATGTGGGCGCTTCTGGCTGATGCGCGAGGGGATTCATCGATCCGCCCCCAGGGCGGACCGGCCATCTGTGTGAGGTTTGTCTCCATTGAAGGAAGAAACGCGGGTTCCGATCCAGTCGGACCACGACATCGTGACGGCGCGCCAGCGCGGGCGCACCCTCGCGCAACAGCTCGGCTTCTCGAACAGCAACCTCACCGTGATCGCCACGGCGATCTCGGAGCTGGCTCGCAACATCCTTCTGTACGCGAAGAAGGGCGAGCTGACGCTCGGCATCATCGAGAACAACGGACGGCAGGGACTCTCGGTCGTCGCGCGCGACCAGGGTCCCGGCATCCCCGACATCAATCGAGCCATGGACGTCGGCTATTCCACGTCCGGCAGCCTTGGGCTGGGGCTGCCCGGGGTGAGGCGGCTGATGGACGACTTCGAGATCGTCTCCCGGGTGGGCAAGGGCACGACGGTCACGACGGCGAAATGGAAGCCATGAGCGGCACGCGGATCGAATGGGGGGCCGCCGCGCGGACCCTGGCCGGACAGGACGAATCGGGGGATCGGCACCTGGTCAAGCCGCTTCCCGACGGCGCCCTCTTCGCCGCGGCGGATGGGCTGGGGCACGGCCACGAGGCGGCCCTGGCGGCGGACCTGGCGGTCCGGACGGCGGAGCATCACGCCGGGCTCTCCCTGATTGAGATCATGGAGCGCTGCCATCACAGCCTGATCCGGACGCGCGGCGTGGCGCTGAGCCTGGCGCGCTGGGACGCGAAACAGAAGGCGGTCACCTGGCTCGGCGTGGGCAACGTCGAGGGGCTTCTGCTCCGGCCCGACTCCGACAAGCGTCCTGTTCCCGAGCGTCTGCTGCTGCGACTCGGCGTCGTCGGTGCGCGACTGCCCGGCCTGCAGGAGGCGAGGGTCGAGGTCGCGGGGACCGGCGTGCTGATCTTCACCACCGACGGCATCGCCAGCGGCTTCGAACTGGGGCTGGATGCACGGGTCAGGCCGCAGCCCCTGGCCGATCAGATCCTCGCCCGGCACTCCCGGGGAACCGACGACGCGCTGGTCCTGGTGGCGCGTCTTTCCGGGTGAAGCGATGCAGGACGCGGATCGCAGGACGCTGAAGGAACGCTACATCGTGGCCCAGCGCGAGCAGATCGCGCACGCCGACGAGGCCACCCTGCAGCGGGCCTACGAGATCGGGCGCCGGGCGATCGGTGACGGTGTCGGTGTGCTGGAGCTGGTCGCCATGCACCAGGAGGTCCTGGAAGAGATCCTCAGGGAGCACGAAGCGTCCGAGTCGTGCGTGCTCGCGGTCGGTGACGCCGGGAGGTTCCTGGGGGAGAGCCTGTCGTCGGTCGAGATGGCGCACCGCGGCTTCCAGGAAGCGGTGACCGTGCTGCGCCGCCTGAACCAGATGCTGGAAGAGGAAGCGCGGCGCATCGCCCACGCCCTGCATGACGACGCCGGGCAGATCCTGGTGACCGTCCACCTGGCGCTGCAGGAAGCGGCCAGCGGCCTCCCGCCGCGGTCCCGCGCGCGCCTCGAGAAGGTTCGCGATCTGTTGGACGAGATCGAGAAGCGCCTCAGGCGGCTGTCACACGAGTTGCGCCCGACGGTCCTGGACGACCTCGGGCTGCTGCCGGCGCTGGAGTACCTGGCACAGGGCGTCGCGTCCAGGTCCGGCATACCGATCGTGGTGGAGGGGCCGAGGACGCCGCGCCTGCCGCCCGCGTACGAGACCGCCCTGTACCGGGTGGTCCAGGAGGCGCTGCGGAACGCCTCCAAGCACGCCCTGGCCCGCCGCGTGAACATCCGGTTCTCGGTCGAGCCGGGCGTGATCTGCTGTTTGGTGAAGGACGACGGCCGGGGATTCGACGTCGCCGCCGCGATGGCCCCGAAGGGAGAGCGGGGTCTTGGATTGATCGGAATGCGCGAGCGCCTCGTCGCGGTGGGCGGCCGGCTCGCCATCGACTCGGCTCCGGGACGGGGGACGGAGCTGCGTATCACGATTCCTTGGGAGGAGCACGATGCCGATTCAGGTCCTTCTGGCCGACGACCATCAGATCGTACGACAGGGTTTACGGGCGAATGGCCGAGACCACCCACCCCGATGTGGCGATTCTCGACCTCGCCATGCCGGTGCTCAACGGTCTCGACGCCGCGCGGGACATTCTGCGCGGCTCCCCGCGGACCAAGGCGATCCTGCTGACCATGCACACCGAAGACCCGTATGTCCTGGAGGCGCTTCGAGCCGGTGTCAGCGGCTACGTCCTGAAGACCCAGGCCGCTCTGGATCTGATCCAGGCGATCCGGGAAGTGACGCGCGGGGCGATTTACCTGAGCCCCGGTGTTTCGAAGACGGTGGTCGATGCCTATCGCAACAAGTCCGATCTGCCGCCCGATCCGTTGAGCCCGCGCGAGCGCGAGGTTCTGCAGCTGGTGGCGGAGGGGAAAACAACCAAGGAAGTGGCGGCCCTCCTGGGAGTCAGCGTGAAGACGGCCGAGTCCCACAGGACGCGCATCATGTCGAAGCTGGGCATCCACGAGACAGCGGGGCTGGTCCGCTACGCCATCCGCCGTGGCATCGTCCAACCGTAAGCGCGGGGCGGCCGACTGAGGTCGCCCGCCCCTCCTGCTCCGGGGAAATTCCCCCCGGTCCTTAGGGATATCACCCGATTCTGTATTGAGACGTCCAGGCGTATGTATGGGACAGCAGTCGCCGGCCCGGTTTAGGCGCGGCTGATCCGTTCCCGTTTCGGGACGGATTGATGGACTGGCCAGGACGACCCGGTGAAGAACACCGGGATCATGGGTCCGGCCAGGGCCGCTGGGCTTCTTAAGAAACCCGCACCGGGACCCGGACCCTCATCCCGCAAGCCGCGGGCTGGCCCGCCGTCAGGCCGGCCCCGCCGG
>QHXY01000019.1:0-4959 GCA_003223145.1 Acidobacteriota bacterium
ATCCCGATGGGCGATCGCTGCGCTGCTTCGATCGGCGGATCGGCGAGGACACACTCGAGTTGTTCCTCAAGACGGGGACGGACCCGCCGGTGATCGTCGACGGCAAGACGGGCAGCGAATGGGACTTCTCGGGGCTGGCCAGCTCGGGGCCCCTGACCGGACGGCGGCTGGCGCGCGTCACCTGCCTGAAGGATTTCTGGTTCGACTGGAAGACCTACAACCCGGGCACGCGTGTGTTCATGGCCGGCCTCGCCGCGCCCGGCAGGTGACGCACGAAAGGCCTCGGCGATCGACTTGCTCCCTCCCCCGCCGCGAAGGTATAGTCCTGGCTCAATCAGCCAAGGGATGATCATGAGACGGCACTCGATCCTGCAAGCGCCGGCGCTGGCCTTCTATTCCTGGGATTTTTATCGCGAAGTCGCAGAAACCTGGCGCGGCACGTCCTTCGCGTATCTGCTTCTTCTTCTCGCCGTCTGCTGGCTGCCGACAGGATGTCAGGTGCAGAACGGCTGGGCGAAGATGGTCGATGAGCAGAGCCCCAGATTCGTGGAGCAGATCCCTCCGATCGTGATCAAGGACGGGATCGTGTCCGTCGACGCCAAGCAGCCCTGCTACATCACCGACCCCGACACGAAGAAAGTCCTCGCCATCATCGATACCACCGGCCAGGTCGCGCCACTCGATCGCACGGGCGCGCTGGTGTTCATCGGCAAGGACCAGGTGGTGGTGAAAAAGGGCGCCAACGAGACGAGGGTCTACAGTCTGTCGGGGATCGAAGAGCTGCACTTCGACCGCGACATCGCGCGTCTGTGGCTGGGTCGATCCAAATACGTCGCGGGGCCATTCGTCTACCTGATGATGCTCGCCGGCTCCTACCTGTTCCGAGTCGTGGAGGTCCTCGGTCTGGCCTGCCTCGGGATGGTGTTCTCGAGGGACGTCACGCCGCGTCCCGGGTTCGGGGCACTGCTGGGCATTTCCGTCCTGGCGGTCACCCCGTCCATCATCGTGGGGACCGTGCTCGATCTCGCGAAAGCGTCGCTTCCCAAGTCCTGGCTGGTGTTCCTGGCGATCAGCATCGGGTATCTGCTCTACGGCCTCGCGGCGATCCGCGCCCAGTCGGATCACCAGAAGGGCGCTCCGGGCCAGGGCGGATCGCCGCCGCAGTGGAGCGGTCCCACGGGACCGGGAGGGTGAAGCGGTGCGCGGCAAGAATCTCGGTCGTGCCTTCCTGGCGTTCTATCTCACGCTCGGCGTCGTGGTGTTTCTGCAGAGCGCGCGCGCCGCGCTCGCCGCCTCGGGGCTGAAGTCGTCCGCCGGTCTTCACTGGCACGTCCTGGCTCTCGCCGGCACCGAGGCGCTGGGGGCGCTGCTGTTTCTCTGGCGACCGGCGATGCGCGCGGGCGGTGTGGTGCTCCTGTCGACCTTCGCGATCGCCATAGTCGCGCACGCCTTCCGGGGCGAGTTTCCCGGCGCGCTTCTGGTGTACGCCGCGGGGACGGTCTTCGTGATGGCGCACGGCCCGGCGCAGGGATGAAACGCCCTCTGTCGCGAGCGACATCCGTGACCAGTCTGACGCATCGGAGTCTGCGGCGGGCCGCCTCTCACCTGGCGACCCGGGATCGAGACCTTCGACGTGTTCTCGTCGTCCACGGTCCGCCGCCGATGTGGGCGCGCAAGCCGGGGTTCCGGACCTTGATCCAGATCATCCTCGAGCAGCAGGTCTCGCTGGTCTCGGCCAGGGCGATGTTCCGCCGGCTGACCGGCGACATCGTGCCCTTCACGCCGAAGCGATTCGTGGACACGGGGGTCGCCGGTCTGCGGTCGCTGGGAGTCACCCGGCAGAAGGCCGTGTATTGCGTCGACGTCGCCGAGGCCGTGCAGGACGGCCGGATCGACCTCCAGGCCGTGGCGAAGATGGACGACGCGGGCGCCGCTACCGCGCTGACGCGGCTCAAGGGCGTGGGTCCCTGGACCGCCGATATTTACCTCTTGATGGCTCTCCGCCGGCCGGACGTCTGGCCGTCGGGGGACATCGCGCTGGTCCAGGCGGTCACCAGCGTGAAGCGGTTGCGCGACGGTTCGGCGACCGATCAGATCGCCAAGGTCGCCGACTCCTGGCGGCCGCTGCGGTCGGTGGCCGCCAGAATGATGTGGCAGCACTATCTGGCCGAGCGCTCCGGTCGGAGACCGTCCGTGCGGCGCCCGGATTCCAGGAGGACCGCAGGAGAGAGACCATGAAATCCGTACCCAGAAAGATCGAGACCCTCATCGAGCCCCAGCCGGTCATCGAGGGCGCCGGGGTCCGCCTGAGGCGAAGCATCGGCACCGAGGAATTGGATTACCTCGACCCGTTCCTGCTGCTGGACCACTTCGAGTCGAAGAACGCCGACGACTACAAGGCGGGGTTTCCCCTGCACCCGCACCGGGGGATCGAGACGGTCACCTACGTGCTGGCGGGCGAGGTGCGACACAAGGACACCCTGGGGAACTCCGGGAGCATCGGGGCGGGCGATCTCCAGTGGATGACCGCCGGGGGAGGCATCATGCACGAGGAGATGCCGCAGGTGCGCCCCGAGGGCATCGCCGGATTCCAGCTCTGGGTCAACCTGCCGGCGAAACTCAAGATGACCGCGCCGCGGTACCAGGACGTCCGCTCGGGGAAGATTCCCGAGATCAAGACCGACGGCGGCGCGCGGGTCCGGGTGATCACGGGCCGGGTCGGCGAGGTCGCCGGGCCGGTCGCCGGCATCGCCGCCGACCCCGTGTACCTCGACGTGAAGGTGCCGCCGCGCTCGACTTTCACGCAGCCGATCCCGAAGGGCCACGCCGCGTTCGTCTACGTTTTCGAGGGCAAGGCCAGGTTCGGGGCCGACGGCGGCGGGGACGCTGGACTGGTCTCGCACACGCGGCTCGCCGTGCTCGGCGACGGGGATTTCGTCAAGGTGGCCACGGAAGGCAGCCCGGTGCGTTTTCTGCTGGTCTCCGGCAAACCGCTGCGCGAGCCGATCGCGCGTTACGGGCCGTTCGTGATGAACACGCGGGAGGAGATCGAGCAGGCGCTGCGCGACCTGCGACAGGGCACGTTCGTGAAGTAGGCCGGGACGTGGCGTGGTAATCTGGCACATCCAAAGGAGAGCCACATGGCAGAGAGCGTGTACAAGGTCATCGAGCTCGTCGGCACCAGCACCGATTCGTGGGAGAAGGCCGCCGCGGCCGCCGTGGCCACGGCTTCGAAGAGCCTGCGCGATCTCCGCATCGCGGAGATCACCAACCTGGACATGCAGCTCGAGAAGGGCAAGGTCCGCGCCTACCGCGCCAAGGTGAAGGTGTCGTTCAAGTACCAGGCCGGGGACTGATCGGTTACGAGAGACACGGGGAACGTCAGCCAAGGAGGCCACGATGCCCAAGTATGTGATCGAGAGGGAGATCCCGGGAGCCGGCAAGCTGTCGTCCAAGGAGCTGCAGGCGATCTCGCAGAAGTCCTGCAGCGTGCTGCGTGAGATGGGCCCGCAGATCCAGTGGGTGCACAGCTACGTCACGGACGACAAGATCTACTGTATCTACGTCGCGCCGAACGAGGAGGCGGTGCGCAAGCACGCCCAGCAGGGCGGCTTCCCCGCCAACCGTATCTCCCGGATCCGGACGATGATCGATCCGACCACATCGGAGTGAGCCTTTCGCGGCCGCCGGCATGCCTCTCGAGGGAGCGCTGATCTCGCTGGACGACGTGCTCGCCGCGCGTCAGGTGATCGAGGGGCGGCTGCATCGCACGGTTGCGGATCTCGCCTCACGAGGCTGGGCGGTCCTGCCCGAGTTCTTACGACCCGATGCGGTCCGGGCCCTTCGCGAAGACGCGGAGGGGCTCTGGGCCGCCGGGCGATTCCGCCAGGCTGGAGTGGGACGGGCCGCGGGCTACGCCGTCCGGGAGGACGTCCGGGGCGACCAGGTCCTGTGGCTCGACGCCGACAGCTGAACCGGGAGCTGTTCCTGGGTCTCATCTCGTTCGAGGCTCACTACGCGCTCTATCCTCCCGGCGCCCGGTACGAGGCGCACGTTGACCGCTTCGGGACCTCGGACGAGCGGATGATCTCGTGTACGCTCTACCTCAACGCCGGCTGGAGCGCCGGGCACGGTGGCGATTTGAGACTCCACCTCGCCGACCGCCACCTCGACATCCCGCCGAGCGCAGGCACGCTCGTCCTGTTCAGGAGCGACACCGTGCGTCACGAAGTCCTGCCCGCGACCCGGCCGAGGTTCAGCCTGACCGGCTGGTTCAGACGTCGCCCTCTGCGTAATGCACTGCTATCCTGCTTGCTGGCCGCGCTGCTTTTCACCGTCGCACCCAACACCACGCGCGCGGCGGAGAGACGGATGGCCCAGCGGGAAACCGTCGTGTTGCTGCATGGCCTCGGCCGGACGCCGCGCTCGATGCGGCGCCTGGAGACCGCGCTGGCGCGCGGCGGCTACCGTGTCGTCAACGTGAAATATTCGGCGGGCAGGAAACCGATCGACGCGATCGCCGACCTTCTGGACTCCCGGCTGGCCGCCTGCCGCGGCGCCGCCGGCGTGCGCGTCCATTTCGTCACCCATTCCTACGGCGGGATCGTCCTGCGCTATTACCTCGAGACCCGGTCGTTCCCGAGCCTGGGTCGCGTCGTCATGCTCGGTCCCCCGAGCGCAGGCAGTGAGATGGCCGACCTCCTGCGCAAGATCCCCGTCGTCCGCAGCATCGCCGGCCCCACGCGCCGCAGCCTCGGGACCGATTCCCAGAGTCTGCCGGCGCGACTCGGCCCGGTCCATTTCGAGCTGGGCATCATCGCCGGCAACCGCAGCCTCAATCCCTTGTTCTCATGGCTCATCCCGGGCCCCGACCACGGGATGGTCTCCGTGGAGCGGGCCAAAGTCCCCGGGATGACCGACTTCCTGGTCGTGCCGCACACCCACAGCTTCATCATGAGG